>NZ_JAMYNH010000073.1:0-500 GCF_040318975.1 Mesorhizobium sp. M0983 | reverse complement strand
CTCGATGTTGTCTTCCACCCAGTTGACCAGCTTCGGGTATTTGGCCTGCCATTTGGCGATCCACTGCGCCAGGTCGCGTTTGACCTCGGCAAGGTCGCGCCGGTCGTAGAACCATCTGAGCTCCATCAGGCAATCGTCGTCGACCTTGCGCGGCACGTAGTCGAGCGCGTTTCTGAGGAAGTGCACGTAGCAGCGCTGCCAGACCGCTTCGGGCAGCACTTCGCGGATTGCCGCCCTGAGCCCCGGATGGTCGTCGGAGACGACGAACTCGACGCCGGCGAGCCCGCGATTCTTGAGCCCCGTCACGAACTCGCGCCAGCTCGAATGGCTCTCCCGGTTGGCCAGCTCCACGCCCAGGACCTGGCGCCGGCCCTCCCAATCCACGCCGATCGCCACCAGCACCGCCTGGCTGGCGATCACGCCCGCCTCGCGAGCCCGTTCATAGCGCGCGTCCAAGATGAGATACGGATAGCTTTCCTCGAGCCGCTGCGTGAAGAACG
>NZ_JAMYNH010000072.1:0-530 GCF_040318975.1 Mesorhizobium sp. M0983 | reverse complement strand
AGCACCGCCTGGCTGGCGATCACGCCCGCCTCGCGAGCCCGTTCATAGCGCGCGTCCAAGATGAGATACGGATAGCTTTCCTCGAGCCGCTGCGTGAAGAACGCCTTGAGCGCCTCATCCAGCCGCATCGTCGCCTCGCTCACCGTCGAGGCCGAGAAAGAGTGGCCGCACAATTCCTCCGTCACCGCCTTCACCTTGCGGGTCGAAACGCCTTGTACGTACATCTCGACCAGCGCCGACACCAAGGCCTTCTCCGAACGCTGATAGCGCTCAAACAACTCCGTCGAGAACCGGCCCGTCCGATCCTGCGGAACGCGAAGTTCCAGCACCCCAACCCGCGTCACCAGCTTGCGCTCGTAATACCCGGACCGGTAACTCACCCGCTCCGCCGTCCGCTCGCCTTTCTCGGCCCCGATCGCCTCCGTCATCTCGGCTTCCAGAGCCTCCTGCACGACAGTCTGCAATACCTGGCGAAAGCCGTCCTCATCCGACAGCAGCAACGCTTTCAACTCGCCCCTGCTCAGTTTAAC
>NZ_JAMYNH010000071.1:0-535 GCF_040318975.1 Mesorhizobium sp. M0983 | reverse complement strand
CGGCCAGCTGGTTGAACATCGCGTCTGAGATCGGGATCATCGCGCTGCCGATAGGGTTGCTGATGATCGCCGGGGAACTCGACATCTCGGTCGGTGCCGTGATCCCCGCGGCGTCTCTCACCGCTGCCATCGTCTCGGGTCACTATGGGTTGCCCGACTGGCTTGGCATAACGGCCGCGCTTGGTCTCGGCCTCGCTGTCGGCTTTCTCAACGGGCTGTTCGTGACGAGAACCACCATCCCGTCGCTCACAATCACCATTGGCACCATGTTCCTCACGATGGGTCTGACGCTAGGTCTCACCGTCAAGATCGCCGGCAGCACCGGCGTCTCGCTCGTGCCGGACCCGCTCACCAAGGTAATCTTCGGCGACTATCTCGGCGGCATGTTTCAAGTCACGATCCTATGGTGGGTGGTGTTCGTGATTGGCTTGTTCTGGCTATTGCACATCTCCCCGATAGGCAACTGGATCTATGCACTCGGCGGTGACAAGGAGAGCGCGCGTAATGTCGGCATTCCGACCAAACGGCTGACCAT
>NZ_JAMYNH010000070.1:0-559 GCF_040318975.1 Mesorhizobium sp. M0983 | reverse complement strand
CGGCCGCGCCGCGGGCGCGTCAACGAACTCCTTGAACCTGCGGACCTTGCCTGTCTTGGCCGACGCTTCGAAGCGCGCCGTCGTGCTGGCCTCCAGATCCGCGACATGCTTGCGCAGGGTCGTGGTGGGCGCGAGGCCAAAGATGAAGTCGACGTCGTTGGCGCGGCACCAGTCGATGACCTGCGGGTTGCAATAATGGCTATCGCCGCGGAGCAGGATTCGAATGTTCGGCCAGTTGATCCGGATCGCCCGCACCAGACGGCGCAGGTGGGGGCGGATCTCAGCCCCACTCGGCCGCTTGGCCGGTCGCAGGATCGCGCTGACGAACCGTCCCGCACCATCGAACACGACGATCGGCTGGAAGCCGTACTCGTCATGGTGGGCATTGAACAGGCGAAGCTGTTGGCCTCCGTGCACAGCGTCGAAGGTGTCGTCAATGTCGAGTACGATCCGCTTCGGCACCTGCCGGAACGAGGCGCAATAGAGATCGACCATCGCCCGTCCCATCGCGACCAGCTCCCGCACGCCGGGTAGGTTCTCCAGCCGGCACAGCGTCGAT
>NZ_JAMYNH010000069.1:0-576 GCF_040318975.1 Mesorhizobium sp. M0983 | reverse complement strand
CGCCCGCTCCGAAATCCCTCAGGACCGAAGCGCGATTTTGCTCTCCGAGGCGCTCCGCGAGGCGCACAACTTCCTGCTGAAGGGCGGGCGCAAGCGACGCCACGCCCGCTCCGAAACCCCTGAGGACCGAAGCCCGATCTTGTTCTCCGAGGCCCTCCGCGAGGCGGACAAGTTCCTGCTGAAGGGCGGGCGCAAGCGACGCCACGCCCGCTCCGAAACCCCTGAGGACCGAAGCGCGATTTTGTTCTCCGAGGCCCTCCGCGAGGCGGACAACTTCCTGCTGAAGGGCGGGCGCAAGCGACGCCACGCCCGCTCCGAAACCCCTGAGGACCGAAGCGCGATTTTGCTCTCCGAGGCGCTCCGCGAGGCGCACAACTTCCTGCTGAAGGGCGGGCGCAAGCGACGCCACGCCCGCTCCGAACCCCCTGAGGACCGAAGCGCGATCTTGTTCTCCGAGGCCCTCCGCGAGGCGGACAACTTCCTGCTGAAGGGCGGGCGCAAGCGACGCCACTTCCTGTGCGAATGCCGCAAGTCCCCAAACGCGCTGCTCGGCTTCGTTGATGCTGTTGGCGAGGA
>NZ_JAMYNH010000068.1:0-675 GCF_040318975.1 Mesorhizobium sp. M0983 | reverse complement strand
CGCGACGAGACGCTCCTGGACCTCAAGCGCAAGCCTAGCCATGCCGGCTCCGAGGCCCTCCAAAGCCGAGGCGCGGTCTGCAGCCGATGCCAGCCGTTCGGCAATGGCCACAAGACGCTTCTGGAGGTTCGGCTCAAGCCCTGCCACGCCCGCTCCGAAATCCCTCAGGACCGAAGCGCGATTTTGCTCTCCGAGGCGCTCCGCGAGGCGCACAACTTCCTGCTGAAGGGCGGGCGCAAGCGACGCCACTTCCTGTGCGAATGCCGCAAGTCCCCAAACGCGCTGCTCGGCTTCGTTGATGCTGTTGGCGAGGACGAACAGGCGCTGCTGCAGGTCGGGGCGAAGTCCTGCTAGTGTGATGCCCCGCAGGGCGTAGACGCGATCCTCAGCTTCATGAAGTCCCTCGGCGAGGGCAACGAGCCGCTCCTGAAACTCGGGCGAGAGCCGTCCCACGCCGAGTCCGAGGCCCCATACGCCCAAAGAGCGATCGTACCCGTCAAGTCCCTCGGCGACCGTGACGAGACGCTCCTGTAGCTCAGCTGCAACTGCTGGTGCGCCACCTCCGAGGGCCTGCAAGGCCAAGCCGCGATGCTCGGGGTCCTGTAACCCCTCGACCAGCGCGACTAGACGCTCCTGGAGCTCGGGCATTAATCCTGCCAAGTTCGCTCCGATGCC
>NZ_JAMYNH010000067.1:0-686 GCF_040318975.1 Mesorhizobium sp. M0983 | reverse complement strand
ATGATGCGCGACCGTCCCCATCCCGAGCAGGGATACCGCTCCGCGTTTGGCATCCTCTCGCTGGCCCGTCGCTACGAGCGGGATCGGCTCGAGGCAGCCTGCGCGCGGGCCCTGACCATCAATGCGATCACCTACTCCTCCGTCAACGCCATCCTCAAATCCGGCCTCGACCGCGTGCCGCCCGCAGCCGAGCCGGTCAAGCCCACGCCATCACACGCCAACATCCGCGGCGGCTCCTATTATCAATGAAGGAAGGAAACCAACCATGCTGACACATCCAACCCTCGACCAGATGCAGGCTCTCGGCCTTGGCGGAATGGCCGCCGCCTATCGGGACCTGGCCGACCAGAGCAACGCCGACGATCTCAGTCGCGACGAATGGCTTGGCCTGATGCTCGATCGTGAAGCCGCCATGCGTGCCGACAAGCGTCTGACCAACCGTCTCGCCGTTGCCAGGCTGCGCTTTGTCGACGCCTGCATCGAGAACATCGACTTCGCCGCGCATCGCGGGCTCGACCGGCGCAATACGCTGTCGCTGGCCCAAGGCGCATGGCTGAAGGCGCATGAAAACCTCATCATCACCGGGCAGACCGATCCCACGACATAATGCACACCTCGCTATGTTATTGAAAAAGCTGGATCTGCTGATCCTGTGATTGTGATAATGGACTGTGTCCGCTCCTGCC
>NZ_JAMYNH010000066.1:0-848 GCF_040318975.1 Mesorhizobium sp. M0983 | reverse complement strand
GAGAGAATCATCGCATGGCTATTGAGAAGGAACTTCTGGACCAACTGCTTGCCGGCCGCGATCCGAATGAGGTGTTTGCCAAGGACGGATTGCTCGACGACCTGAAGAAGGCGCTTTCGGAACGGATTCTGAACGCTGAACTCGACGAGCACCTTGAGGACGAACGCACCGACGGCAGCGTCAATCGCCGCAACGGCCATTCGCGGAAGTCGGTGCTGACGGGCACGTCGAAGATGACGCTGTCGATCCCGCGCGACCGGGCCGGGACCTTCGATCCGAAGCTGATCGCCAAATACCAGCGCCGTTTTCCCGATTTCGATGACAAGATCATCTCCATGTACGCGCGCGGCATGACAGTGCGCGAGATCCGCGGCCATCTGGAGGAGCTCTACGGCATCGACGTGTCGCCGGACCTGATCTCGGCGGTTACCGATGCGGTCCTGGAGGAAGTGGCCGAGTGGCAGAACCGGCCGCTGGACGCGGTATATCCGCTCGTCTTCTTCGATGCCATACGGGTCAAGATCAGGGACGAGGGCTTCGTCAGGAACAAGGCCGTCTACATCGCGCTCGGCATCCTGCCGGACGGCACGAAGGAGATTCTCGGCATCTGGATCGAGCAGACCGAGGGCGCCAAGTTCTGGCTGCGCGTCATGAACGAGTTGAAGAGCCGTGGCGTCGCCGACGTCCTGATCGCCGTCGTCGACGGCCTCAAGGGCTTCCCCGAGGCGATCAACGCCGTCTTTCCCCAGACTGTCGTCCAGACCTGCATCGTGCACCTGATCCGTCATTCCCTGGAGTTCGTGTCCTGGAAGGACCGCAAGTCCGTCGTGCCGGCGCTGCGCGCGATC
>NZ_JAMYNH010000065.1:0-1091 GCF_040318975.1 Mesorhizobium sp. M0983 | reverse complement strand
GGGCCTGTTGCGTAATTCGCTGATTGTGATTCTCTGAGGTGGACGGTCTGAGGGAATCGCGATGGCAGTGAAGCAGACGGGCCAGTTGAGCTTGGCGGAGGCTTTTCTAGGCACCAAGCTTGTGGGCGGCACTTCGCCGCTCGACCGATTGTCGGGTCTTGTGAAGTGGTATCGGTTTGAGAAACTGCTCAACCCGCTGCGTGATGGCGGTCCGGGTCGGGCGGCTTGGCCACCGCTGGTCCTGTTCAAGGCGCTTTTGTTGCAATCGCTCTACGGGCTTTCGGACCGTGAGTTGGAAGAGGCGCTTGGCGACCGGCTGTCGTTCCGGCGCTTTGCCGGGCTCGGGCTGGAGGAGAGCATTCCCGATCACACGGTGCTTTCGCGCTTTCGCAATCTGCTTGTCGGCGAAGGTCTGCTCGATAAGTTGTTTGGCGAACTGGACCGGCAGTTGGAGAAGGCCGGCGTGATCCTGAAGCGTGGCACGATGCTGGATGCCACGCTGATCAATGCGGTCTCGTCACCGCCGACGCTTGAGCGGCCGTCGAAGGATCCAGATGCCCGCATTACCGCGCGGCAGGGCAAGGGCGGCTTCACCTTCGGCTACAAGGCTCATGTCGGGGTGGATGAGGGCTCTGGCCTGATCCGCACGGTGATCACCACACCAGCCAACGTCAACGACACGGTCGTGGCTGACACCTTGATCTGCGGCGACGAGAAGACGGTTTGGGCGGACGCCGCCTACGACACCCATGCCCGCCGCGCCCGGCTCAAGGCCGAAGGCAAGAAGGTGCGCATCGCGCGCCGCCCCAACAAGCATCATCCGCAGCTGCCGCCGCGTCTCAAGCACTACAATCGCTTGATCGCCAGACGCCGGGCGGCGGTGGAGACCACCTTTGCTACCCTCAAGTGCCGCATGAAGCTGACCACGATCCGCTATGTCGGGCTGGCCAAGGCGACCGCCCAGGTGACGATGGCGGCGATCGCCTTCAACATGCGCCGATGGGCCGCTATCGCGGGATAGGTGCGCCTGAGTCCGCCCATACAGGGTCGGACGACCGCCTGAAACCCCAAACAAGACGTCAAATCCCCCG
>NZ_JAMYNH010000064.1:0-1096 GCF_040318975.1 Mesorhizobium sp. M0983 | reverse complement strand
CGCAAGCCGCTGGCCAAGGCGCTGAAGCGTTCCGATGGCGCGAAGGGTGGTCGGCCGCCTTACGATCCGGTGATGATGTTCAAGATCATGGTTCTGCAGGCGCTCTACGGCCTGTCTGACGACGAGGCCGAGTTCCAGATCCAGGACCGTCTATCCTTCATGCGCTTCCTCGGGCTGGGGCTCGGAGACAGGGTGCCGGACGCCAAGACGATCTGGCTATTCCGGGTCGCCCGTTTCGACAAGCACCTCGGCAAGGCCGGCTACCTGGCGATGGGCGGGCAGATCGTCGATGCCACCATCGTGGCGGCGCCCAAGCAGCGCAACACCGACGCCGAGAAGACTGACATTAAGGCGGGCAAGGTTCCGGACGAGTGGAAGAACAAGCCCGCGAAGTTGCGCCAGAAGGACCGCGATGCACGCTGGACGGTGAAGTTCTCGAAAGCCAAGGTCGCGGAAGAGGGAAAGGCGCAGCAACGCGACATCGCCATTCCCGCCTTCGGCTACAAGAACCACGCCTCGATCGATCGCAGGCACGGCTTCATCCGAGGATGGAACGTCACGAGCGCGTCAGCCTATGACGGTGCTCAGCTTCGCAATGTGCTCAACCGCGCAACACCGGCTCGACGGTGTGGGCCGACACGGCCTATCGCTCGAACAGGAACGAGGAGTGGCTCGACCGGAACGGCTTCGTCTCCGACATTCACCAGAAGAAGCCGCAGGGCCGGCCCATGAGCGAGGCGACGTCGCGGGCCAACGGCCGACGCTCCAAAATCCGTGCCTTTGTCGAGCACGTCTTCGCGCAGCAGAAATCCCGCATGGGTCTGTTCGTGCGCACGATCGGCATCGCGCGGGCCAGGATCAAGATCGGCATGGCCAACCTCGCCTACAATCTCACCCGCTTCGTATGGCACCAGGGGCGCACTGCGCCCGCATGATGCCAAAGGCGGTCAATGCCGCCGCAGCGGCGCCACGATCGGCCCCGAGCATCAAAATCATCGACCAAAAGACCAAGCGCTCGGGGGTATCAGGTTGTGCCCGACCTCATCGCGGACCTAAACCCTCCGAAATGACGGTAGTTCGAGGTGTCCATATGATC
>NZ_JAMYNH010000063.1:0-1112 GCF_040318975.1 Mesorhizobium sp. M0983 | reverse complement strand
GGGCGTTGGTGCATCGGTCCGGACTTGAGCGGATGTCGATCTTTGAAGCGGCAGACTATGCCGTGGCCGCCTTGCGGCGGGCGGATTTCGGGCGTGCGCAGGCAAGCATGCGGTTGAGGACGGCGCAGCCGATGGCGACTTCGGTCTGCTGAAGGGAAGCGACCGTGCCCGCAAACGCCGCCCGATGGTGGACTTGTATCGCCCCATGGCGGTCTCGACCAGCGAGCGTTTGCCATAACCGTTGGAGACCTGCCATTTCATCCGGCCGTCTCTGCCGATTGCGGCGATATGCTGGTCCCTTTGGCCGGCAGGTCTATCGTCGAATGGTTCGACCGCGTTGACACGAGGCGGAATGACGATGGCGACAGCCGCGCTGTGATTGATGACTGCGTCGTAAGTCGGTTTTCCGTCATAGCCGCCGTCAGCAGTAAACTGTCCGATCGGACCGCCAATCTGGTCAAGTAGTGGCTCAACTTGAGAGACATCGCCAGTGTCCTGATCAGTCAGGGTATGGGCAATGATCTCGCCGCTGTCGGCATCCAGTGCCAGATGCAGCTTGCGCCAACTGCGACGGGATCTGGCGCCGTGCTTCTCCTCCAGCCACTGACCCGCGCCGTAGACCTGCAGGCCGGTGCTGTCGACAAGAACATGCACTGGTCCCTCCGGCGGAACCTGGCGATCATGCCGTTTGTTGGGCGATTGCCATGTCCGCGCCCGACGGCTCAGGGTGGTATGATCGGGGACAGCAAGCGCCAGCGCCATCAGTTGCAGCACCGATTCCAGCAAGCCTTCTGCCTGGCGCAGCCGCAGGCCAAACACAAGGCCCAGCGTCAAGGTGGTCTCGATCGCCAGATCAGAATAGCGGTGCTGGCCGCCACGTGTCTTGGCGCTTGCCACCTGGACAGGGCTTCCGGCGTCACCCACAGGGTCAAACTGCCGCGATGACGAAGTCCTGCCTCATATTCTGGCCAGTTCGTCACCCTGAACGTGATCTTCTCAACATGATGGCGGCGGCTGGCATTGTGTTTGAAAGGCATGGCTACGCTACAAAGGCTATTGCGGTTACCGCTTGCCTAAACCCACACCAATAAAAGATCCGTGCACCAACGCCG
>NZ_JAMYNH010000062.1:0-1140 GCF_040318975.1 Mesorhizobium sp. M0983 | reverse complement strand
TGACGGGCCACTTGAACGATCTCTTGAATGGACCGCGTTTGGCGCTGACGCGCATTGCCTCACATTGATTATTGCCGAGTGGGCAACAGCGCTGCCAGGGCGCGAGCCCGATCCTCCGGCTCGGCAAAACCGTTCGCAAAGACATTCAGGCGCGGGGTGTTGTCACGTAAACCGTGCGTCTGCATTTGTGGCATAGGGACGGCGGCATGATAATGCCTGCCATCAGCTACAAGCGCCATCGTTTCCCGCCGCAGATCATCGCCCATGCGGTCTGGCTCTACTACCGGTTCCCTTGAGCCTGCGTCTGGTCGAGGAAATGCTGCTGGAGCGCGCCATCTTGGTCTCCTACAAAACGATCCGCCGCTGGGGCAAGAAGTTCGGGCCCGATTATGCTCGCCGCTTGCGCCGCAAGCAGCCGAGCCGCGATGACATCTGGCACCTGGACGAAGTCGTCATCACCATTGCTAGCCGAAAACACTGGCTATGGCGCGCCGTCGATCAGGACGGCTATGTCCTCGACGAGATCGTCCAGAACCGCCGCAACACCAAGGCGGGCAAGCGATTGCTGACGCGCCTGTTGAAGAAACAGGGCGTCGCACCGAAACGCATGATCACTGACAAGCTGCGCTCGTATGGAGCGGCCAAGCGTCAGGTGATGCCGGACGTCGAGCACCGGTCACACAAAAGATTGAACAACCGCGCCGAGAATTCCCATGTGCCGCTGCGAAAACGAGAGCGGGTGATGCAGGGCTTCCGGTCGCCAGGAAGCCTGCAGCGTTTCGTCTCGATCTTCTCGGCTCTGCGCAACCTCTTCGTTCCACCTCGCTCAAAACGCTCCGCTCTTGCCACACATATTCACCGCCTGCAGGCCATGGCGGAATGGAAAGCCGTAACCGTGGTCAGCTGACAACAGCGCCGCAGCTCTCAGCGCGTTCATAGCCAGACAACGTGACATCGCTGCCGGGGCGTCACATCGCGAGCTCGCCGAAGCGCTGATTGGTCACCGGCGCGTCCATGCCGACTGGAGGGATCCTCGCGATCATATGGACACCTCGAACTACCGTCATTTCGGAGGGTTTAGGTCCGCGATGAGGTCGGGCACAACCTGATACCCCCGAGCGCTTGGTCTTTTGGTCGATG
>NZ_JAMYNH010000061.1:0-1351 GCF_040318975.1 Mesorhizobium sp. M0983 | reverse complement strand
TCAACATTGCGGTGAAAATTGTGCATCATCAGCGCCCGGCCGAGACGACCATTATCGAGCGCTTGCTTCATTTCCTGATAGGAGCGGTCGTAACGCCGCATGAAGCCGAGCTGGACGAATTTCGCCCCCGCTTTCTGTTCGGCTTCCATCACCGCGATGCAGTCAGCCGACGCTTGTGACAGCGGTTTTTCGCATAGGACGCGCTTGCCGGCGGCAATGCAGGCCATCGAAAGCGGCGCATGCGTAAAATCGGGACTCGCAATGATCACGGCGTCCACGTCTTGCCGCGTGATGGCGCCCTTGGGGTCGGTGGCAATGTCGATAGCGCCACACGCGCCGGCAACAGAACGAGCGCGCTGCTCATCCATGTCGCAGACCAATTGAAGGGTTGCGCCGGGCAGTTCCTCGGCAACTATCTTGGCATGATCCGCGCCCATCAAACCGGCGCCGATCACTGCAATGCGGATTGTCATTTCTGTCCTGCTTTTGCTTTTCGGATTAGGGCAACGGCCAACTCGGCGGCATGGAGCCACGCCTGGTTGGCGCCTTTTAAGAAATCTAACGAGCGGCTGGGCCCCCCAGCACCTGGAAGGACGGCGGATGCCTTTCATGGGTTTCCATGTAACCCCTCGACCTGAGCCTCCAGATCGGCCATCGTTTCGCCGCCAGCCATCAGATCCGTAATCTCCTCGCGGGACCTTTGGCCCTTGCGGAAATCATCGGCGATGGCGCCGCGGATCAGCACCGCGAAATGATCGCCGACGGTCATGGCGTGCATGACCTGATGGGTGATGAAGACCACCGCCAAGCCACGCTTCTTGGCCTCATTGACGATACGCAGCACATGCGAGGCCTGCTTGACGCCGAGCGCCGCGGTCGGCTCATCCAGGATCAGCACGCGCGCTCCAAAATACACAGCGCGGGCAATGGCAAGCGACTGGCGCTCTCCGCCCGACAGGCCGCCGACCAGGCGGTCACCGTCATCAATGCGGATAATTCCGAAATCCCGGACCGCTTTCACCGCGATCTCGTTGGCGCGCTTGCGGTCGTAGATCTTGAACGGTCCCCAACCTTTAGTCGGCTCGACGCCGACGAAGAAGGACCGCCCGATGCTCATCAGCGGGAACGTGCCGCCGAACTGATGCACCGTGGCGATTCCCCGTCCCTGCGCCTCACTCGGTCCAGTGAAGGTCACTGGCTGACCATCCATCAGTATCTGGCCGCTGCTAGGCTTGTGGACACCGGCCAACGTTTTGATGAGGGTGGACTTGCCGGCGCCGTTGTCGCCGAGAAGGCAAAGCACTTCGCCGGCGCGCACCCTCAGCGAAATATCGTGCAGGACATCGATCGG
>NZ_JAMYNH010000060.1:0-1674 GCF_040318975.1 Mesorhizobium sp. M0983 | reverse complement strand
CTAGTTTCCGTCCACAAACGCCAAATCATTGATCTTATTGCTTAAATCGTAATTTTGCGAAGGCAAGGCCCGGCGGTTTCAGGTACACTTTG
Source organism: Mesorhizobium sp. M0983 (assembly GCF_040318975.1). Taxonomy (NCBI): domain Bacteria; kingdom Pseudomonadati; phylum Pseudomonadota; class Alphaproteobacteria; order Hyphomicrobiales; family Phyllobacteriaceae; genus Mesorhizobium; species Mesorhizobium sp. M0983. Next base: position 1,582 of record NZ_JAMYNH010000060.1, on the reverse strand, counting down.
GTCTCATGCCACTGATTCCAAAGTACAATCTGCAACCGCCGGAGCCGACAATGCGACAAGAACGCACCGTCCAAGCCAGTATATTCGATCTTTTCGCCGCGCACGAGATCGGCCACGAACTGAAGGCCATGTCGCACTGGCTGGACGAGCGCCGCGATCTGCTTGGCTTGGTGGCGCGAGATTTGGGTCGGCACGGCGTCAAGGCCACCGGACGGCAAGGCCTACCTGCCGAGGCGGTGTTGCGCTGTGCGCTTCTCAAGCAATACCGACAACTGACCTACCAAGAACTGGCCTTCCATCTTGAGGACTCCGCGTCGTTTCGAGCCTTTGCGCGGCTGCCGTGGTCATGGAGCCCGCAGAAGTCGGTGCTGCAAAAGACGATCAGCGCGATCCGGCCCGAGACTTGGGAAGAGATCAATCGGGCGCTGCTGTCGAATGCTCGGCAGGCGAAACTGGAAGACGGCACTGTCGTGCGGCTGGATAGCACAGTGACTTCAGCACTCATGCACGAACCGAGCGACAGCAGCCTGCTGTGGGACGCCGTCCGAATCATGGTGCGCCTGTTGAAGCAGGCTGATGCCTTGGCCGGCGGCGCCGGCTTGGCATGGCACGATCACTGCCGCGCGGCCAAGAAGCGCGCCCGCAAGATCCAGTTCACACGCGGTCGACCCAATCGTGTTCTGCTCTACCACGAACTGATCGGGATCACCCACGCCACCTTGGCCTATCTGCGGCAGGCGACGGCGCAATTGGCCGTGGCGGCCAACCCACTCATCGAACTCTGGCAGGCCCAGGTCTGTCACTATCGGCCGCTGATCGAGCAAATCATCACACAAAGTGAGCGGCGGGTGTTGGCCGGCGAGTTGGTGCCGGCCAGCGACAAGCTGGTCAGCCTGTTCGAGCCCCATGCCGATATCATCGTCAAAGGCAGCCGCGACACCGAATATGGCCATAAGCTCAACCTGACCACCGGCAGGAGCGGTATGATCCTCGATCTGGTGATCGAGGCGGGCAATCCGCGCGACAGCGATCGATTGCTGCCGATGCTGGAACGCCACATCGCCTTCTATGGTCACGCGCCGCGGCAGGCGGCGGCCGACGGCGGCTTTGCCAGTCGCGACAATCTGGCTACAGCCAAGACCTTGGGCGTTCGCGACATGGCATTCCACAAGAAGGCCGGCCTCAGGATCGAGGACATGGTTAGAAGCAATTGGGTTTACCGCAAGCTGCGCAACTTCCGTGCTGGCATCGAGGCCGACATCTCATGCCTCAAGCGCGCTTACGGCTTGGCGCGCTGCACCTGGCGCGGCCTTGATCACTTCAAGAGCTACATCTGGTCCTCGGTCGTAGCCTACAATCTCGTCCTCTTCGCACGTCTCAAACCGACCTGATGCTGAGCCACCATCGGAACTGCGGCGCACCGGCCAGAACTGGGCCTCCCAGCGTGCGCGCGATTGCGCCCACATCGCCCTTTGCGCCGATCCCAGCGTCCTAGATCCTGCCCATCCTCCCAAAAACGTGTCGACGAACGGCAAGTGGTTGCAAATGTTCGCAAAAAGAAGCGTTTATGGACGGAAACTAG
>NZ_JAMYNH010000059.1:0-1751 GCF_040318975.1 Mesorhizobium sp. M0983 | reverse complement strand
TCTGGCTATTGCACATCTCCCCGATAGGCAACTGGATCTATGCACTCGGCGGTGACAAGGAGAGCGCGCGTAATGTCGGCATTCCGACCAAACGGCTGACCATCGGTCTGTTCATGCTGTCCGGCTTCAGCGCCGCTTTCGTTGGGGTCAGCGAGGTGATGGTCTACCAGAGTGCGCAGGTCCTGGCTGGTCAGTCCTTTATCTTCAATTCCATCATGTGTGTGGTCATCGGGGGCGTTCTGCTCACGGGCGGCTTCGGCTCGATCGTTGGCATCGTGTTTGGCACGATTACCTTCTCGATTGTGAATCAAGGCATCTACTTCACGAGCATGGATCCCAACATCGGAAGCGTCATAATCGGCGCGCTTCTTTTGATCGCGGTGCTGACAAACGACACCTTCCGGCAGCTGGCCCTCAGCTATTCGTTGAAGAACGGGGGACCGTCATAATGGACGCAATCAAATCGGTACTGCGCCGTCCCGAGGCCGGCTCGATCCTCAGTCTCGTCGGCGTGGTGTTGTTCTTCGTTCTGTTCGGCGGCGCCAGTTTGGGCACGCTGGTTGGCGCGGCGAGTTGGGTCAATTTCGCGGCAAATCTCGGCATTGTCGCCATTCCCGTCGGGCTGCTGATGATCGCTGGCGAACTCGACATTTCGATCGGCGCGTTGATCCCCGCCGGTTCAATGACCACCGCCATCCTGACCGGCTACTACGGGCTGCCCATCTCGGTAGGAATCGCTGGGGCGCTGGCTGTCGGAGTGGCGGTCGGCCTGGTCAACGGCCTGCTCACGATCCGAACCTCGGTGCCTTCGCTGATCATCACGCTGGCCACGCTGGTCGCCATGCAGGGGGTGGTGCTAAGTGCCTCCGTGCTTCTGACCGGCAATGCCAGCGTTGCCCTAACGGCGCCGGACTGGGCGAAATTCCTCTTCGGACAGTTGATCGGTGGCAGTCACCAGGTCGTCATCGTCTGGTGGGTGGCGTTCGCCGCTGTCATAGGCTTCGCTCTTCACAAGACCCGCTACGGCAATTGGCTGTTTGCAATGGGCGGCGACAAGGTCAGCGCCCGCAACGCCGGCATTCCGACGAACCGCATGACAATTGCGCTGTTTGTGTTGTCCGCGGTCAGCGCCACTTTCGTCGGCATCTGTCAGGCGATCCTGTTCAACTCCGCCCAGGTCTCCGGCGGCATGAGCTTCATCTTCAATGCCATCGTGTCCGTGGTGGTGGGCGGTGTGCTGCTTACCGGCGGTTTCGGTTCGGTTGTTGGTATTTTCGTGGGCACCATCACCTTCGCCATCGTCAGCCAGGGCATCTACTTCACCCAGATCGACCGAAACTGGTCGAACCTGATTATCGGTGTGATGCTCCTGCTGGCCGTGGTGATGAACCAGTCGTTCCGCGACTTGGCTCTGTATTTCAGACCGCGGAGCAAGCGAACCCTGCCGCGAGAGCCAGCAAACCCATGAGAAACGAGTTGCCACAGGAGCCGTGCCCAGCGGTCGCTTCGATCAACGAGCATCGTGCTTCTATGAACACGGTCGCCGATCAATCGCATCAGGCAAGCCGGTTCGCAGATGAAGAGTGAGCACGCCATGAACGACAAACCTGCCATTCTCGAGCTGAAAAGCGTCAACAAATCCTTCGGTCCGATCGATGTCCTGCACGATATTTCGCTGAGGGTGCGCGCCGGCGAAGTGCTTTGCCTTCTCGGCGACAACGGCGCCGGCAAGTCCACCCTCATCAAAACGT
>NZ_JAMYNH010000058.1:0-1752 GCF_040318975.1 Mesorhizobium sp. M0983 | reverse complement strand
TCTGGCTATTGCACATCTCCCCGATAGGCAACTGGATCTATGCACTCGGCGGTGACAAGGAGAGCGCGCGTAATGTCGGCATTCCGACCAAACGGCTGACCATTGGTCTGTTCATGCTGTCCGGCTTCAGCGCCGCTTTCGTTGGGGTCAGCGAGGTGATGGTTTACCAGAGTGCGCAGGTTCTGGCCGGTCAGTCCTTCATCTTCAATTCCATCATGTGTGTGGTCATTGGGGGCGTTCTGCTCACGGGCGGCTTCGGCTCGATCGTTGGCATCGTGTTTGGCACGATTACCTTCTCGATCGTGAACCAGGGCATCTACTTCACGAGCATGGATCCCAACATCGGTAGCGTCATAATTGGCGCGCTTCTTTTGATCGCGGTGCTGACCAACGACACCTTCCGGCAGCTGGCGCTCAGCTATTCGTCGAAGAAGGGGCCGCAGTCATGATGGACGCAATCAAATCGGTGCTGCGCCGTCCCGAAGCCGGCTCGATCCTCAGTCTTATCGGCGTCGTGCTGTTCTTCGTTCTGTTCGGCGGCGCCAGTTTGGGCACGCTCGTTGGTGCAGCGAGTTGGGTCAATTTCGCGGCCAATCTGGGCATTGTCGCCATTCCAGTCGGGCTGCTGATGATCTCAGGCGAACTCGACATCTCCATCGGCGCTTTGATCCCCGCGGGTTCCATGACAACCGCCATACTCACCGGCTATTACGGACTGCCCATTGGGGTGGGAATTGCTGGGGCGCTGACAGTCGGCGTGGCGGTCGGCCTGGTCAACGGCCTGCTGACGATCCGCACCTCCGTGCCCTCGCTAATCATTACTCTGGCCACGCTGGTCGCCATGCAGGGGGTGGTGCTCAGTGCTTCGGTGCTTCTGACCGGGACTGCCAGCGTTGCCCTGACCGCGCCGGGCTGGGCCAAATTCCTCTTCGGCCAGTTGATCGGTGGCAGTCACCAGGTCATCATCATCTGGTGGATCGCATTCGCCGTGATCATCGGCTTCGTTCTGCACAAGACCCGTTACGGCAACTGGCTGTTTGCAATGGGCGGCGATCGTGTCAGCGCCCGCAACGCCGGAATTCCGACAGACCGCATGACCATTGCGCTGTTTGTGTTGTCCGCAGTCAGCGCCACCTTTGTTGGCATCTGCCAGGCGATCCTGTTCAATTCCGCCCAAGTCTCCGGCGGCATGAACTTCATCTTCAACGCCATCGTGTCCGTGGTGGTGGGCGGCGTATTGCTGACCGGCGGTTTCGGGTCGGTTGTTGGTATCTTCGTCGGCACCATCACCTTCGCCATAGTCAGCCAGGGCATCTACTTCACCCAGATCGACCGAAACTGGTCGAACCTGATCATCGGTGTGATGCTCTTGGTGGCCGTGCTGATGAACCAGTCGTTCCGCGATTTGGCTTTGTACTTCAGACCGCGGGGTAAGCGAAGCCTGCCGCGGGAGCCAGCAAACCCATGAGAAACGAGTTGTTACAGCAGCCGGGCCCTGAACTCGCTTCCGTCAACGAGCATCGAGCTTCGATGAATACCCTGGCCGATCAACCGCATCAGCCAAGCCGGTTCGCAGATGAAGAGGTGCGCACGCCATGAACGACAAACCTGCCATTCTCGAGCTGAAAAGCGTCAACAAATCCTTCGGGCCGATCGATGTCCTGCACGATATTTCGCTGAGGGTGCGCGCCGGCGAAGTGCTTTGCCTTCTCGGCGACAACGGCGCCGGCAAGTCCACCCTCATCAAAACGT
>NZ_JAMYNH010000057.1:0-2225 GCF_040318975.1 Mesorhizobium sp. M0983 | reverse complement strand
GGCGGTAAGGGATCTGCTTGCATCAAAGAATGGTGACATGGGGACGCTCCTTAGATAGCTGCTCAACAGCGCCGAGGGTGCCACACGCTCGCCGCCGGCCATAGCATCTACACTGGGCCTGGAAGAAATCCGCCCTTAGTCCATCCTCGAAGCGTGATGGTCCACGTAAGCGCCACCCGGCGAACGTAGTCCTCTCCCGGCCAATCACAGGTGCATGGCTTGCCAAACATCCATCGTGCGGATGCGTTCCATCAATACAATCGATTTTACGAATTATAGAGAATAGCGGATATGAAAACGTCGGCCGGGAGAACAGGTCTACTGAGAATGCGAGCTGCCACTCGCCGACTAGTCAAACTGTCCAACTTCTTCCGAAAGATTCATGGACCGACCGGCGCGGTCGAGGCGGGATCATTCGAAAAAATCGCAGTTGGCTGGCGCTAGCCCCCGGAGTTCCGGTTGATATACCTTCCAGGGATGTCGCGTGTGCAATTGAGGCGTTGAGGTAAAGTTCGATGGAAATACATATGCAGGAACCGATCTCTTCATTAAAAGTACATCGGCATATCGTTTCACTTCTGCAAAAAACCGATCCCGTCATCCTGGACATCGGCTGCAATGACGGAACCGATACGCGACGTTTTCTCAGCCTTTGCCCGAAGGCACAGCTCTACTGCTTTGAGCCAGACCCTCGCGCGGCTGCTCGCTTTAAGAAAAACATGAATCCGTACCTGGACAAGGTGAAACTGTTTGAAATCGCGCTCAGCAACCGAAATGGCACGATTGATTTCCATCCAAGCAATGGAGAAGGAAGCGCGGAGGAATGGGACCAATCTGGCTCGATACGCCGACCCAAGAATCATCTTGTCGAACATGCTTGGGTTCGGTTCGATCGCCCCATGTCAGTTGAAACTCGAAGGCTTGACGACTGGTGCAGCGAAGCGAACCTGAAAAAGATCGATTTCATCTGGATGGATGTGCAGGGAGCCGAGTCAGATGTCATTGCTGGCGGCAGACAGACCTTGAGCAACACGCGCTTTATCTACACGGAATATAGCGACCACGAGCTCTATGAAGGTCAGCTGTCCCTGCAAGCCATTCTTGATCTTTTGCCTTCGTTCGAATTGCTGACCCGCTATCCACGCGGAGTGGAGGGCGATGTTTTGCTTAGGAATACGAGCCTCTAGAACAGGCCCGTTCTGCTTCCGTCCTGCTGCAGCCCTCCATCCTCATTGCAGATCACAAGCGGCTGGATTTGGGTGCGAGGATCGCACCGTGAGCGGTCGCAGCATGCTTGATTGGACCGAAGCCTGGTTGCCCTTACTGATCCGCCGGAAACAGGTTCTGCGAGGCCAGGCAAGGGAATTGGTCCCCGTGAAGGACTCGAGTTTTCAGGCTTGAGGCCACCTGAACCGCGGCCTTCGCCGAACTCGGTGAATCGAACGGAATGACCAGGCGCAATCGCGAGAGGATGTTGCCACACATGATCGCGACCGCCGCTGCGCTCGAGGTTTGCGACCAGGCACGGGGATTTTGTCCGCTCGGCTGCAGCCAGTCGGCCCTCGATACCATCGCCGCGATCCGCGCAAACATTCGATACTTTGCGCCGACTCTGGCGCGCTCGCCGCGCCCCCTAGGGGAAATGCACGCCCCCAGAATAATGCGATGCGCCGATGGGTCCAAGGCTTGTTCAGTCACGATGATTTCGGAGAAGGCTCCGGCCTTCGCCGCAGCGGAGGCGGACATCATTCCTTGGATGCCCCGCCGATGATCAGTAGTCGACGAGTCATATCCCGCTGCCCATTTCTTCGGCCACGGGGTCGGGCCAGCTCTCGATTGAGGTACGGCTGATGAAGGCAGGATGCTCGGGGTTCGCGCATGGCGCGCGCCCCAGAAGGCTGTCGAGGATGCGGCGCGCGCCAGGCCAGCAGGGTAAGATTCGGATCGGCGAGCCCGCGCTGCCCAAGGTTCGCGTTCTGTACGAAGATGCGTCTTTCACGCGGTCCGTCCCAGCACACCGAAAAATCCTCGCGAACAGCCAACTCATTGTCGATTTGTTCCAGCCGGTCCGCGATCGGTTCCAAGAAGCCTGGCACCGCGTTCTCGTAACCGGTGGCCAGGATGACGATGTCGGCCGTGACTTCTTCAACCTCGTCCATGCCGTGCTGCAGGGTCAGCCTGTGACCCGCGCCGGCGTTGATGCAGTGCGAGACGGTGCAGCCCGG
>NZ_JAMYNH010000056.1:0-2232 GCF_040318975.1 Mesorhizobium sp. M0983 | reverse complement strand
CTCAAGGCAGGAAATGGCAGTCGCTCCTTCGCTCAACTGCCTCTCCAAAGAATCCTTTCTCAGCCTAAACTCAACCCCAAAATCGCCATATGCGATTCCCCTGCCACTTGGGGGGAGATCGGCAGCTTCGCTGGCAGCGCACCTTTTGCAAGGTCGGTGGTTGGCGAAATCAGTGATGACGGCCAATCTCCCTCCTAGTGGGGGAGATGCCAAGTAGTGGGAAAGAGGGCAGGACAGAGGGGGGCGCGAAGGGTCACCGAGCGTGGTGACCAAGCTGGCGCTCCCGCAGCAAAGCGATATAGCTTCCAAAATGTTGGATGAGAACCGCGGTGGCAGGCATAAGGGCGGTCACGCAAGATTTCCAGAGGAGGCCTCCTTGCCCAAGCAGTGTTTCGGAAAATCCCATGTGCCGTTGTCGCCGGCGGTCAGGGCCGGCGATTTCGTCTATGTCTCCGGCCAGGTGCCGGTCGGCAGCGACGGGCTGGTGGTCAAGGGCGGCATCGCCGAGCAGACCGAACAGGTGCTGTCGAACATCAAGGCGGCACTGGCGCTGGCCGGCTGCACGCTGGACGACGTGGTCAAGACCACGGTCTGGCTCGAGGACGCGCGCGATTTCGGCATCTTCAACACCGTCTATGCCCGGCATTTCCCGAAAGACCCGCCGGCACGCACGACGGTGGAGTCTCGGCTCATGATCGACATCAAGATCGAGGTCGAAGCCGTCGCCTACAGGCCGGCCTGACGGAAAAGCGGAGACAGGCGCAATGCAATTCGATCTCCTGATAAAAGGCGGCCGCCTCATCGATCCGGCGTCCGGCCTCGACGCACAACGCGATCTGGCGATTGTGGACGGCCGTATCGCGGCTATCGACGCCGAAATCCCCTTCGAGCGTGCCGCCCGCGTCATCGACGCCACGGGCTCCATCGTCGCGCCGGGCCTGATCGACCTGCACAGCCATGTCTATTGGGGCGGCACCTCGCTCGGCGTTGATGCCGACCGGCTCGCCGCAAAGAGCGGCACGACCACCTTCATCGATGCCGGAAGTGCCGGCGCCGGCAATTTCCTCGGCTTTCGCCGCCACGTCATAGAGCGCTCGAAAGTCCGCATCCTGGCCTACGTCAACATTTCCTTTGCCGGCATATTCGGCTTCTCGCAGACCGTGGCGGTCGGCGAGTGCAGCGACCTCCGGCTCTGCGAACCGCGCGAAACGGTGGCGGCGGCGCGCGAGCACGCGGACGTGGTTGTCGGTGTCAAGGTCCGTTCGGGTCGCCATGCCGGTGGCACCAGCGGCATCGCGCCGGTCGATGTCGCGCTCGAAGCCGCCGACAAGGCCGGCCTGCCGCTGATGGCGCATATAGACGAGCCGCCGCCCGGCCGCTCGGAAGTGCTGCCGCGGCTGCGCAAGGGCGACATCCTCACCCACTGCTTCCGGCCGTTTCCCAACGCGCCGGTCTTCGCCTCGGGGGCGGTGCGGCCGGATATGCGGCTGGCGCGCGAGCGCGGCGTCATCTTCGACATCGGCCACGGCATGGGCTCGTTCGATTTCGAGGTGGCCAAAGCGATGCTCAGCGAGGGTCTGGCGCCGGACGTGATCAGCAGCGACGTGCATCTCTACTGCGTCGACGGGCCGGCCTTCGACATCCTGGTCTGCATGTCGAAACTGCTGGCGCTCGGCATGCCACTGGTCGAGGTGCTGCGCGCCGCAACGCAGCGGCCAGCGGAAGCGATCGCCAGGCCAGATCTCGGCAGGCTGGCGATTGGCGTGGTCGGTGACGTCGCGGTGCTGCGTCTGCGTCCAGGCCACTTCACCTTTGTCGATTCGGTCGGCGCCTCGCTGGTCGCCGAGCAAAGGCTGGTCTCGGCCGGCATCGTGGTCGGCGGCACCTGGTGGCCGAACGAGGCGGTGGACGATCTCGGCGAGACCGAACGCTTCGAAGCGCATGCGCACGACACGCATGTCGAGGTGGCGAGCCGGCATTTCGGACATAGCCACTATTGACGGCGATGTGGCTCCCCTTCTCCCCTTGTGGGAGAAGGTGTCGCCGAAGGCGACGGATGAGGGGTGCTCCAGCTTGGCACCCACGGCGATCCGTCCAACACCCCTCATCCGTCTCGGCGCTACGCGCCGATCCACCTTCTCCCACAAGGGGCCTGTTGCGTAATTCGCTGATTGTGATTCTCTGAGGTGGACGGTCTGAGGGAATCGCGATGGCAGTGAAGCAGACGGGCCA
>NZ_JAMYNH010000055.1:0-2492 GCF_040318975.1 Mesorhizobium sp. M0983 | reverse complement strand
GGGGGGGGAGATTTTCGTCACAGGCCGTCAGCGTTATTGCGGTGAGCCGGCCTATGTCGGGCGACAACCGGATGGCAGCCTGGCGCTGATTCCGATCTGGATGACGGAAGAGATCGCCCTGACGATGGCGGTTCGCGAGGCGCCCCGTTTTCCCCTTTCATGCCTGCGCGACCTGCGCCGCGAGGTCGATGCATGTCTACGTTTTCTGCAGAGCTACTCACGCCAGCCAGGAGACGACCATGCAGCGCAGGCAATGCCGAACCGACCAGCCAGACCTGTTTTCCAAGAAGGCTCCGCCATCGAGTCTTCCAGGCGAAGTCCGGGAACGCACCCTCCCGCTGATCGAGAGCTTGCTAGGGAAGCGGTGGTGAGCCAGACGGGACGGGAGGCAGATCATGAAGATCACCGCTGAACATCTGGCGCGCGGTGCCTATGTCTATGTCCGGCAGTCGACGGCCGATCAACTCGTCAACAATCCCGAGAGCCGGCGACGCCAATATGGCCTTGCCGAGCGAGCGCGGTCCCTTGGCTGGAAAGACGCCATCGTCATCGATGAAGATCTCGGTCGTTCAGGGTCTGGCATCAGCCGTCCGGGCTTTGAGAAGCTTCTGGCGGCGATCTGCGAAGGTCGGGTTGGTGCGGTCCTCGCCATTGAAGCCTCCCGGCTGGCCCGCAATGGCCGGGACTGGCATACGCTCATCGAGTTTTGCGGCCTTGTCGGAACGCTCATCATCGATGAGGACGGCATCTACGAACCGCGTCATCCCAACGACAGGCTGCTGCTCGGCATGAAGGGCACGATGAGCGAACTGGAGCTTTCGATCCTGCGGGCCCGCTCGATCGAAGCCCTGAAGCAGAAGGCACGACGGGGCGAAGTTTTCCTGACGGTGGCGATCGGTTAGGTCAAGTCGGGCCGGAACCGGGTCGAGAAAGACCCGGACCTGCGGATCCGCGAGGCGATCGATCTTGTATTCCGGCGTTTCGACGAACTGCAGAGCATCCGACAGGTGCATCTGTTGCGCCGCGAGGGCATTATGCTCCCTGCCGTAAATTACAAGCGCGCGGCGGACAGGGCGATCGTCTGGAAGCCGCCCGTCTACAATACGGTGCACCACATTCTCACCAACCCGATCTACGCCGGCGCCTATGCGTTCGGGCGAACCTGCAGCAAAGTCACCATAGAGGCCGGACGCAAACGGATTTTGCGTGGGATCAGGCGCGATCGCGCCGACTGGGAGGTCTTGCTCATCGACCATCACGAAGGTTACCTGAGCTGGCACGATTTTGAGAGGAATCAGCGCCTGATCACGGACAATGCCACAAGCAAAGGCCTGGTGCCGCGCGGTGCTCTTCGCCGGGGCGAGTTGCTGCTCGGCGGTCTCTTGCGCTGCGGCCATTGCGGCCGCAAGCTGCATGTCTCCTATTCCGGCAGCAACGGCAATACGGGGCGCTATCATTGCCGCGGAGCGCAGGTCAACCACGGAACCGACCCGTGCATCGGCTTCGGATCGTTGCGGGTCGATCAGGCGGTCAGCGCGGAGGTTCTTCAACGCCTTCAACCGCTCGGCATGGAAGCGGCGATCAAGGCCATCGAGACCTCCACCGTGCAGGCTGGAGAGAAGCGGCGCAATGTGGAGCTCGCACTCGAACAGGCACGTTATGAAGCCGCCCATGCACGCCGCCAGTATGACGCCGTCGACCCGGACAACCGGCTTGTAGCAGGCGAACTGGAGCGACGCTGGAATGCCGCGCTCGTAGCCGTCCGCGAGCGTCAGGACGAGCTTGACGCGCTCGACCGCCACAAGCCTGAGGCTCTGGGAGAAGAGGAACGGCGGAGCCTGCTGCGCATGGGCGCCGATCTCGAACTGGCATGGCATCATGCCAACGCCACCGCCATCACGCGCAAGCGGATCATCCGTGCCGTGATCCGCGAGATTGTCGTCGCCATCGAAGACGACCACATCAAAATGCTGGTGCATTGGCAGGGCGGCGACCATACCGCGCTTTCGGTCAGGAAGAACAAGGCAGGCCATCACCGTTGGGGCGCCCCGCCGGACATCGAGGACCTGATCCGTGCCCTGGCACGCCAATTGCCGGATAGAGCGATCGCATCGCTTCTCAACCGGCTCGGCAAAATCACGGGTCGTCTGAACGGATGGACGCAGTCCCGTGTCTGCACTTTCCGCAACCAGCACGACATCGCCGTCTACAAAAAGGACGAACGGTCGGAGCGCGGCGAGTATACATTGCAGGAAACGGCTGCGAAGCTCGGCCTGCGGCCAATGACCGTGCTGCGCATGATCCGCGCCGGCGATCTGAAGGCCGAGCAGTATTGCAAGGGTACGCCCTGGATCATCCGTCATGAAGATATCGAGCAACTCGATATCCAGGCAGGAGCGGACACAGTCCATTATCACAATCACAGGATCAGCAGATCCAGCTTTTTCAATAACATAGCGAGGTGTGCATTATGTCGTGGGATCGGTCTGCCC
>NZ_JAMYNH010000054.1:0-2700 GCF_040318975.1 Mesorhizobium sp. M0983 | reverse complement strand
CGCGGATCTGGAGGCCAGCACGACGGCGCGCTTCGAAGCGTCGGCCAAGACAGGCAAGGTCCGCAGGTTCAAGGAGTTCGTTGACGCGCCCGCGGCGCGGCCGGGCCGGCAGCACTCAGGCGACAATAACGGGCGCAGAGCCGACTCTGCGGCTTCCAGACATTGTCGTGTACAGCTTCAGACCCTCAAGCCGAGCCCGCAGGGCCTCGCTTACCTTTTACGGGGCGGCGGTACGTCCAAGCCGCTTCAACAGTTAAGAATTTCGCAAAGACGATACCCCCCGTCGAGCTTCCGCTGCCACTTCCCGCATTCGCCGAGGCGGTCAATGACCCGCCCTTCACAATAGTTATCCGGCAAGCATCTGGATGCGAGAGATAATGTTGCCGGAAGCATCTCTCATGGCTTCTACACCTGCCTGAACGCCAGAACCGCGTTCGTGCCGCCAAAGGCGAAGGAGTTGCTCAGTGCCACGCGCACCTTGCGCTCGCGTGCCACATTGGGCGTGACGTCGAGATCGCAATCGGGGTCCAGCTCACGATAATTGGCAGTCGGCGGCACGACGCTCTCGCGGATAGCCATCACGCAGGCGATCAACTCGAGCGCGCCGGACGCGCCGAGGCAATGCGCGTGCATGGACTTGGTAGAAGAAATGGACATTGAGAAGGCGTGCTGACCGAAGACGCGCTTGATCGCCGCCGTCTCGATCTGGTCGTTGGCCTTGGTGCCGGTGCCGTGCGCGTTGAGATAGTCGACATCCTCGGCGTCCAGCCTGGCATCGGCAAGGCAGGCCCGCATTGCTGCCTCCGGCCCCTCGACAGTCGGCGCGACGATGTCGGACGCATCGGCGGAAAGGCCGGCACCGGCAATTTCGGCAAGGATGGTGGCGCCCCGAGCCAGGGCATGCTCGTAGCTTTCCAGCACCGCCATGCCGGCGCCTTCACCAAGCGACAGGCCCTGGCGATCGGCCGAGAATGGCCGGCAAGTATCGGGCGAAAGCACGCGGATCGCTTCCCATGCCTTCAGCACACCCCATATGAGCGGCGCTTCGCTGCCGCCGGCAAGCATCACGTCGGCCCGGCCGAGCCTGATCTGGTCCACCGCGCAGGCAATCGCATGGTTTGCCGAGGAACAGGCGGACGTGACGCCGAAGACCGGCCCGCGCAGGCCGAGACTCATGCTGACCTGGCCGGCAGCGGCACCCGGCATCGCCTTGGGTACAGTCAAGAGAGCGGCACGCTTACCGCCCAGAAGGATGGCGCGGTAGGTTTGCTCGATCGCATCCCACCCGCAGCCGCCAACGCCCACCGTCGCACCGAAGCGATAGCTATTTCCCTCTTTGGAGGAAAGTCCGGCCTGACGCATGGCTTCGCGCGCCGCAAGCACAGCGAGCAGGCTGAAGCGGTCCATGGAGATGAGTTGCTTGCCGTCGATGTCATGCTCCGGCAGCGCCTTGATCTCGGCACCGATCCTGACCCTCAATTCATGGAGCTCGGAGTTGACGATTGGGCCGATGGCGGAGCGGCCTTCTCGCATCTCTCTCCAAATGGCGGCGGCGTTGGTCCCAAGCCCGCAAATCCCGCCAATCCCAGTAATCACGACGCGCCTGTCCATTCACACCCCCTTAGCGAGCAAGCTGCGCACGGCTTCCACCATGTCCCCAACATTCTGGAGATCCGACCATGCCTCGGCCGTATTCATCTCGATCTCGATGCCGTAAGCCTGCTCCAGGTCCCAGAGAACGTCCGCCAATCCCAGTGAATCGATACCGAGCGAAGTCAGTCCCGTGGCAGCCGTTATCTCGCCGCCTGTGGCAGGCGCTATGCCGCCCTCCGACGCGGCGCGCTTCTTGATCATGGCGATTATTTCGTTGGCGAGTTGATCTGCCATCTTGTTCCTTTCCAGCTTGTGTTTTCGGCGTCGTTCAAAACCCGAGTCGCGTCGCGTTGCCAAAATTGCCCCTCATAGAGCCTGTGCGACCGACCAAGCCCAATGCCCATAGGAACCGGACGAGTTCCGGCTTCTGCGGCGTCAGCCCGATGACGAAGAAAAGTCGCCGGCCTCCCGCTTTTGCGCCAGCACATCAAGAATCTGCGTGTAAATGGATAGGAACCGTCGTCAAACGTCAGCTAAACGCTGCGACGGTGGGTGCTGTCAGCGTATTCACTCGGCACCTCATATGTAATCGAGATGTTTCATAGCTCCGGACCATTGCGATCAACTATTGTACCGGTCCGCCATTCGTCGGAGAGTTCGCCATGATCGGAGCGCTGCCTCTCATTCCCAGTACAATCTCCACCGCACGCGACAGATTTCCTCTTTCGGGCTCTTCTCAAGGGACTCGCCACGCGATAGAGGCAGTGATCGGCGCACGTGAGGTCCTGCCAAGTCCATGCGACATTCCGGAAAATTGGTAAAATCGTTTGTTTCAATCAAATTCATCCACGCTATGGATAGCTAAGACATGCGTTTCAAAGGGCTCGATCTGAATCTTCTCGTCGTTCTCGACGCGCTGCTGAGCGAGCGCGGCCTCGCGGCGGCGGCACGCCGCATCAACCTAACCAAATTCATGGGGGTTGGTGGACGTGGCGCAAGCCGTTGAAATGACGTAGGATTTGGTTGCTTAAGCCGATCCGAACCATTTCCCGGAGACCACACCCACCATGAACGATCTTGCGCTGCCGCTGAGCGGTTTGTCATCAG
>NZ_JAMYNH010000053.1:0-2713 GCF_040318975.1 Mesorhizobium sp. M0983 | reverse complement strand
CCCGCGGGGGGCCCGCCCCTCCCCAAACCACGGGGGCGGCGCGGCGCACACGCCGACGTCACAGCTACTGCCACGCCATTTTTGCAGAACTTGACGCACACAACTGGAGAAGGGGGAGCTTGTGCCACCTTCACCTTGCCAACTCCGGCTCTTCTGCCCTATTCTTCCCGCTAAAATAATTTCACGCACAGGCAAACTTGTTTCTCGAAACCAGGGTTGAGATGAGCCAGTCGCCCTACCCCGTAATCGCCGCCGGACCGCCCCGGCCGAGTCTGATCCTGCGGCCAGGCCAGATCGCGCTGCCGGCCGGGATGGAGCGCTATTCGGTTCAGGGCAATGGCGCGGTGCTGATCGAGGTCGAGGCCGGCGACAGCATCACTGTGCGCAATGTCGAGGGCGGGCAGGCCTGCGAGCTGCTGGTATGGGGCAGCACCGGCGTAACCGATCCCGGTATTCTCGGCGAAAAATCGAACAGCAATGCCGCCGGCATTAAGGCGCTGCTGGCCGATAGCGACGATAGCCTCGCTTCCTTACGCCGAGGCCTCGAACGTCGCCAGGTACAGCTAGATCAGGCAAAGGCGGTCCGCGTCTTCGGCGGCTCCACCCCTGCCGGCACCGAACAGAGCTTTGCGATCGCCCGCGACGGCTCGATGCTCGTCGCTGCACCCGGCGGTCCGATGCTGGTCGACGGCCACGATACCGCAACGCCGCTCAGCGTCATCCTGCGCCGCGCCACGATCCGTCCAGCTGCGAAGTCGCGGCTTGCCGACCCGCTGGCCGATCCGGTGCTCGATCTGCGCGTCCATTCGGCGACGGCGGAAGCCTATTTCGTCAAAGCCGGCGACTATCTGCAGATCATCGATGTCGACGGGCGCCAATGCACCGACTTCCAGTGCTTTTCGGCGCGCAAGCTGGACAAGGGCCGCGATCATCCGCTCGACGTGACGACGACGCGCACGCTGATGGGTTCGAGCTATCCGATGCCCGGGCTGCACTCGAAATATTATGACCAGGACATGGAGCCGCTGGTCGAGGTTATCCAGGACACTTGCGGCCGCCATGATGCATTCGCGCTCGCCTGCGCTGCCAAATATTACGACGACATCGGCTATCCCGGCCATCCCAACTGCTCGGAGAATTTCAACCGCGCGCTGGCCGACAAGGGCGTGACGCCCCGCGCCGGCTGGATGGCGATCAACTTCTTCTTCAACACGGCCATCGACGCGTATGGCGTCGTGGTTTCCGACGAG
This sequence comes from Mesorhizobium sp. M0983, assembly GCF_040318975.1. Lineage (NCBI taxonomy): Bacteria > Pseudomonadati > Pseudomonadota > Alphaproteobacteria > Hyphomicrobiales > Phyllobacteriaceae > Mesorhizobium > Mesorhizobium sp. M0983. The sequence continues at coordinate 1,463 of NZ_JAMYNH010000053.1, read as the reverse complement.
CCGTGGTCGCGGCCGGGCGACTATGTGCTGCTGCGGGCGCTGACCGACATCGTCTGCGTCTCGTCCGCCTGCCCCGACGATACGACGCCGGCCAATGGCTGGAACCCGACCGACATCCATGTGCGGACCTATTCCGGCCAGCACAAATTCTCGCGAGCGATCGCCAGACGCATGACGCCCGATTCGGAACCGAAAATGACCCGCGAGACCGCCTTTCATTCGAGCTTTGCCAAGCACACCCGCAACTTCGTCGAGTACAAGGGTTATTGGCTGGCCAATTCCTTCGCCAAGCAAGGCCCGATCGGCGAATACTGGGCCTGCCGGCAGGATGCAGTGATCATGGACCTGTCGCCGCTGCGCAAGTTCGAGATCACCGGCCCGGATTCGGAAGCGCTGCTGCAATACACGCTGACCCGCGACATCAGGAAGCTCGGCGTCGGCCAGGTCGTCTATTCCGCCATGTGCTACGAGCATGGCGGCATGATCGACGACGGCACGCTGCTTCGGCTCGGCAAGGATAATTTCCGCTGGGTTGGCGGCGACGATCTATCCGGCGAATGGCTGCGCGAAACGGCGACGAAACTCGGCCTTACCGTGCTGGTGCGTTCATCGACCGACCAGATGCACAATGTCGCCGTGCAGGGACCGAAAAGCCGCGACATTCTCAGGCAGATCATCTGGACCTCGCCGCTGCAGCCGTCGATCGACGAGCTCGAGTGGTTCCGCTTTGCCGTCGCCCGCATCGGCGGCGGCAACGGCATTCCGGTCGTCGTTTCGCGCACCGGTTACACCGGCGAGCTCGGCTACGAGATCTGGTGCCATCCGCGCGACGCCGAAAAGGTGTTCGACGCCATCTGGGAGGCCGGCCAGCCGCACGGCCTGAAGCCGATGGGGCTGCAAGCGCTCGACATGGTGCGCATCGAGGCCGGGCTGATCTTTGCCGGCTACGAGTTCTCCGACCAGACCGACCCCTTCGAGGCCGGCATCGGCTTCACCGTGCCGCTAAAGACCAAGACCGACGATTTCATCGGCCGCGAGGCGCTGATCCGCCGCAAGGAAAACCCCCAGAAGAAGCTGGTCGGCCTCGACATCGACGCCAATGTCGCGGTCGGCCACGGCGATTGCGTGCATGTCGGCCGCGCCCAGGTCGGCGTCGTCACCTCCGGCATGCGTTCGCCGGTGCTGAACAAGAATATCGCGCTGGCCAGGCTCGACGTCGCGCATTCGGCGATTGGCACCGAGGTCGAGATCGGCAAGCTCGACGGCCACAGCAAGCGGCTGCCGGCGCGCGTCGTCGCCATTGCCCACTACGATCCGCAGAAGACCAGGCCGCGCTCCTGATCGACGCTGCCTGGTTCTTCCCTTCTCCCCTTGTGGACCTGTTGCGCAGTCATGAGCAAAAGCTTGCGGCGGCGGGGTTGCGGCGGTTGTTCGCTTGTTTGCGGGGGATTTGACGTCTTGTT
>NZ_JAMYNH010000052.1:0-6556 GCF_040318975.1 Mesorhizobium sp. M0983 | reverse complement strand
CACCGGGTCGTCTTTCTGTCGAGCGACGACGAGGACGCGACCGCTCCGGTGGCGGCCTTGGCCAAACAACTCGGGTTCGCACCCGTCAAGCTGGGAAAGCTCAACGAGGGTGGCGCGCTGGTGCACGCACGCGGCCGCACTTGGGGCCAGCTCATCTTCCAGGATTTGTTCAAGAAGGAGCAGTAATCGATGTATGATCATGTGATTTGGCCCGAGCGATATGATCCGAAAACGTCGGCCATCTACGCACTCAACGACATTGACGTGAAGGCGCCGGCTGAAGTGGTCTGGAAGCTGCTCGTCGATGCCGAGAATTGGTCGAGCTACTTTCCCGCCGAAGATCAGGTCAAGATCTTGACCGGCAAGCCGGAACTGGCGCTTCAAACCAGATACAGCCGGGTGACGGTTGGCTTTCCGATGAGTCTGGTCGTGACGGAGTGTGAACCCTTCCGCAGGCTCGCGTGGGCGACGACGGTCGATGGCGACGAGACCGGCTCGAGCGCGTACCACGGCTGGGTCATCACTCCTACGGTCGATGGCTGCCATGTGCTGACCGAAGAAACGCAGCAGGGCCCTTGGTTCCTTGAGGAACTCGGGCGCAAGCATCCCGGTGCACTCTACCGCTATCACCAGGAATGGGTCGAAAGCCTCGCCCGCGCTGCGGAGGCGGAAGTGGCAAGCAGGGCAAGTTGAATGGGCTTGTCTTGAGGCCTGGCCGGTTGCTTGGGCCGCAACGCTTTCGACCGAACAGTACTGGGCCTGCCTTCGTCCCGAATATTGTCGGTACTCAACAGACGACGGGCGCTTCCAGCCTGGATCGGCGGATGATCACCCACCTACCATTGGAGATAAATGACATGAATATTGAACTCATGGGCCGCAAGGCGATTGTCACCGGATCCACCGCCGGAATCGGCCGCGCGACGGCGGAGGGGTTTGCCCGTGCCGGTGCATCGGTCGTCGTCAACGGCCGTGGGAATACCCGGGTCGACGAGGCGGTGAGGCAGATGCGGCAGGCCTTTCCCGGAAGCGACATCTCGGGCATCGCCGCCGATCTTGCGACAGCGGAGGGTGCCCAGGCCTTGATCGCGCAGGCGCCGGACGCCGATATCCTTGTGAACAATGTTGGTACGGCTCACATCCGGAGCTACAGTGGCGTCGAGGACATCGCGAAGATCCCCGACGAGGACTGGCTTGGCCTCTTCCAGTTGAACGTAATGAGTGGCGTGCGCGTGACCCGTCATTATCTGCCGCGGATGGTGGCGAAAGGCTGGGGCCGCGTCGTGTTTGTAAGTAGCGAGTCCGCAGTCAACATCCCTAAGGAAATGCTCGACTACGGCATGACCAAGACCGCTCAACTCGCGGTGTCGCGCGGGCTCGCCGAGGCGGTCGCGGGCACGGGTGTCACAATCAACGCCGTCCTGCCGGGACCTACCCGCTCTGAGATCCTGGGCGACTTCATGGCGAAGCAGGCTGACGCAAACGGAATCACGCAGCAGGAGGCCGAACAGGGCTTCTTGAAGGCGATGCGTCCGACCACCCTCATCCAACGCTTCGCGACCACCGATGAGGTGGCCAACATGATCATCTACGCATGCTCGGAGCAGGCTTCGGCGACAACCGGCGCGGCTTTGCGGGTGGATGGCGGCGTGGTCCGCTTCGTCGCGTAGCTGCCGAGACGGTTATGGCGCTAATGGCGCCGACCAGCGGACGGTCGACACCTGCGGCTGAGTTTCCCCTGCCCGGTGTCTTCAGGCCAAATGCTGGCCGTGACCTTCACCTGTTTCTCGACACACCCTGCAACAGGTCGAGGAAGGCGCGCACAGCGGGATTGGCGCGCCGGCTTTCCGGCCAGACCGCCGTGATATTGTGCCGCTCGACCGCATGGTTGGAAAGCACCGGCTCCGAAGCATCGACCAGGATAAGCGGCAGATTATAGTGCTGGCGAAACATCTCCACGAACTGATCGCGCGCTAACTTCTTCGAGCAGCGCGCGACCGAAGATTTGAAGGCCACAAAGTCGCGAAGGTTGGGGTAGGCCCGACGGGGTATGGGCGCCGTTCGAAGAGCGGGGAGACGCCCGACAGAGCGGCAGATCTGTCGGTCGCCTAGAATCTATCGACTGCTATCGATGGCCTAGGATTCGCTCGAGTGTCCTCTGCTATCCGATATTACTCCACAGCACTCCCCTCCGTTCGCGCAGCCAGAGTGGGCGTTTGTGTTCACTCCATCGCTTTCGTTCGCCGACATAGAGCTGCCCGCTTCCGCAGCGTCAGAGCCGATTCTCTACATGTAAAAGCTGTACCTTGGAGCGATCTCCTGCCCGTCTCGAGGTACTTCAGCACCTGCCCCACCTGTCTTGCCGTCGCAATAGTAATCGGCATTCCGTTGTCGAACTGAGTGTTGTTCCAATTCATCTTGGTCAAAGCCAGGGTCTCGTACGCGATATGCTGCAGTGGTTGACCGAGGACCTGACATCGCAGTATCAGCGGCCGCGGCACATACATTCCGGGATATGTGCGGAAGAAGTCGACGCTGCCGCGCGTGTAAAGGTGCGGAAATCGACGCCTCAGTTCGACTTTCTTCTGACCGCTTACAATCTTGGTAGCGTACTCTGGCTTGACGCTCAGAACGAAGTCGTGGCGGAAAGGTCAAGGTTGTTCATTCAGTGACGATCGCAAAATTTCCCACGATCGGGCATTATCCTACGCGAAACAAATTGTGAACCGCTGATTGATCCAAATCGGCGACGGAGGTCACCGAGCGATCGGCTTCCGATATTGCGGTTCGCAAGCCCGCAGGAAAGGCCGAAGCAACAGGCGTCACACTCGCCTGTCTGTAACCCAAAGGCCGTAGTGTGGCAGAGCAATGGCTCTTGGGATCATCACAAAAGAAAGGACGCTTGGCTGCCGCTGTTGCAGTTGTGGGAACAACCGCTTTCAAGTCGAGGCAGAGTTTGGGTTAACGACTGAGATGAGGCGCAAAGCAGCCATGCCGCCGTCGCGTGTGAGACTCTGCTTCGGGTCACAAGCAAAACAGCAGCCCTATGGCTCGTCCCTCACATCGCGCAAATTAGACACAACCCGGCGGTTCTGCGACCTGCAGGCGTTGTCGGGGCACTCGCGGACGAGCCTGTCCTTGCCGTAGCCCTTGGCCCACATGCGGTTGCGGTCTATGCCGCCGGCGGCGAGGTAGTCCATCACCGCATCGGCGCGCTGCTGCGACAGCGCCGTTTCACTTGCGCCGGGATCGTCGGCGAAACCCTGCAGCTTGAGCAGCCAGCGCGGATGCTTTGCTAACCAGGCGATCTGGGTGTCGAGGGTGGCCTTGGCGACAGAATCGAGCGCGGCCGAACCTTGCGTGAAATAGGTGCGGCGGCCGACATTGAGGATAAAATCCTCCTCGCTGCCCGGCTGCACGTTCTGGAAGCCGGCAACCTCGGTGTTGGTGACGTCGGGCGTGGAAGGGGCCAGCGTGTTGCTGGTCGAGCAGGATGCGACCAGCACCAGCAGGCCGGCGGCGAGCAGCCGGCGCGTGTTTTCAATCGTGCGGTTCATGAGGCGCCAATCATTCGACAGTGGTGGAAGCGGGCGCCTGGTCGGCGATGTGCGGCAGGACCTGCACCGCGGTGCCGATCGGGCAGCGCTGGTAGAGGTCGATGATGTCTTCCGGGAACATACGGATGCAGCCGCTGGAAGCGTCGGTGCCGATGCTCCATGGCTCCAGCGTGCCATGCAGGCGGTAGCCGGTGTCGGCGCCGTCGCGGTGCAAATAGAGCGCGCGCGGCCCGAGCGGATTGTTGGACGCGCCGCCTGCGACCATGGGTGGTAGGTCCGGCTTGCGCTTACGCATTTCGGGGGGCGGGACCCATTGCGGCCACAGCGCGCGGCGGTCGATCGTCGCGCGGCCGTACCATTTGAAGCCGTCCTTGCCGACGCCGACGCCGTAGCGGATGGCGGTCTTGTTTTCCATGATGACGTAGAGGAAGTGGTGGCGGGTATCGACCACGACGGTGCCGACCGGCTCGCTGCTGAAATACTTGACGATCTGGCGATGCCATCTCTTGTCGATCTTGGCGAAGTTGGTCTTGCGATAGACAAAATTGTTGTCGCTGCCGGTACCGGCGAAAAAGGATTTTGCCGCCGCGGCTTGAGCAATATTGCTGGTTGCACCCACCGCGACCAGCGCCAGGCCACCGAGCACGACACCCCTGCGTGATAAAACCATCGGCAATATTCCCCCATGCCTAAAGCCTGGCGGACCATAGTTGAGAATTATTTCGCCTCAAAGTGGAAAATGCTGCGTTGCTTAAGTCGGCCGTGTCCGGACATTCGGCAATTTGGCGGCGAGTGACCGAATTGTGACTATCTTGCCGAGGACGAACGTCTAACCTAAACCCCCTCCAGGACCTTACCAAATTGGCGCGACTGTTTGGGACCGGGCGTAGTTGCGACATTTGCCCTATCCGGAAGTGTGAGCGATGCCGTGGGCATGATGCATGCTTTTCGTTCGGTTGCTGCGATGATCGTGATGTCCGGCGTGGCAGGTTGCACCAGCATTTCCTACTACGCACAATTCTTGAAGGGTCACGTGGAGATCATGGCGGCGCGCCAGGATGTCGGAGAGCTGATCGACAATCCTTCGACCCCTGGGACATTGCGCGCTCGAATGGCATCGGCGAGCGCCATCCGACAGTTTGCGATAGATGAACTAGCGCTGCCGGACAACAACAGCTACCGCAGCTATGTTGACGTTGGTCGAGACGCGGTGACATGGGCCATCTTTGCAGCGCCGGAATTCTCGCTGACGCCACGAACATGGTGCTTTCCGGTGTTCGGATGCGTACCGTACCGAGGGTACTTCTCCAAAAGGTCTGCGATTGAAACCGCTGTCGAACTTCAGAGACAGGGCCTGGACATCTATGTGACGGGCATCACTGCATATTCCACGCTCGGCTGGTCAAGTGACCCGCTGCTAAGCACCATGCTCAGCCAAGATGAAACGTATCTTGCAGGGCTGGTATTCCACGAACTCGCTCACCAGCGCGTCTACGTGCATGACGATTCCTCGTTCAACGAAGCGTTCGCTGTCGCTGTCGAAACAACGGGTGTGAGAAAATGGCTGCGCGCGACCGGCGATACTGCCGGATTGCGCCGTTACGAAGCCGACCGGAGGCGCAGAGCTGAATTTCTTGTGCTGGTGTCGCAGACCCGGGACGAGCTAAGGCATGTCTATGACGACGATGTTACTTCTGAGCAGAAGTGGGCCGCGAAGAAGGCCGCGATCGAACGGCTGAGGACGCGATACCGACAGATGCGCGACAGGCGCTGGGGTGGATACCGTGGATATGACGCCTGGTTCGATGCTCCGATCAACAACGCAAAGCTCGCCGCGACTTCCGTCTACAGCGATCGGGTGACTGCGTTTCTCCGCTTATTCGATTTGTGTTCGGGCGACTATCCACGGTTCTTCGCGTCGGTTCGACGGATAGGAGCGTTAGACAAATCTGACCGCGCCGAAGCGCTCGAGGCGGCAGATACATGCAATTGGGCCGGTCAAATCCGAAGGCCAGAAGCGGCGAATCGGTCGCTGATGTACTCGGCAGCCAGCGCAGGTGATTGAATTGACCATTTGTCGGCCGATTTCCTAGGTACTTTGACGTCGGCGGGGCCAGAAGACGCATGTCGGCCTACAGAAGCCAAAAGCGGACTTGCCTGAACTCCCCGAGGGGTCCTGGACCACAATGATTGCCGGCGGGCTGTGGCGCCTCAGTGTGCGCCCCTACGAGGCCGAAAACCTCACGCTCACGCCGCGCTGCCGAAAATAAGCCTGCATCAGCTTGCGGCCCGAACGGTTGTTCTGTGCCAGCCTTGCCGGATCAAACACCGCCTGTTCTATCCCCTCTCGCGTCAGCGCTGCTTTGAGCGCCGCGATATGTGCGTCGATGTCGGCATTGTTCGCCCGGAGCGATGCATAGATGCTGTCGGTCGCCTCGGCCACGGTCGGCTCGCTCACGGGTGTACTCCTTTGGCTATTCGGGCGGCGGCTTAGCACAGATCAGCGGCTTCGCCGATACCGATAAGACGGCTAGATGGGCGGCAACAGTGTTCCTTGGGGTCGGTTGTGAGTCATAGGTTCCGCCTGAGTCGGAGATCGCAAGCCATGTCGACATGAACGAGTGAGGAGGATTGGACGCACACGTTCGAGTATCCGGGCTTGCCTGCCGCGCGGCTGACCGTCCGGCCGCGCGGAAGTCGTTCACGGCAGGACGTCTACGCGTCAATTCAGGAATTCGAACCGATGACGCGCATCGCTTGGGGTGGCAGTCCGAAGATCTCGCGAAGGTCGCCATGCAGCGAAACGGATAACCCAGCGCCGTTGAGGGCCGGGGAATCAAGACCAACACGGATCGGAGAAGTATTATGAGCTATGCGATTGTAGGATTCGGTGCGGTAGGCCAGGCCCTCGCCCACGCCTTCGCCCGTAAAAACATCGACGTGACCGTCGCGAGCCGCCGGCCGCCCGAGGCGCTGGCGCCGCAGGCTCGGGCGATTGG
>NZ_JAMYNH010000051.1:0-7455 GCF_040318975.1 Mesorhizobium sp. M0983 | reverse complement strand
CCAGAACCCGGCCTGTCCCCGCATCCGTCTCCTCCCGGCAAATCACCCGCCGATTGAATCAGAAATGCGCCGAAATGGGGAGGTTCTTCGAGGCGTCCAGATGCGCGACCGCATTCGCCGCGCCGTCCCGCATGGCCGCGCCCTCATGAACGGAGGGTACAAAGAGTTCCTCACTTGAAAAGTAGTCCGCCCTGTGCGTCAGCCGGCGAATAGTTCGGAGCCAAAACCCGGTCAATACCGGTTCGCCCGGTCAACATGGCAGCGAACGACATTGCCGGTGCGGTCTGGTTCAAGCGTCTGTCGAGCCGCGAGGCAGGTTCGGCATTGTCAGATAGCCGACAATGTCGAGTACACGCAAGATCGTGTCCCAGGGAGTGGTGTAGCTGACGGCTTGGTCGCCGCGCTCTCCGGCAAGGGGCCGGGCTGATCAGCGTGCCACGGCTGGCAGGCTGATGAGCGGATCATCGCTCATTTGGCTGATGGTTTCCAGATGGGGTGGATGCCAGCCTTCTCCGACGGCATCGCAATGTGCCAAGTTTGTGGTGTTAGCGCCACGCAAGGAGAGGCAGGCATCCATGGAAAAGGTTACCATCATCGGGGTCGATCTGGCAAAGAACGTCTTTCAACTGCACGGGGCGGCAGCTGACGGATCAGTCGTATTTCGCAAGAAGCTGTCGCGCTTGCAGTTTTGCAAATTCATGGCGGGTCATCCGGCATGTGTCGTGGCGATGGAGGCGTGCGCCGGTTCCCATTATTGGGCCCGCGAGATGGTCCGGCTTGGCCATCAGCCGAAGCTGATTGCACCTCGCTATGTCAAGGCGTTCATCAAGCGGCAGAAGAACGACGCAGCGGATGCGGAGGCGATCGTCGAGGCAGCGCAACGGCCAACGATGCGCTTCGTCGAACCGAAAACCGAGGAACAGCAGTCTCGGTCCATACTGTTTCGCACCCGGGAACAGCTGGTCAATCAGCGCACTGAGTTGGTCAACGCATTGCGTGCGCACCTTTATGAGTTCGGCCACATCGCGCCGCAGGGAATTCGTTATCTGAACCGACTTGAATATTTCGTTGAGGACGAGCACGCCAATTTGCCTGATCTGGCCCGCGAAATCTGCCGCGATCTGCTGGACCGGATCTACCAGCTAACTGGCCGGATCGACGCACTGAAGAAGAAGATCGATGCTCTGTCGAGGGAAGCTGAGGCATCTCGGCGCTTGCAAACCATGCCTGGCGTTGGCCCAATCGCCGCACTGGCGATCGAAACTTTTGCGCCCCCCATGGAGACGTTCAAATGCGGCCGTGGCTTCGCCGCCTGGCTTGGGCTCGTGCCGTTGCAGAAATCGACCGGCGGCAAGCAACGACTAGGAAAAACCTCGAAGATGGGCCAATGCGATATTCGACGCCTGCTCATCATTGGAGCCATGGCTGTGGTCCGATGGGCATCGCGGAAGGGCGCGCCCGAGGGCTCCTGGCTCGCGCGCATGATGCCGAAGAAGCCGCGCATGCTCGTGGCCATTGCGCTGGCCAACAAGATGGCGCGTGGCATCTGGGCCATGCTGACGAAGGAAGAGGATTACCGGAATCCGGCAACGGTGCCTGCATGAGCATTCAGCAGCACACCTGAACCGGGTCCGTCGGGGATGTGAGGAAGGCCTGAACCGCATGGGCAAATGATCGATCAGATCGGGGTCAGGAAACCAGAATGACGCACCGAGCCTCGCGCTCGCTTTCTAGATTTGGACCTGATCCGCGTATCACCATACCGGCCCGCGGCACGTCATGGCCGCAACTCAAGGCCTGACACAAGACCGCACTCGATCACGTTCAAAGGTTCAAAATCTTCCTTGCAAAACGGCTGGCATCCACACAAGCGTCATGTACCTGGCGCGCTGCACGGCCCATTCGTCGTTCTGTTCGAGCAAGATCGCGCCAACCAGGCGGACGATGGCGTCATCATTTGGGAAGATGCCGATGACCTCGGTGCGCCGCTTGATCTCGCCGTTGAGGCACTCGATCGGGTTGGTCGAGTGCAGCTTGGCGCGGTGCTCCTTGGGGAAAGTCATGTAGGCAAGCACGTCGGGCTCGGCGTCGTCCATGATTGTCGCCAGCTTCGGCACCTTCGGCCGGATCTGGTCGGCGACGGCGCGCCATTGCGTGCTTGCGGCCTCGGGCGTTTCCTGGGCGAAGGCGGTGGCGATGAAAGCGGAGACGACGCGGCGCCCGCTCTTGCCGGCATGGGCCAGCACGTTCCTCATGAAGTGGACGCGGCACCTCTGCCATGTCGCGCACAGCACCTTGGTGACGGCCGCCTTGATGCCTTCATGGGCATCGGAGACGACGAGCTTGACGCCGCGCAGGCCGCGGCGGGTCAGCTTGCGCAAGAACTCCGTCCAGATCGGCTCGGCCTCAGACGTGCCGACCTCCATGCCCAGCACCTCGCGCCGGCCGTCCGCGTTGACGCCGACAGCGATGATGACGGCGACCGAGACGATGCGGCCGCCGCGGCGCACCTTCAGGTAGGTGGCGTCGAGATATGGCCAGTCGCCCTCGATGGGTCTTTCAAGGAACGCTTTGACCTTGCCGTCGATCTCTTCGCACAGCCGGCTGACCTGGCTTTTGGAGATGCCGCTCATGCCCATGGCCTTGACCAGGTCGTCGACCGAGCGGGTCGAGATCCCCTGGACGTAGGCCTCCTGGATGACGGCGGTCAGCGCCTTCTCGGCCATGCGGCGCGGTTCTAGGAAACCGGGGAAATAGGAGCCCTTCCTGAGCTTGGGGATGCGCAGCTCGACGGTGCCGGCGCGCGTCTCCCAGTCGCGCTCGCGATAGCCGTTGCGCTGGGCCGTGCGCAATGGGCTCTTCTCGCCATAGGCGGCGCCGGTGGCGGCCCCAACCTCCAGTTCCATCAGCCGCTCGGCGGCAAAGCCAATCATCTCGCGCAAGAGATCGGAATCAGGAGTCTTCTCCACGAGCGCGCGCAGGTTCATCATGTCGTCGGTCATCGATGGTTCCTTCGAATCAGGTTGGTGTCAGCAACCCGACCTTACCGGCGAACTGTCGATGACCACCGCAAAGCCGCTCGCTCGCTACAGCGCTATCGAGGGCGCGCTCGCGAGCGGCTTCGCTACCGCCGAGCTACACCACCTGTAGGGACGCGACCGTACGCAACGTAAAGGAAGCTGACTCTCGGGTGTTTTTGAACGCTTTTTGCCTTGGCACGGAACATGCACACTATTCAGCAAAACGCACCGACTGAGTGGTCATGAGAGTCTCTGACTTACGCCACCTCCCAAGGCGTACCCGGCCCGGCAGGAGCTCAGTCTCCTGCCGGGCATACAGTTCAGACGCTCGTGTTCAGAACTTCAAATGCGGGTCATGCAAAGGCGAACCACCAGTCAGACGCCATGCACGCTATCGATTCAGGGAGGTTCGAAGTGGGATCGGATGACTCACCAGCGGCTGCAGGGGGCGGACGGTTTCTAGAAAAGGCCGAGATCAGGACCGTCTTGGAGGAGTCCGCAAAAGGCGTCGTCGCATCCGCGACCTATGTGGGCTGCTGCCATGAAGAACCTGGCCCATAGTGCACCCTTTGATTCGGAGGATAAACAGGAAATAACGTCATGATCCCAAAGAACGGTAACTTCAGCCCGGCGCCCCGGGCTTTCCCGCAGGCCCTGACGGGGCTCAATCCACCGCCCGCGGATCCGGTTAGCACGATCGGACTGGCCAGCTTTCCAGACAACGTGCCAGCGACGGATGGGCCCTCGCCGCAGAAGCCCTGGGGCACCCTCGGGGAGCAGTTGCCGGAGACAAGGTGGGAGTTGGCGGAGTCTTCGCTCACCTTGGAGGAGGACTTTTCCGGACAGGCATGGCGGATTGTCGCGCAGTTCAGGGGAGACCTGCCGCCAGCGAGCCCGGACGAACACGATGCGCCCACTCGCGCCGGCAGCCTTGTTGTGCCGGCGGATGAGGACGCGGCCAGCGCGACATATCCGCAAACCAACGCGCATCCGCGGCAAGACCTCTCGTTGGCCGCTATGGACGAGGCTCTGCCACGGGAGGGGGTACAGCAGCTTCTGGAGCTCTCCCCGCAGCCCCTTGCCGGCCCAAGCCACAGCACTGCAGGGTTTCCCGCCGTCGACGGGGGAGCACGTGAAAAAGCGGAAGACTACGAGGAGGCCCTGGGCATCCTCAGGAAGCACTTGCCGGAGACGTTTTTTGGGGTGCCGAAGTCTATGCTCGCCGAGGGGCGGGGACTATTGTGAACGGGCATGGCGGATGGTCGAGCAGTTCCGGGGAGACCCGTCCTCAGCGAAGTTTGGAGAGGCGACAGGGTGGGAATGCGAGATGGCGCAGCAGAGGAACGGATATGACTGCGGTGTATCAGTGCCGGCGGCCACACACGAACTGGTGACCAGACTTCCGAGAGCGCATCGCTGGATTTTCGAGACGTCATCGCCGATCATACGGCGTTGCTGGCGCGGCACGGGGCGCAACCGGCAATCGCCTTGGAGGAGAGTCATACGGAGGCGCGGTCAAGCTCGAAAGGGAAACGCCGGGCTCGCAGGGCCGGCAGCGCCTGGGAAAACGGGGAGGCGCTGGCGGAACTCAAGTTCGGCGGCGACACGTTCGGCAAGGGCGACATCCTCAAGATCATGGGCAATGAGGGGGCGGCGCAGGCGGTGCCGGCCCTGCTGGAAAAGGCGGAGGCGCTGGCTAAGCTGGAGTTTCGGAGGCGGACAGAAGCTCAGCAACGATGATATCGTCAAGATCGTAGGCCAGGCTGGCGCGGCGCAGGCGGTGTCGGCCCTGCTGGGCAACGAGCGGATGCGCTGGCTAAGTTGAAGTTCAGCGGCGACCCGAAGCTCAGCAAGATGATATCATCAAGATCCTAGGCAAAATCGGCGCGGCGCGGGCGGTGCCGGCCCTGCTGAAAAGCGCGAAGGCGCTAGCCAAGCTGGAGTTCAGCTGCGGCCACAAGCTCAGCAAGGATGATATCGTCAAGATCCTGGGCACCGCTGGTGCCGCCCAAGCAGTGCAGGCTTGCTGGCTAAGGCGGAGGCGCTGGCTAAGCTGGAGTTCAGCGGCGGCCAGAAGCTCAGCAACGATGATATCGTCAAGATCCTTGGCAATGCTGGTGCCGCCCAGGCGGTGCGGGCCCTGCTGGAGAGCACTGACCACTTTAAGAATATGCCTAAATCGGATGTTTTGGCAGCGGCGGGCAAACCACGAAACGCTGGCGCCGCAATCAGAAAGGTTCCTGCCACCATAATACTCTTGCGCTGCCTTGCGACAGACGTTCGAGTAGAACGCATCTGCATCCTCGAGCGGGTACCCAGCGCCCGCGAAACAGCCACGCGCTACCTCATGGAGCGTATGCCGGATCGAGCTCGTGTCGTCGTATACCGCGTGGAGACAGGATATGATTACAATGATCTCTTCCTTTGAGAGACGTTGCTGTCCGCTCATCAAGCGTGCATGGTTGATGCAGGCCACGGCGTTGGCGCATGAGCAATCCTCGAATCCGTTGCCCTTCTCATTCAATTTGAAGTGAGCAATAGGTAGGTTCTTCATGTCTGCAATTTCTCTTTGGTTCAGATCCTTGACTACCGCGGGATCGTAACCGGATCGCATCTCCTGAAGCCGGGTGTCGAGTTTGTGCAGCCACGGCCCCGCCAAGCTGGTGTTGCGCTTCAGCAGGTTTTTGTTACGTTCTTCGAACATCAGAGACGCGTCTAGCTTTTCGGTTTCCGCCATTGACATCAAACCGTGCTCGGCGAGGGTCTTCATCACGACCTTCTCCGCATGTCCCCAGTGCGCCTCCGCAGCGTAGAGTCGCCTGAAGTTTAAGATGGTCTGGCCGGCCGCGAACTGGGCCTCTTCGCTAAGCGCGCAATCTTTATCGAGCAGCGCCTCGAGCGTGTCGGCGCACTGCTTGAAAGTTAGGCCGTTTTTGCTTTGAAAGGCATCCCGGAAGTGCTGCCCGCCCTTGTTCACGAAAGGCTGAGTGGCCGATCTCGAGGTGTACCCATAGGCGCCTGTGTCCTCATTGAGCACACCCGTCAGCGCATATTTGTCCTTTTCATCGTATAGAGGGCTCTTCGTCAGGTCCGTTTCTTTCGGCATCTGGGGCGGCCTGTACTTGGTCACGCACTCGTCCTTCACAAGATGGCCCTTCATGCAGGCTAGGTTCAGAATCAAAGACCGGCGGGCCTGGGGAGAATCCGCCAAGCGCGCGACGTGCACGCGGGTCGCCGCCCGGTAGTCGATCATGGTTGCGAACTGGTTGTCACCGAAAGCGCGGATTGGAATGAGGGGCCGCCCATTTCAGCGCTGAGCTTCCGGGCTGGCGGCGTGGTAGCACGTGTAGTACTCCCTCGCCTTCGCTTGGGCGGTGCAAAGCCGGTGGTTGCTGGTAAAGCTTTTTCCCATCATGCAGCGAGGTGGTGGAAAGGGGAAAGTCATTGGCAATCTGATCGTAGACGCAGCCCGCGCCCGCCAGGCACAAGCCGAACTTCACCGCGCGCGCAAAAGATTTGATCCATCGCCCGTTCCGCCCCCACTGTCCTTTCTATCTCCACTCTCTGGCCAGTCTGGATTCCTCGCAGGTGGGATTGCCGTACTCCGGGAATAAAACACAGCATGTGAATGAACCGCTTCGTGGAACGCAGGCGTTGCCCTCGGGGGCCCCGCCAGTCCGTCAACGAGCCGACGGTCTAACGCTGAAAAGCCGGTTAGCTAATTATTCCCAATTCGCATCTCACCGCTCCTCTATCAATGCTCATGATGCAGTTTCAATGCCATCCCGGGCATGGCGCCATGTTCTCATGTGTGCTTTCGAAGCCGACGAGCCTCAGAATGATTCGCAATGAGACTTCCGCACGTCGACCAGCGTTTGCTGCAAAATCGGCCACTCCTGCGTCGCTTCGATCATTGTTCATTTCACTGCCACGGTGATCGCGATCAGCCGGAGACCGCGAACACTCGTTCTGAAATAGAACGCCGTCTACGCGCTCCTGCACCCCCGCGACGTTTCGAGATGGACGTGCTCTCAGAGCATTCGGGCAGCAACGGAAGAGCCGAGGCAAGTCGCTCTTGCGGGCAGGCGGCAAGGTGGGGCATCAGCGAGGCCCGCCGTACACAACAGACTGCAGCCGATGACCGTCACCGCAGTAGACTCCGTTATACTACTGAGGTCGGTCCCGGCCGATGAAATGGCCGCCCAAGAGGCTCTGCAAACGTATCGGCTGCACCGGCAGATCGAACTCACCTTGAAGCAGCACACGAGCGGAATGGGCCGCCATAAGCTTCCCGCACGCGACGGCCGCTCGCCCGAACCTGGTTCATGGCCCCATCTGGACGCCTCGAAGAACCTCCCCATTTCGGCGCATTTCTGATTCAATCGGCGGGTGATTTGCCGGGAGGAGACGGATGCGGGGACAGGCCGGGTTCTGG
>NZ_JAMYNH010000050.1:0-7536 GCF_040318975.1 Mesorhizobium sp. M0983 | reverse complement strand
TCGAGCAGCCGATGGTCGTCCATGCCATATTTACGCCACAGCGCCTGCTTGGATTCGAGTTCCTTCATATGCGCCGGCGTATAGGCCGCATAGATGTTTCCCGACTTCAGGTCGCATTCGATTTGATATTGGCTGACGAGGCGGCGAATGATCTTGCCGCCTTCCTGGATCAGACCACCGATGAACCGCGCCGAGCCCTCACCGTAGCGGCGCTGGATCGTCGCGAGGCTGGCACTGAGGCCGTTGATAATCTGGCCGCCATTGCGTCCGGAAGCACCCCAGCCAACCTGCGCACCCTCGACGACAACGACCTCATAGCCCTTCTCCGTGAGGTGGATTGCCGTTGCCATCCCGGAATATCCGGCGCCAACGACACGAATGTCGGTTTCTACCCGGCCCCTGAAGCCGCACTGGGGTGCGGAACATGCTGCGGGAGGCGGCGTAGTAACTGTTCGGATAGTTGCCGTCGCCGGCATACGATTGCTGTCTCATCACATCACACAATTTCCAAATAAGCGCTGAGTTTGTACTCCGGCATCACAGCGAAGCCGGCGATCTGCTGGCGTTTTCTGGTGATCAGCATCGAAGGCAGCACCGATCGAAGATTTCGGTGGTGCGCACTTATGAGACGGCCGAGCAACACCATCTCCGCCAGTTCTGCCATCCAGGCCGTGGTAATTGTCTTATAGAATCTAAGGATGCTTTGAATTAGACGACACGCATCGTTCCGCTTAGCGCGTCGAGTTCGGCCGGCGTGGCGTGCACGCGCCATTCGACGCGATCAGGGGAAAAGCGCGAAGACGCTCGTGGCAAGGGTCTGGACGGTATCATCCTGCCGATTGTTGTCGCAAAAAATCGGGGTGGTCTTGTCGAACAGCACCGCCTCCGCGCCCCTCACGAGCGCGCCTTCCGTCTGCTCCAGTCCGTCGAATTCCTCGAAGAGCAGGTGGTTGGCGTGGGCACGCGGCTATCGCGCGCAACTTGCCGCTGCGATCGCAAAGCAAACGGTGGAAGCGTGGGCAGGTCTTTTCGATGCTATGGAAATTCCGTGGGGGCATGTGCATGACCTGAAGGAAGTCGCAGGAGATCCGCAGTTGCGCACGCGAGACCTATTTGTCCGGCTCAGCCCCGAAGATGGCGGCGAATGGCACGTGAACCAACCACTACAATTCAACTGCTACAAAACTGGAATCCGGCTTCCCCCGCCTCAGCTCGGTGAGCACACTCGAGAAATCTTGTCCCGTTGTCCAGCGCTACTGCGCTCCGAAAAAAACACCAAATAACCCGAATTGATCAGTTGCATTCGGCGGCATCACCCATCAGACCGTCCCAAACTGGGCGGAGAAATTCCGGGGCAGTGAGTTGGCGCCCCTTAAGCGTCCATTTGGTGCCGTGTTTCGGGGACCGGAATCGCGCGACACTCCCGCGAAGATTCTTCGCGGGAGGACGGATTGCAATCGGAACCCGAGCCCAGAGTTGAAAGCATCGTCATCAAGGGCGTAGTCGGTCGGCTGGACGAGAGCCCGCTGTGCCGGCGCCAGTCGGCAGCGGCAAATGCGGTGCAAGGCCGCGCGGCGAGAAGTGTCGACAGCGACGGGCTGGAGATCGCCATCGGCGACGCGACGCTCGGGGTAGGCAGGGGCGTTGCCTCGGCGCTTCTGCTGGAGGCGATCCGGGCGGTACGTGCGGCACGTCAAGGCGAAGCGCCGACGTCGGTCGAGCTCGGCCGGATAGGCCGTGGCGAAATGACTCACGGGGGGGAAAGTGGCGCTCAAGATTGGCAAAATGTGCATGTCACCACGACGCGCGGCGCTTCTGCCCAGTCCCGACCAATTTCGATGCCTTGTGGGCGCAGGACGGAAGACTTCGCATCACGACAGCCGGCCGATTGCAGAAGCTTGCCATGACCTGCCCGGGCATTTTGGCAGGAATGGCGGACGGAATTCCTTCGCGGGAGAATGAAATTCACAAGGCGATCTAACCAAGTTCAGGCTTGTCCGATTTCTGACGATGTCGGATACGCAACGTAGCATACCAAATGTAGTGAATTGTTTTCAAATACCTTTTCATTTTTGGCACGGGACATGCGAGGTCATCCACAAGCGCGTCACGGGCTGAGGAGAAGTCGTCCAATGGTCACGCAAATCGAAAATACCGCCGCCGTGGATCTCCAAGTTGCAGAACCATCCAAAGATGACGCTCGAGGGAAGCGTGATATGGTGAAGACGGTTGCTTGCGTCCTCCGCTCGGGCGGCGAATTCGAGCCGCACCATGTTGTCCGTCTGTTCAATCAGGTGACCGAGCATTTGCCCGGCGCCAAGTTCCGTTGCTTCTCCGACGTCGACGTGCAGGGCGTCGAGGTAATACCGCTACGATACGAGTCGATAGCTGACGGCCGGCGGATGCCGAGCACAATCGCGCCACCGGAGACCTCAAACGACGCGTTTGCCGCTCATAAAACAGTCAGCCCTGACGAGATCTGGCTGCCAGCCGTTTGTGGCGGCTCTGGAAAGCAGTGATAAAAAACCGCAAGAGCTGTCTGCACCAGCTAAGCACGAGGGAAAAATTGTAGCCTAAGGCGATGGCGTCGAAGCAAGGCCAAGGAGGGATCATCCTAGAAGGTCACGGCGACCATTGGAGCTGCTGCGCTTTCGGGAGGTGTGATGACTTAGTCCATCCAAATTCGCGGCTCCAGGTGGGGTAAGCACCTACAGATCCAAAGGAATAGGCGATTGCGATCAAAGCAGGATCTGCATCCAACCAACCACATTGAATGCGACTTCTGCGTTGTTGGGGCAGGGTCGGCCGGCAGCGTTATTGCTGACCGGTTATCTGAAGATGGTCGCTTCAGGGTCTTGCTTCTCGAAGCGGGTCCAGTTGACAATAACCCATTGATTCATGTGCCAGCCGGGTTCCTGAAACTTCAAAACGACAAAACGATCAACTGGAGATTCCGTAGTGAACCGTCTTCGGAGCTCAATGGTCGGAGCCTCGATCTACCTCAGGGAAAGGTCTTGGGTGGTAGCAGTTCGATAAACGGAACGCTCTTCGTTCGCGGGCATCCTGAGGAGTATAATCGCTGGGCTCAGCTTGGATGCACGGGTTGGAGCTACGATGGGCTATTACCCCATTTCCGATCGATTGAGCGCTACGATGGTGGCGATTCTGCAGACCGGGGAACTGATGGCCCCATGCCGGTGGTGGCGTTGGCAGTCCGTCATCCGCTATCTTCGGCGTTCATTGAGAGTGCTGAGTCTCTCGGGTTTCCCGTGATCGCTGACATCAATGGCCTCCGGGATGTCGGCGTCGGATGGTTTCAGCAGAATCGCCAAGGTCGCTTTCGAGCAAGCACTGCCCGGACATTTCTGAGCCGAGCGAGGGCACGTTCAAACCTTCAACTACTGACCAATGCGCTGTGCACGCGCGTAGTCTTTGAAGATCGTCGCGCGATAGGGGTTGAATTCATACGAGCTGGCCATCTATTCCACGTGAAGGCAAAGCGGGAGGTTATCCTCGCCGCAGGAGCCCTCAAATCACCGCAAATATTGCAGTTGTCCGGCGTTGGGCCTTCCAACCTTCTATCGTGTCATGGCATCCCGTTGGTGCATCATTCGCCTGGTGTTGGCGAAAGCTTGAAGGATCACTTCCTTGTTAGAGTCGCGCACCGAGTTCAGGGCTGCGTAACGCTCAATGAGCGGGCACGGGGGTGGCGACTCTTCCGCGAGTCGTTGGCATATGTCTTGCTCGGACGAGGTCTCATGTCCTTAGGGGCGAGCAATGCAGTTCTCTTCGCTCGAAGCAGGGACAGTGTGGTCGCTGCTGATCTGCAATTGAGCTTCACTCCAGGCAGTTACGCTGGTTTGGGCAAACTCGAGCTGGCGCCAGGCATGACAATCGCTTTGTGGCAATCTTTTCCTGAAAGCAGTGGACGCGTGAGCATCGTTTCCACTGACCCGAATGTGGCTCCCGCAATATCGCCCGGATATCTCTCGGCACAATCGGACAGTGGAGTCCTCCTCTCAGGCATA
The DNA here is from genome assembly GCF_040318975.1 of Mesorhizobium sp. M0983. Lineage (NCBI taxonomy): Bacteria > Pseudomonadati > Pseudomonadota > Alphaproteobacteria > Hyphomicrobiales > Phyllobacteriaceae > Mesorhizobium > Mesorhizobium sp. M0983. Next base: position 3,508 of record NZ_JAMYNH010000050.1, on the reverse strand, counting down.
AGATTAGCACGCGAACTGTTTAAGAGGCCAGAGCTCGCTCGATTTAGCGTTTGCGAGACTCAACCGGGCCCTCCCATAACGAGCGACGCGGAGCTTCTAGATTATGCACGAGAACATGGCGCGTCTGCTCTTCACTTCTCAAGCACCTGTCGGATGGGGGTTGATGAAAGAGCTGTTGTCGATCCCAAACTCCAGGTTCACGGATTGCAGGCATTACGAGTTGTCGATGCGTCGGTGATGCCAATAGCATCGTCTACCAATACGAATGCGGTAACAATGGCAATCGCCGAGAAAGCGGCTTCGCTCATTCGTTCGTAGGCAATTAGCCACTTCAGCGAATAGCACCGCGGTGACCTGCCACGGGTAATTTCCTCCATCAGGGATAAAGTCCGGCCGCGATTTGGTCCGGGCTGACGAAGAGAAAGCGGTCCGCGGAAGACATGAGGGTGTCTAATCGCAATGGCGACGTCAAGTATCTTGCACTTCCAAGACGCGCGTGCCGTATGCATCCGGTGGAAGCTTTCAATTAAGTTCGGCTCCGATGGTTGCGCCGAGCTTGATGTCCGTGAGGCGCATAAGGCCGCGCCACATGACCGTGTTGCCCGGCGGCGGGTCGCTGGCACGCGCGAGATAGTTACCCAATCGCGCGATCTTGACCAGATAGCTCGAATAAGGTGCCGGCGTGGGAGGCGGTCGGAGCTTTGTCGGGAAGAAGATGATCGAGGAGCTTCAATTCGACATCGGTTATTGCGAGATCCGGTTTAGCGTGCGGCTGTGAGCGGTGGGCATGCACGGGCAGATTGGTGATCAGCTTCCACCGTGGGGTCGAGCGCGGGATAGCGCCTCTGCTTGCCGATCGGCGGCAGGACATGGATGCGGCGGCATTTGATCTCGACCGCGACGGTCTCAGGCTTGCCCTTGGCATTGCGAACCTCGACCTCATGCAGCGCGCTGATCTCTTCCTCGTTCATCTCCGCGGCGATCGTGTGCTCGCCATCAACCGCCAAGCGATCGACGCAAGTCCTCACCAGGATGGGTGCCGAGTTCATGGGCCGTGCAGAAAAGCTCGTAGATGTCGCTCTCGCGTATCCATCCGGCGGAGCTTCCGATTACCCACATCGTCGGCTTGATCCAACCAGCTTCCAGTCGATCGACTCGCGACCGGGCGGCGGGTCCTCTTCGAGGGCGTGGATGTAAGTCAGAACCTGCGGACTGTAGCGCTTCTGCTTGCCCACGGGCGGCAAGGTTTTGATGGCGGCGAACTTCACCTGCAGGCAGGTCGTCTCGTCCTGATCGACCGTAATGCGATGACGTCCTGCCCAAGGCGCCGCCGCAAGTTGGGCGAAGACGCGATGAGCAGGATCGTGCGGGGCAGCATCGGCAGGCCGCTCGGCCAGCCTGTTCGTCTGCACCCGCACGATGAAGCTCGTACACAAGGTCTTGCGCCGTGCAATAGAGCTCGTAGATATCGCTCTCCCGGTCACCCACATGCACGCAGCGCTCGGGCGCGCCAACGAGCGCGATGGATTGGCGCAGGTTCTCCAGCCAGTGGTAGCTCTCTTTCGTCTCGATCGGCACGCGCGTGGGATTGATGTGCCGCTTGAGCGCGAGCGTTCCCTTTGAATTCGTTCGTGTCCAGAACTTCACCGCCGTCAGACCGAGGGGTGTGCCGGTGAGGGTGACGGCCAGGCTCGAATGCATCAGCACCCCGCACAAAGTCAGCACGTTGGGCTGCCCGGCCTTGTAGCGCCCGGCGTTGATGGTCTTGGTGAAGCCGATTTTGTCCGGCTGCGCGCGGCTGTAGATGAATTCGGTCGTGTCCTGCAGGATCAGGATCGGACCTTCGCTCGCCGCAACGCGCGCCGCGGTCGCGGCGAAATGGCCGGCCAGAACGCTATGTTCGGTCACACGCGGGTTGTCAAAGATGCGTTGTTTCAGTAAGTCCCGGACACCTTTTCCGGTAAGTCCCGGACACCGTTTTCACTAACTCCCGGACAGTGATTCCGCTAAGTCCCGGACAGTTTCCGGGGTGGATTTGACGGTCGGTTCTCGGCTGCGCCTTTCTGGCATTTTGGCTCTCTCATTATCGAACCGAGAGAGCCCATGCCAAGACGGAAGCAAGCGAGACGAACGAGCGTGAGGGATATCCGGACGATCCTGCGCCTGACCCATGAACAGGGTCTTTCGGTGCGCGAGGTGGCAGAGCGACTGAAGATCGGCAAGACCTCGGTTTCGACCTATTTACTGCGGGCGCGGGAGGCGGGGCTGTCGTGCTGGCCCTGCCTGGGGGCTTTGACGACGATGCGGCACTGGAACAGCGTCTGTTTCACCGAATGGGCCGTCCGCCGCAGGATCTGAGCGAGCCGGATTGGGCGCGGGTTGCCCGGGAGCTGAAGCGCGAAGGGGTGACGCTGACGCTTCTGTGGCAGGAATATCGCGCCGCCCATCCCGACGGCACGGCTTCACCTGGTTCTGCGACCGGTTCGCCGCCTTCCGGCAGCGGACGAGCGCCGTGTTCCGCAACCGGCATGCGGCTGGCGCGGTGATGCAGACCGACTATGCCGGGCCAACGGTGCCGGTGATCGATCCGGCGACCGGCGTCATTCACGCGCCCAGATCTTCGTCGCGGTGCTGGGCGCCTCCAACCTGACCTTCGCCTTTGCCAGCTTCAGCCAGAGGCTGCCGGACTGGATCGACGGCCAGGTGCGGGCGCTCAGCTTCTTCGGCGGGATCACCAAGGCGATCGTCTGCGACAATTTGAAGGCCGGGGTCGCCAAGGCGCTGTGGTTCGAGCCGACGCTGAACACGACGTTTGCCGCGATGGCCGAACATTACGACACGACGATCCTGCCGACCCGCAGCCGCAAGCCGCGCGACAAGGCCAAGGTGGAGGGCGCGGTGCTGATCGTCGAACGTTGGATTCTCGCCCGGCTCAGGAACCGGTCCTTCTTCTCGATCGCCGAGCTCAACACGGCGATCGCGGAGCTGCTCGAGGAGCTGAACAACCGGCCGATGCGCCATGTCGGCCAAAGCCGCCGCGAACTGTTCGAGGAGATCGAGCGGGCTGCCTTGAAGCCGCTGCCGGCGGCACCGTTCGAATACGCCGAGTGGAAATCGGCGAAGGTCCATCCTGACTACCATGTCGAGGTCGACAAGACCTTCTACTCGGTGCCGCACCGGCTGATCGGGCGCACCGTCGAGGTGCGGCTCACGCACCGAGTGGTCGAGATCTTCCACGACCACCAGCGTGTCGCCAGCCATGTGCGTCGCTCGCAGCGTTCCGGCCATGTCACCGTCAACGAACACATGCCCAAGGCGCACCAGCGCTACGCCAACACCACACCGGCCAGCCTGATCAGCCGGGCGGCAAGGATCGGCCCCAACGTCGCCATTCTGGTCGAGCGCATGATGCGCGACCGTCCCCATCCCGAGCAGGGATACCGCTCCGCGTTTGGCATCCTCTCGCTGGCCCGTCGCTACGAGCGGGATCGGCTCGAGGCAGCCTGCG
>NZ_JAMYNH010000049.1:0-15796 GCF_040318975.1 Mesorhizobium sp. M0983 | reverse complement strand
GGCCTTCGAAGGCGCGCGCCTCGCCGAGCACGAGATTGAGCGGATGCATGTGGCCGCCGGTGGTATCGAGCATGCCCCCGCAATAGGCGTCGGAATTCACAAGTTTACGCAGTGCCTCACGGTCGAGCAGCCGATGGTCGTCCATGCCATATTTACGCCACAGCGCCTGCTTGGATTCGAGTTCCTTCATATGCGCCGGCGTATAGGCCGCATAGATGTTTCCCGGCTTCAGGTCGCACTCGATTTGATATTGGCTGACGAGGCGGCGAATGATCTTGCCGCCTTCCTGGATCAGACCGCCGATGAACCGCGCCGAGCCCTCACCGTAGCGGCGCTGGATCGTCGCGAGGCTGGCACTGAGGCCGTTGATGACCTGGCCGCCATTGCGTCCGGAAGCCCCCCAGCCAACCTGGGCACCCTCGACGACGACAATCTTATAGCCCTTGTCGGCAAGGTGGATCGCCGTCGACAGGCCGGCGTAGCCGGCGCCGACGATGCAAATGTCGGTTTCAACCCGACCCTGAAGCCGGACCGGGGTGCGGATGATGTTGCGGGAGGCGGCATAGTAACTGTTTGGATAGTTGCCGTCACCGCAATATGATTTCTGTCTCATGGGCATCACACAATTTCCAAATAAGCGTTGAATTCGTACTCCGTGACCTCCGCGAAGCCGGCGATCTGCTGGCGTTTGCCGGCGATCAGCATCGAAGGCAGCACCGATCGAAGATTTCGGTGGCGCGCACATATGAGGCGGCCGGACAACATGTCCGCCATTTCTGCCATCCAGGCCGTGGTAGTTGTTTTATGGAAACATGGGGATACTTGGATTTAAACGACACGTATCGTCCCGTTTAGCGTGTCGAGCTCGTCCGGCGTCGGGTGCACGAGCCATTCGATGCGATCAGGGAAAAGCGCGAAAAAGCTCGTTGCTAGGGTCTGGGCGACATCACCATGTCGGTCCCTGTCGCAATAGATCGGGGTGGTCTCGTCAAAAAGCACCGCTCCCGCGCCCCCCGCGAGCGCGCCTTCCGCGATCATCCGGTCCGCCGCCTCCTGCCGGTTGCGGGAAGAGAGAGTGATCGTCTGCTTCAGTCCGTCGAATTCCCTGAAGAGCAGGTGGTTGGCATGGGCCCGAGGCGAGGTGGCCTCCCGAACGGCGCAGCCTGAGGCCGGCGCCTCGACAGAGGCGAGCCGGCGCGTCTTCGCCTCACCAAGATTGTGATGGAAGCCGCTCGCGCGGTCCTTGCGTTTCAGAATTTCGATCGCTTCGTCCAAACTTCTCGCATCTAGGATCGCGCGGCAGATGACCTGCCGTGGCACGCCAGGCTGAAAATCTTGAGGGCTGATGTGGTTGACAGTCTGAACGACCCCGGCCTCATTTAACCCAAATGTGTGCCCCGGCAACATGCCGGGATACATGAAGCTGCTCCAGGCGGGGCCCTCGTCGGGTTCGACCTCGACCCAGCTACAGGCGCCTAGAAACTCCGCGGAGCCGTCCTCGTTGTGGGCGATTATCGCCGGAGCGTCGCCTTTCGCCGGAATGAGAAGTGTGGTGCAGCCAGCGGCGGCTATGGCTTTCGTTACTGGGGAGACGTGCTCAGGGAGCCTTAGGTCGCCCCGGCAGTTCCAGAGGAAGACCGTTTCGAAATCCTGCCCGGCACCTTCGGCGATGCCCTCGATCTCACGCACAAAGTGGGGATAGGCCGCGCGGGCCGCGGATTGCAGCGCCTGCAGATATTCCGATCCACGCCAGCGGGCGTATAGCGCCTGAAATTCTTCGGTGCTCAGGACGCGCTGGCTAAAGCCGGAGGCGGTGGCCCGCCCGAGCGTGAAGCCGATGGAGAAGGCGTCGCCCTTGGCACGAACGCGGGTGATGGGATTTCTGGACATATGCGGCCTCTGCTTTCTATGCGGTTACCTTGAATCTACCGGGGCGAGCCGGCGCAACATTGGCGTTCGGCAAGGCCATACCAACCGTAGGGCCGGCCCGGTTGGCACCGTCTGCTCCCTCTGGACCGGCGGGATCGACACAGCCATTCCAGCGGCCATGACCTTTTCGGTGAGCTCGCTTCGGGGATTCTCAAAGTTCCGTCCCTTTGGATTGAGGTGCGTTTAACAGGTTCTGTAGACACCAAGAGTAAGGCACTTGATTCAACAAGGGGGCCGCCCCCTCGCTCTGCATTAAGCCCCTGACCAAGCGGCGCCTCTTCGCCAGATGCATGAGCCGCGCGCTGCCGTACAAAGATTGACCCTGCTCATTCACGTCCACGCATGAATAAGGTCCCGTCGTTTCAGCAATGCCTTTCAATTCGGGCTAGTCATACCCCGATTTAGCCCGCTCTCCTGACCTCATCAGCAGGGCCGATATCACGAGCAGGAGAATACTGATTCCGGTAAGCAAAGAGGCGATGGCTGTGATCGTCGGATCGATTTGAAGTACCAGCTCATTAAACATCCGCTTCGGGACGGTTTCATAGGTTCCGGAGATGAAGATCGTGACGATGACCTCGTCGAAGCTGGTGATGAAAGCGAAGATCCAGGCGGCTCCGATGCTGGGAAGGACGTTAGGGAGCAGGACTCGCAACAGCATTACTCGCGTAGAAGCCCCTAAGGTGAAGGCCACTTGCTCTAGTCTGACGTCGAAACCCCGGAAGGCGACGGTCATCACGAGGACTACTACGGGAACCCCTAGGACCATGTGCCCGATGATGAGCCCTGGCAAAGTTCCCAGTAGACCGATACGCGCGAACACAAGATATAGCGCCAGCGCGGTGATGACGGACGGAACCACGATCGGCAGGATGAAATTGGCCTCGACAACCAGCCGCCCGGCAAACCTTCCCCGCACTAAGCCGTAGGCGGCCGAGCCACCAAGCAGCAGCGCCAGCGTGCTGGCGGCAACCGCCACCTTTAGCGAGGTCCACAGAGCATCGATCCAGCGCGGATCCGTGAAGAATGCTGCATACCAGCGAAGCGAAAATCCTGGTGGTGGAAATTGGAGTGCGCTCGCGCTTGAGAATGACATTGGCACGACCACCAGGATCGGCAGAGACAGGAAAAGCAGGGCTGAGATCGCCACCGCATCCAGAATCAGACGCCCGAGGGCAAACCTGCGCCGCCGCACCTCGATCGGCGCAGCCTCCAATGCATCCAGGGTGGCCGGCATCTCGTGGCGGCCGCCCCGGCCGTATCGCCCTTGTCGCGTGCTCATGACATACCCCACATGCCCGAATGCGCCGCAGCGCGGCGATAGAGCGCGTAGAGAGCGACGCTGGCCGCAAGCAGTACGGTAGAAATTGCTGCAGCCAGTCCCCACCTCGGAAGCTGGTTGATCAAGATGTCGAGGACATTTGCTATCATCGAGACGCGCCCACCGCCGAGGAGTGCCGGAGTGATGTAGAACCCGATTGCTGAGATGAAGACCAAGAGAGCGCTCGCGGCAAGGGCTGGCCGAGTCAGGGGAAAGAAAACCAGCCAGAAAGTCTGGAAGTTCGATCCGCCTAAGGTCGCTGCGGCCTGCAGCAGGCGTCGGTCGAGCCTGGTCATCGCGGCATAGAGCGGTAGGACGATGAACGGGATCAGGATGTTGGTCATCCCGATGATCACCCCGAGTTCGTTGTACATTAGACCGATTGGCTGATCGATGACGGCGAGCGAGAGCAGCGCCCGGTTGAGGATACCAGCATTGCCGAGGAGTACGATCCAAGCATAGCTCCGCACCAGGACGCTGACCCAGAAAGGTATCACTACGAAAGCGATCGCTACCAACCGCCCAGTTGGCGACAGCCGGGTCATCCAATAGGCGACCGGATATCCAATCAGAGCAGAGCAGACGGTGGTGATCGCCGCCACCTTGAAGGTGTTAAGCAGGACTTTTAGATAAGCCTCTTCCTGGATGAGATGCAGGTAGTTTGCCAGCGTCCACGAGGGCGCGACGCTGATACGCATCATTAGCAGGACCGGAACGTTGAATGCGACCAGCATGACCACAGCCAAGGGTAGCACGTATGCAAAACCGTTGCGATTGAACCCGATGCGTCCCATGTCCTCCATCCGCCAGCTGTATCATGCCAGCTCGCCGCCTGTTCTTTTCCAGACGCGAGCCCAAGGATTCCAGCGTCTAAACGCTCAAAGTCCGAGCTTGAAACTCAGCCAGCGCTCCTCGACCTCCTGGCCGTGATCGAACCACCATTTGAGATCGTAACCGACCTGCACGTCCTTGTTCTGCTTAGCGGTCGGGAACTGTCCGATGCGATCCTTCGGCAAGAGGGCATCAAGATCCGGGCTGTTTCCGGTATAGGAAATGACGCTTGCCGCCACAGCCTGGTTCTCCGGTACAGTCATCTCATGCAGTAGCTTCATTGCAGCAGCCTTTTGCGCTGGGTTGGCGCCGCGCGGGACGGTGAAGAAGCTGATGTCGATCAGACCCTGGTTGAACGAGTAGTCCAGCATCGGCTCGGCGGTGACGCGCCCCGACCATGCGACAGCATACTGCACTTCGTTGTCATTCAGGAGTTGGGGCGGCTGAGCGCCGGTGGCCCACCAGACGGCAACGTCGGGGCTGAGCTTTTTCAAGCTCTTGAAGGCGCGGTCAAGATCGAGTGGATAGAGCTGGCCAGGCTTCACACCGTCGGCCAACAAAGCGATCGGAATAGCATAAAAAGCTATGTCCGGGAGGGCGCGTTTGCCGGGGAAATCTTTGACGTTCCAGAAATCGGCCCAGTTCGACGGTGCCTTGGCGTCCTTGCGCCAGGTCATGATGGTTGAATAGTACTGATACCCAAGTGCGTAATCGTCGCGCGCCTCGGGAAAGATCGGCAACGGAGCGATCGCATCCCAATCGAGCGGTTCTAGCAAGTTCAAAGCCTTGGCCTGCTGGACCTCAGTGCCAACTAGTTCGATCAGCACCGCAGAGATGTTGCCGGATTCGACCATCGCCCGCAGCTTGCCAAGGTCGTTCGGGCTCTCGCGCACCACCTTAACGCCGGTCTTCTGCGTAAACGGCGGGATATAGCCCTTCTCGATCGATTCACCGGATGCACCGCCGGCGTCAATGATGCGGATTTCGGTCACCTGATCCTCCGCCTTGGCAGCGGACGGAACGCCAGCAAAGACCGTCATCCCGGCAAGTGCTAACAGAGCGGAAAGCGTTCGTTTCATTTCCATGATCAAGCTCCTCTCAGTTTCTTCGTTCTGGTTGACTTAAACTCTAGCAATTCGGCCGCAGCCGGCTGGACCTTCGCCCGCGACGCGCCGCCCTCTGGAATGAGCCACACGGCTTCAACATCCCAATCGACACGAATGGATGCTCCTGGGGGGTACGGCGGCCCGGCTTGCATGCAGGCGGCGATGAGCGGCGTGCCGCGCGCTGTCTCGACGTGGTAACGGACGGTTGGGCCGAGATATACGGATTCGATGACGGTCGCGGGGACACCCCGGTCCGCACTCGGCGAGAGCACGCGAACATGTTCTGGCCGTATACAGACGGATACCAGCGATCCGCAGGTCTCGTCGGACGCGCGGCGGTAGGGCACTTCCTCGCCGGAGCCGAGCCGAATGACCCAATTCCCCGTGCTAAGCCGGATCGCTTCGCCATCAAGGCAATTGGTAGTGCCGAGAAAGCCTGCGACGAACCGATTGGCAGGTCTCGTATAGGCTTCCAAGGGCTCAGCGATCTGCTGGACCGCACCGTCGGCCAAGACAAGCACGCGATCCGAGAGCGAAAGTGCTTCCTCCTGGTCGTGGGTGACCAGGATCGTGGTTATTCCGAGTTTGCGTTGCAGTTGTTTTAGCTCAACCTGCAACTGCTCGCGCAGCATTCGGTCCAGAGCTCCAAGGGGCTCGTCGAGCAGCAGGATATCGGGCTGGAACACGATCGCCCGCGCAAACGCAACGCGCTGCTGCTGGCCGCCGGAAAGCTGGGCAGGGCGTCGGGCCTCGAACCCGCCCAGACGCACTAGGCCCAACGCATCGCCGACCCGCCGCCTCGCATCCTCTGCTGATACGCCGCGGACCTTTAACGGAAAGGCAACGTTGTCGAACACTGACATATGGGGAAACAACGCGTAGCTCTGGAACACCAGCCCGATGTTGCGTTGCGCCGGCCGGGTTGCCGTCACGTCGCGCCCGCCGAGGACGATACGACCGGTGGTCGGTTCCGTCAGGCCGGCAATCAGCGAGAGGACCGTCGTTTTTCCCGACCCGCTGGGTCCGAGGATGGTGACGAACTCGCCCTGCTCGGCCGCAAAGTCGAGCCGCTCGAGCGCACGGATCTGGCCATAGTCCTTCGAGAGTCCCTCAAGACTGATCGATGCCATCGCCCGAGCGCCTCCCTTGTTGCCTCTACTCCCTGTATCTTCGTTAAAAACCATTGCGCGTCTAACATTTTTTAGACATAGATCAATCGCGAATGGGCAATAATACCAACTCTCAAGCATCGCGCGAGTTCGTCGTGATCGCAGAACGCGACGAGCATACCGCTGCGGCCCTCTCCCAGAACATCGCGCAATCGAAGCCAGACGAACGCCGAGGTTGAGGAGGAACCTGCCACCAGCCTGTTCGAACGCACCACAATGCGCGCCGTGTTCTCGAGGAATTTAACAGCGCGCTATCACGGTTCCAGCTTTACCATTGCCAGTCTGGCGGCTCGGGCGGGCGTCATCCCGCCACAAAAATGGAACAAGGCCAGAGCCTTCCTCGTTCCGTGCCCCCGCACCGCGCGCAAACAGTCAGTTTCTGCGCCAGATCTATGACGGCAGCCGCCTCCGCCCACGCGGACGCCCAAATCAAAGCCCTCCCTCGCGATCCACGCCTTCACAGCGTCTGGCCAGTTCCAGCGCTTTCTGCCCCCTGATGTGGACTTGCGGTCTCGCTAATGCTGGGGCACAGCACCCAGCATTGAAAGCAAACGTCATCGCGGGCTCGTGATGCCAGCCCACGGCAACGCGCATATGGTTATCAGCCACATCGACGGGGAAGCATCGGCGGAGCCAATCGTGACCTACCGGGTCCCATCGCGGCGTTTCATGATCCTCAAGACTTCCGAAGCCCGTGAAAAGCTGCTTGCCAGCAACCTATAGAGGTCATCGCCAGCGCTGGTAAGCACGACGTCAGCTCCTGACCCCTCAATCAGCCGAACGCCAAGCTCCCCCTCAATGGCTTTGATCTGCCGACGGATCTCCCCCAATGTCAATTCTAGCTCGGAAGCCGCAAGCTTGAACGAGAGATGGCGTGCCGATGCCTCGAATATCTCAAGGGCAGTCAGGGACGGGAGATCATAATAGCGGCGAACCACTTAGCACTCCAATAGGATTGGCGATCGCGAACCGAACGACTTTACTAGTACGTGTCACCACTAGCCGAGTGACGGATTGCGGCCGTCGGCCTTAACCCCCGCAAGTTGCGTGCCGATTGGGGCGTTCTGGTAGCATGCATCCACTCACCCGTACCGATGGCCGGCCCAGGTGACGGCTTCGTCAGGTTTGCGACATTCTTGTCCAGCTAAGGACACAAGGCTTGTGGACGGAGATGCACGCGATCGGGCCGCGATCAGTTTGCCACGAACTGAGCCATCACCATCTTGCCAGCTGTATCAATCCCTCACAGGCGAACTGGAGGTCCGGTGGATGAGGGCCTTCCAGTGGTAGCAGCCCTCGATCCCCGCCGAGAAAGAGCTCGGCTGGAAAACGCCTGCAGAGCGCTGACGCGGTATTGCGGCAACCGTTAGAACCCGCCCCACACTAGGCGGTTCAACGTCGCAACAGATCCTTCAACTAAATTTACAGAACCTTTACGACCGCCGACCGCTGGCAATGGTAGCTTATCTGCAAAGCTTTGAGCCCAACTGAAAGTTTGAGGCCTGTTTAGGCTTAACCGCCGCACAGAACGCAACGGAGGCCCCGCCAATGGCAAGCAGAGCGCTCATCCTGGTCGAAGGCGATACGACGGGTACTGGTCTTCTATACGTCCAAGCGGCCCGGCGTCTTGGTCTTCATCCAATTACCCTATCGGCTGATCCATCTCAGTACGACTATGAGGCAATCTGTGTCGATACCGCCAATCTCGACGCGCTGATCCGCGAATGTTCCCATTTAGGGGCTACTTATGACATTGCTGGGATCACGTCCTCCCTGGAGGATTACTACGCAACCGTTGGCAAGCTTTGCCGGCATTTCGATCTACCGGGACCAAATCCCGAATCGATTGAACGATGCTGCGACAAACCCGCTCAACGTCAGCTCCTCGCCGAGGCCGGCATTCCAGTACCTGCTTTTCGCGTCGCCGCAAATGCGGCGGAGGTGGAAAGCGCAGCCGCGGAGATCGGCCTGCCGGTGGTTCTTAAGCCAGCCGTGGGCGCAGGCAGCAAAGGTGTCCGATTGTGCGGCAACGCAGATGAGGTGGCCGAACATACGACCTATCTGTTGGGCGGGAAGCACAAATGGCGGTCTTCGCCGAGGATATTGGTCGAAGAATTCGCACAAGGCCCCCAGTATAGCATTGAAACCATGGGAAATGAGGTCATTGGGATTGCCGCCGCGGACTTCGGTCCCCCGCCGCATTTTGTGCTTCGTCAGTTCACGTTCCCGGAGGCGTTTACTGATGAGGAGCATTCGCGTATCGCTGGTATTGCGCTTGGTTGTATGCGAGCTCTCGGCGTCGGCTGGGGGCCCATGAACATCGAATTCCGATGGACGAAGCATGGCCCAGTCGTCATTGAGGTCAATCCGCGCCTTGGTGCCGTGCCTACTCCTCAACTGGTTCAGCTGGCTTGCGGTGTCGATCTCGTCGCGGAGCACATCAAGCTCGTCATCGGCGACGAATGGGATTTGCGGATAAAGCATTCGCAGACTGCGGCCGCGCGGATCCTGGTTCCTGATCGCGATGGCATCCTCGATTGGATCGATGGCGACGGTCGAGCGGCTGCTGTGCCAGGTATCGTCGAGGTTAAATTGTATGCCAAACCCAACATGCCGATCGCCCGGAATGGCGATTTCCGCGACTGGATCGGATATGTCATCGCAGTTTCACCCAGCCGGACTGAGACAGAGGCATTACTTCAGCGTGCCGTTAACTCGATCGATTGGTCGATCTCACCGTTCCCGAACCTTGGTGAGCAGGAACAATCGGTGGCCACTCACCTGCCCGTACCACCAGCAGGGGGAGTCCCGTAGAGGCGATGGGCGCCGAGCTTGATGTATTGATGGGACGGAAGAAACGCAGGCGGGCGGGAGGACGTCCTTTGTTCTCAGCTCGTGCAAAGGTCGGTCGAGCCCGCATGAAAGCCGTCGTCAGTGAAATTGAGGTTGGACAAGCTTGCCGAGATCCATCTCGAAATATCGATGAGTTGTAGCGATGAGGCTGACGACCGAACGTCTAATATTACGTCCCTGGGAGGACAAAGACCGGGGCCCAATGGCAAGAATTTACGGTGATGCGCACGTCAGACGGTTCTCTCCCAAAGTGCTGACGGTCGAGGACGCGAATGTCAGGATTGACCTTGCGATCGAGCGCGCCCGGACCAACGGGTTTCACTATCAGGCGGCGGAGCTGAAAGGCAGCGGCGAGCTTGTTGGTCTGATAGGGCTTGGCGTCCTCTCGGAGACGGTGAAGGCAGCAATTCCCAACCATCCGTGCGTCGAAATCGGATGGGTGCTCGCAAAGGAGCATTGGGGCAAAGGACTCGCGCCGGAAGGCGCGCGGGCATGGCTCGACTACGCTTGGTCAATCGGTCTGCCTGAGGTCGCCGCCTGCGCGGCCAGGGAGAACGCGCCGAGCCAAAGGGTCATGCAGAAGATCGGCATGATCTATGATCCAACGGGCGACTACGAAAACCGGACGTTCGGCGAGGGTCATTGGTTGCGGCCGGGCGTGGTCTACCGGAAACGGAACCCGACACAATGAGGCGCAGCATTCCGGCTGTCGCGGGGTAAAACAAGTGGTTTGTCCCTCTGCTCGCACAACCTCCGCGGTGGCACACCGACTGCTTGGACACGGTGAAGGACCGTTGCGTCATAGCGGTGTCGCATGCTCCGACCGAGGAGGTCGGACCAAGCTCGCTCGCCGCTTGGCCAATCGATACCGGCGGGCGCGCGGCGCCAGACGAGTTGTTGTGTTCGGTCGATGAAAATCCGAACGAATGAAGGTGACAGCGGAGCAAACATCCAAGGAGTAGCTCATGCGAATAGCTGTTGTGCGGAATGATGAAAACACAGGTGTGATCAACCGCTTTGGTCAGTCTTGTCCCGAGAAATTCGGCCGCGATGCAGGAAACCGCGTGGCAGCGGCACTGCAAGAGGGCGGTCATGAGACGCTGCTGTGCGAAGGCGATAAAAGACTGCTCGCTACGCTCGAGCGGTTCATGCCACCTGCTTCCCAAGCCTGCCCCTCGGGATTCGTTTTCAACCTGGCATACGGAATTCAGGGGGAGTGCCGTCTCACCCACGTTCCGGCCATGCTCGAGATGGCTGGAGTTCCGTACACTGGATCCGGTCCGCTCGGGCATGGGCTGGCGCTTGATAAAGTTATCACCAAGAGGCTCATCCGCGATCGTGGCTTGCCAACACCGAATTTTCGCGTGATGCGTGACGGCACCGAAAGTACCGGCGAGCTGCGATTCCCAATGATAGTGAAGCCCCGCCACGAATCGGACAGCTGTGGAGTGCAGCTCGTACATGAGCCCGCTCAGTTGAGGCAGGCCGTAGAAGTGAACGTCGCGCAGTTCGCTCAGGATGCGCTCGTGGAAGAGTACATCGAGGGGCAAGAAATTTGGGTCGCGCTGCTGGGAAACGAAGAACTCGAAGTGTTGCCTCTTGTGGAGCAGGATTTCGGCGACCGCGAAACGCGTTTTGTGACTTGGGAAGCGAAGCACATGGAGGCTGCGGCGCCGCCGAAGATTTGCCCCGCTCAGATCGGAAGCAGCCTTGCGACGGGGCTGCGGGATATTTCGGTAGCGACTTTCCGTGCCTGCCAATGCCGGGACTACGCTCGCATCGACTTCCGGATCGACCGCTCCGGCCAGCCGCTTGTCCTGGAGATCAATACCATGCCGGGGTTCGATACGGGCAATGCTTACGCCTTAGCCGCGATGACCGCCGGGTACAGCTTCTCAGGCTTGGTCAATCGCATCCTGGATGTCGCTCACACGCGGTATTTCGGATCCGCATTCCCCTGACATGCAAACACTGCATCAGGGGACAGGCTACTTTGCATGTCCGTCGAACGCTGGCCCTCGATGCGGTCAACGATATTGTGTTTCACACCCGTCGACCGCTCCCGACCAAGGCATTGCGCGCTATGCGTGCTTCAAACTCACCGTGAGATGTTTGTGTCACGACGACCCCGAAATACTCATCAAGGAGGGCGAGCACGCGCTGCGTGTGGTTCCGGAGCTGCTCTAGCCCGTACATCTTCACGACGTACTCGGCTAACAGTTGGAGAGCGCTCTCTTCGTCTACTCCGTGAAAGACGAACGGGTCTGAGATTCGCTGCACAGTTACGTCATCAAACTGCGCAGCAGCGAACAGATCGAGGACCTCGCCTGCGGTAAAATGAGGATAGTCATGTGGGGTCACTGAATGAGTTGACACCACGTCAGAGAACCAGCGGGCAGTGGGGGAGCCCTCTTCAAAGTCATGAAGAACGAAGATGCCACCGGGCCGGAGAATTCGCGCAGCTGCCCGGACAGCAGTGGCGCGCTCAGCGCGCGGGATGTGGTGCGTGCCATAAGCCATCAGCACACCATCCACCGATCCATCTTTTATCCAGAACGGATCGGTCGCGCCCTGCCAGGTCGCAAACAGACCATCTCGGATGCAACGGTCCACCATGAACTGTGAGACGTCAGAGTTGATGAAACTTGGGCAGCGCGCCTCACCCAAGAGTTGGTGCGCTACCTTGTTCACGTAGCCGTCTCCTGCGAGAAGATCGCAGAAGATCAGTGATGAACACAGTCCGTCGCGACCATTGGGGTGCATTTTTCCCAGTAGATCCATCACACCCTCCGATCGTGCCAGCAGGGACAGTTGGATGCTATCAAGGTAATCCGAACCACGCCCTTCCGGGGTGAACTCGTTGCGCGACAGTTTGGCAAGGCGGTCGAATGCCTCTCTAGCGATTCGGCGCTCGATGGCCTTGAAGGCCACCGGATTTATTTTTTCCAACTGGGAGAGATGCGAATCTATACTATTGGGAAACATAGCGTTCTCCATGGTGATCAGGTGCCGGCGGGTAGAGCGATAGAACTTGTTCTTGGTTGAGTTTACGGACACCGGCCTTGGAGAGACTGTTGCGGCCGTGGGAGCCTTGAGCACGCCGTATTTCATGGGCGCCTTTGGATCTCATCCTTCGGGCAGATCGTCCAACCAGCAGGCGCCCTCAAGGTGGGGCCGAGAAAATATTTTTCCGATCTTTTCGGGACACTTGTTTTGATGATACCGCATATAGATACGGCCATCGGCTCCAAGGTCGAGGACTTCGATCTTTCCTGTGTTATGGGACATGATGTATTTGAAGGTTTTTTGGATGCCGCTGAGGCGTTGGTTGATGCCGCGAGCGATCTCTATTCCGCGGCGCAGTGAAACCTGAAAATGGGAAGCGCCTTTCACCGGTCTGGCCTGAAAGAGATAATACGGGCGGATACCCATTTGGTGACACTTGGCGAATGTGGCAGCCAAGATCTTAGGATCATCGTTGACTTTCGCGAGAAGCACGGTTTGGTTCAGGAACTGCACGCCCTGAGCGCGCAAGGAGCGAACCTCGTGCTCCGCCTCAACGGAGATTTCGCCGATGTGGTCGAAGTGTGTGACGATCACTGCGGCCTTACCCGCTTCATCGATCCGTTTGAACAAAGCCGGTAACGCGGGATCCTCGAACCGTTTGGGCTGATAGGCTAGTGTTTTTGTGCCGAATCGAATCGACTCCAAATGTGGGATTGGCAGCAGACGATCAAGCATCTTGTCGAGCTTGGCCGTGCTGAGTACCAGCGGGTCGCCCCCTGTTATCAGCACGTTCGTAATCTCGGGATGGTCGCGAATATATTGCCCAATTTGTGCGAAATCGGCTGCTATTTCATCGGAATTCTTTCCGACAAGACGCTTGCGAAGGCAATACCGGCAATATGAGGCGCAACGGTCGGTTGCCATCAACAACCCGGTTTGGGCGTACTTGTGCTGAAACCCGGGAAAGACCGTGTTATCTAGCTCGCCGCTCGTGTCCAGGGTGCCGGGACTTTCGAACTCTTGCGATGAAGGCTCCACGATGTACTTAAGCTGTTCGAAATAACCGCTGTTGGTGATTTGCTCACGATAAAACTTTGTGACCTGATAACGCATGATGCTACTGGCTTGCAGTTCCCCCTCGGTAACGACGCGCGGCCCCTCGATGAAATTCATTACCGCTGTGTCGGGCCGCGGAGCCGAGTTGGCCGGTGGTGCTTGAGGAGGGCAAACGGGAGGCGCCGCGGCGGTCTCCCGCGCCTTCAGCTCTCCATCGCTAAGGCTCTGGTCCTTGTAGACGACCGCGATCGTTTTCGGATCCCGGTCCGCCTGCACCCCAAGCAGTTCGTGAACCCAGCGGTCCTGGAGACAGGACTCTTCCGCTGGGTTCAATTCAACCGCAAATCGACGTTCCTCCGCCAATAAAAGCGGTACCGACCAGACTCGCTGCCCGGGGCCGGCCGCCATCTGGCTCAGCGCCTGCTGCAAATATCTCGCAAACCGCTCCACCGTGCTCCGCTCAAACAGAGACGTCGGATAGATCAGCCATCCACAGATCGCCTCGCCGACTTTGGAAAGGTTAAGCGCGAGATCATGTTGCGCGACTCGATCGCCAACGCCTACATATTCAAGCTTGAGCCCCGGCAATTCGACCCACTCCCCAGGGTTGTTTTGCCATGTAAGTATAACCGCTGGTTCGTGGGGCGGATCGATGAGTTCCACCGCCTGCTCAAATGGCAGGTCCTGATCATCCTGCGCCCCACGCGCGGCGGCGTTCGCCCGTTCTAGCAATGTCTCCAGTGTCGGATCTCCCGATAGATCAATCGGCAATGCCAGGGTCCTGACGAAGCAGCCGATCAGCCCCTCGATCTCGGAGCGGGTGCGGTTGGCGCGAGGTGTGCCGATCACCAGCTCGTTCTGACCCGAGAGCCGCGCCAGTACCAGCGCCCAGCCCGCCAGCAGAGTCACGAACAGCGTCGTCCCATGACGCTGGCTCAGTTCCTTGAGCTGTGCACTCAGCCGCTCGTGCAACACGAACTCGACGTAACTGCCACTGTAATCTCGCTGCGCTGGCCGCGGCCGGTCTGTCGGTAGCTCCAGCACTTCTGGCGTGCAGTCCAGCATTCGGAGCCAGTATTCCGACTGCCGCTGCGAGAGTTCCTTTGCCAGTCGACCTCGCTGCCAAATCGCGTAGTCCGCATATTGCAACGGCAAAGGCTTCAGCCGATCCGCGCGGCCTTCCCGGGCCGCGGCGTAGAGCTCGCTAAGCTCGTAGATCAGAATCTCCCGCGACCGGCCGTCCGAGACCATGCGGTGCACGACGATCAGTAGCATATGATCGTCCTCCGCCAAGCGCGCCAGGCGTGTACGGATCAGCGGTCCGGCTTCCAGGTCGAATACCGCCTGCCCTTCAAAACGCATCAGCTCCGCGAGGGTCGCCTCCACATCCGCAGCTGCCGTCAGATCGTCTCGTTTCAGCGGCAGGCCGATGTCCGCCGGCCCAATCCTTTGGAACGGCTCGCCGTCCTCCACCCCGAAGGTGGTGCGCAGCACCTCGTGACGCGCCACCAACCCGTCCAAGGCCGACTGGAGGGCCGCCTCGTCCAATTCGCCGCGAAGCCGAAGCCCCACATAGATGAGATCGGCCTTACTGCCACCCTTCCGATGGGACAGGAACCAAAGCCGCTGCTGGGGAAGCGACAGCGGCACCCGTGACGGACGCGGCAAAGCTTCAATTGGCGGGACAGCACCCAGTGCTGCTTCTGTCGCGTTGATTTGGATTGCTCGAGCAAGTTTCATGTACACCTCCTCGGTCGGAGTATGGGACACCACTAAGGGCGCGATGGATGCCACTGTGTCCATGCAATCGACATGCCACCGAGGAGATTGTGCGGGCGAGAGTGGCAAACCACGTATCTAAAGCCGCAACGGCAGAATGCTGCGCCTCATTATGTCGGGTTCCGAACAGCGACGTCTTCAACCGGACACGGTGTCAGTTTCAGCAATTCATTGCCAAATTGCCTCCCACCAATTCAACGAGTTGCAATGATTGACTGGTCGAAAAATCAGCCACTAATCCCTGCCACATCGGTCGATTGACCAGGATATATTTGCCACTACGGCAATCACGCGGCCGCTCCGGCTAGGGATCAAGATGTTTGGTCCCACGGGGTGATCGTAGAATTGATGCCGCCATCGATAAGGACAGACTATGGGACAGACGCTTCACCGGAGCGCCACGACCACTCACGCGGTCCGAGCTGCGATACAGCGATCGAAAGCTTCGATTCAAGAATTGAGCGGACACTACGGCTTAAACCCCAAGACGGTGACGAAGTGGAAGAAGCGTGACTTCGTCACTGACACGTCGATGGGTCCGATGTGCGCTCGACAGTACTCTCAAAGGAAGAGGACGCGCTGATTGTCGCCTTCCGCAGGCATACGCTGCTGCCGCTCGACGATTGCCTCTATGCGCTCTAGACTAGTTTCCGTCCATAAACGCTTCTTTTTGCGAACATTTGCAACCACTTGCCGTTCGTCGACACGTTTTTGGGAGGATGGGCAGGATCTAGGACGCTGGGATC
>NZ_JAMYNH010000048.1:0-19528 GCF_040318975.1 Mesorhizobium sp. M0983 | reverse complement strand
ATCGGTGATTGCAACGTCACCACCGTGCCATGGCCGCTCGCCCTTCAGAGCAAGCGCCGTTCTCTCTCCAAAACTTTTTGCAGAACCTTCAGGACACTATCTCCCTTCACGCAGCCCTCCTACAATCAACGCCAGAGCGATGCCCTCACTGCCGCATTAGGCTCACGACATCGACGCGACCACCTCCAGCATCACCTCCGTCGCGCCGCCGCCGATGGATAGGACGCGGGCGTCACGCGCTATGCGCTCGATCGGGCTCTCGCGCATGAGGCCCATAGCGCCGTGGAACTGCACGCACGTATACGCAACCTCGTTGACGAGTTCGCCGCAGATGGCCTTCACCATCGAGACCTCGCGCAGGCAATCTTCGTCCGCCGCCATACGCCAAGCGGTGGCATAGAGAAACTGGCGGCCTGCCTCCACCTTCGCAGAGAGCATCGCGAGACGTTCACGGATCGCCTGCATGTCCCATAAGACGCCCCCGAATGCGCGGCGAGCTTTCACCCAGGCGAGGGTCATATCGATCGCCGCCTCGGCCGCCCCTATCGCCATGCCCGCGAGGACAAGGCGCTCGTTCTGGAAGTTGCGCATGATGGAGTAGAAGCCCTGTCCCTCCGCGCCGAGCACGTTCTCGGCGGGGATACGGCAACCGTCGAAGACGAGCTCCGCCGTATCGGAGCAGCGCCAGCCGTGCTTGTCCAGCTCGCGGGCGACGCTGAAGCCTGGCGTGCCCTTCTCGACGAGGAACATCGTGATCCCGTGGCTTCCTGCCGAGGGATCGGTCTTGGCGGCGACGCAGTAGAGATCCGCGTGGACGCCGTTCGTGATGTAGACCTTCGTGCCGTCGAGGACGTAAGAGTCGCCCTCTCGGCGGGCGCGCGTGCGGATGGCCTTCACGTCCGAGCCCGCATCCGGCTCCGTGATGGCGACCGCGGTGATCACCTCGCCGCTGATAATCCCCGGCATCCAGCGGGCCCGCTGGGCTTTGGTCCCGTCGTGAAAGACATGCGCGGAAGCCATGTCGGTATGGACCAGCGTCACGGCGGCGACGCCGCCATAGGTCGAGCGCCCGAGCTCCTCGGCGAAGATCGTGGATGCGACGGCGTCCATCTCGGCACCACCATACTCGGCCGGGTAGCGGATGCCGAAGAAGCCGAGTTCGCCCATGCGGCGCAGGATCGGACGGGGAATGAACCCGTCCTCCTCCCAGCGATCCGCACGGGGCTTGATCTCCTCCTCGACAAACCGGCGCACCTGGTCGCGTAAGAGCTCGTACTCCCCCGCCGCCCAAGGCAGCCCCGGTTCTCGCGCCGGTACCCAAGCTTTGTCCATCATCTTCATCCGCTCTGCTATGCAGTCCAACGCAAAAGCTTCCGTCCGGATTGGTGCGCCCTAAGGCCATTCGGAGGCCTTCCGGCAAGCTAGAGTTCGATTTCCTCTCTCGGTCCTTCCGAGACTGAAGGGGCTCCGGAATCGGCCACCCAGAGCATTCCGTCGATCACTTCCGCCAGTCCGGCCACTGTCGGGCGCTCGAAAAGGTTGCGAAGCTGCACGTCGACGCCGAAGCTCTGCCGCATGCGCGACACCGCCCGCATCACCAGGAGCGAGTGTCCGCCCAGGCCGAAGAAGTTATCGTCACGGCCGATCGACCCGACCTTGAGGAGATCGCACCACAGCGCGGCCAGCGTCTTCTCGGTCGCCGTCGAGGGGGCGACGAAGTCTTGTGCAGGCTGGATGTTTTCCGCCGTCGGCTCGGGAAGCGCAGAGCGGTCGATCTTGCCGTTGGACGTGAGCGGCATCCGTTCGAGGCGAACATACTGCGTCGGAATCATGGACTCCAAGAGTTCTTCGGCGAGGTGGGTGCGCAGGTCCGCCACGGTCAGGGGTTTGGACGAGACATAGTAGGCCACAAGTCGTGCGATGCCGTCTTCAGCCGCTGGCGGTTCGACATAGCCGATTTGGGCCATGATCTCCTTGATGCGGGATAGGTCCAGCTCGTCGTTGAGTTCGTCAATGGCTTCATCGCGCGTCTTCTGACCGAGACGCACATCCCAGCTGTAGGGAAGGGCGTAATTGTGATGTCCCCGCTGCTTCTTATGAACGTAGATGCCGACATCGTTGATGAGACAGTTCGTGGAGCGTCCTGTATCCGCAGGCCGATCCCATCCCGCCTGCGTCTTCAGGAAATCGAGCATGTCCTCAAGAGGGACGCTCCAGTAGCGGTAGAAGTCGATGAACTTCACTTCCTCGAATACTGAGTCGTTCCGGAAGGCATCCACGTCGAGATAGCGCGACACAGCATCCTCGCGGCGGTGATACTCCTTGCGCGCCTCGGCGATGAGCGCGTCCAGACGGGCCGGATCGTAGTCGTCCCGCTTGAAGACCTCCTCGGTCAGGCGCGTCTCAAAGAACTGGCCGCGGGACAACCCAGTCACGATGTACCCGATCCCTCGTTCGCGGGCGACGTTCGTGGCCAGGGTGTAGATCGTCTTGAAGCAGCCGTTGCAGACGTTCGCGAACCGTTTCAGGCTG
This sequence comes from Mesorhizobium sp. M0983, assembly GCF_040318975.1. NCBI lineage: Bacteria > Pseudomonadati > Pseudomonadota > Alphaproteobacteria > Hyphomicrobiales > Phyllobacteriaceae > Mesorhizobium > Mesorhizobium sp. M0983. Next base: position 16,996 of record NZ_JAMYNH010000048.1, on the reverse strand, counting down.
TCGACGAAGATCTCGTTCATATGCGGCGTGCTTCCCCAGTGGTGATCCACGCCGAGGGAGTTCACGAGCCGCCTGATATTGGCCTTTGCTCCTTCCGAAATGAAACCGTTGTCAAGGGTGAAGGTAAGCGGCTTCACCCCCATGGCGACGAGCTTGCACACCATAAAACTGCTGTCTTTGCCGCCGCTCAACAGCACGATGCAGTCGTAAGGTCCCTTTCGGTTAGCCTGCATCTCCGCGATGAGAACCTGGAGGTCGTCCGACGTTTTGAAATAAGTCTGCGCCTTGTCGACATAGGTGTCGAAGGCCCGGCATAGATTGCAGACGCCTGCCGCATCGAATGTCGTGCCGGGCAGGCCGGACTCAACACCGCACCGTTCGCAATAACGCACTTGTGTCGCTGGTTTCGCCACCAAGGTGGCGATAGCAGCGACAGCGCATTCCTGAACGTGCGGGTGCTTTAGAAGCCGCGCTTCGATCTCGCCCAGCTCGACACGCGCGCCACCAATCTTCACCTGATGATCGGCGCGGCCGAGAAAGTCCAGGCGCCCTTCCGAGTCCCAGCGGGCGAGATCGCCCGTCCTGTACAGCCGCAGCTTCGAAAACCCATCTCTCGGATCGACGGCCGTGAGGAAACGCTCGTCGGTCAGGTCAGGGCGATTGAAATAGCCTCTCGCGAGACCGTCGCCGGCAATGAACATCTCACCGATGATGCTGCGGGCAGTGGGCTGATGTGCCTTGTTGAGCACGTAGATGCCCGCATTGGCCGCCGGAACGCCGATCGGCACCGATGCGGATTGATCCCGGTCGATGTCGAAACGGTGAATCATGCAGCCCACAGTGGCTTCGGTTGGTCCGTACTCGTTGTAGATCTCGATAGGATGGGGGACGGCTTTCGTGATATCGCGAGCCAACTCGGTCTTGAAGTCCTCGCCACCCACGATGAACTTGCGCAGCCTTGTGGTCTCAAGATTGCGGTCGCGGATCATCGCGAGATGCGCCGGCGTCAGCTTCATGATATCGACGGCATTGTCGTCGATGACCTTGAGCACGACCATGCTCTGGACTCCGGGATCACCAAGATAGACCACGATGCGGCCGCCGGTGATGAGTGGTGTGAAGAGCGTCGTGACGGTCAGATCGAAGGCGAGGGATGAGAAAAGGGGCCATGCGAGACGTTCGCCGCAACTGTATACCCGAGCGGCCCACCCAATGTAGTTCACCAGATTCCGGTGCTCGATCACGACGCCCTTGGGCGTGCCGGTCGAGCCGGAGGTGAAGATGATATAGGCGGCGCCGTCCGGAGTGGCAGCGGACGGTCGGGCCGAGTCCGGCTGATTCAAAATCGACCCGAAATCGGCGTCGAGCACGAAAATGTCGGCAAGGTTCGGGGAAATGACGGATTGCAGGCGCGCCTGAGTGATCGCCACCGGCGCCCGCCCGTCGGTCCCGTTGGCAATGTCCTTCAGGATTGTTGCCAGACGCCCCTTCGGCGTTGCCGCATCCACCGGCACATAGGCTGCGCCTGACTTCAGGACGCCTAAGATTGCGACGACGACTTCAATGGAGTGCTCCATGAACACAACGGCAATCCGACCCGGCCCCACGCCGGTCGATGTCAGATGCGTGGCCATCTGGTTGGAGCGTTCGTTGAGCTGCTGGTACGTCAGCGTTGCATCGCCGAAGCGGATCGCTTCAGCGTCAGGACTACGCGTCGCCTGGTCGCGGAAGAGATCGATGATTGTCCTGTCCGACGGGTAGGGCGCTGCCGTGGCGTTGTACTCGACAACCAGCGCCTGATGATCGGCATCTTTCAGCAGGGGAAGCGTTACGCCCTCCGCCGCGATAGGAAGGACTTCATTCATGAGATACGGTCCCCATTGCGGAAATCAAAAAAATCAAATCACGTCAATCATTCAGCTTTTTGGGTTGCCCGGCGAAAAAGCTCTGCAATGGCAGGCGCGTCCGGTTCTTCCAGCATAAGGGGACCGTTGCAGTCCTCGGGCCCGAAATAAAATTCGGCATGCGGCACCACTCGAAGCCATCGGTGCGGTGCTGCGCCCGATCGCAGCCAAGCCTTGTTCGGAAGAAATATGCATACTCGACCCGAATACGGAGTGGGAATGTACCGCCGCAAAGCCGTGATCGCCGTCGATTTGAGTCGAGCTCTGCTCGCCAGCACCGGATCTGTCGTGACAGGCCCTTTGCTTTTGCGAACGAGGGGCACGAGGGCGGCGCGGACGCGCTCGCCGAGATTCCGGAGGCGACTGCCGAAATATCGGAGACGCGCGCCGAATGTCGGCAGCTTCGCCATCTCTCGCAGGCACGAATCGGCGCTACGCCTGGTATAGAAATACAGCAGACGCGGCAATTCCTTATAGGTGGTGGGGTGAAGAGGGCCAAAGAGCGCCATGCACGGGACCTCCGCTCCGCGTTGACCCATCATTTTCGCCAGTTCGAAAGCGGTTGCAGCGCCGGAGCAGTAACCGGCGATGATATACGGACCGGTGGGCTGATATTCGACGATCTGGCGGGCGAAGTACTCCGCGATATCTTCGACGCGGTCCATCGGCTCGCTCTGCCCATCGAAGCCAGACGGTTGGAGTGCGTAAAACGGTTGATCGCCGCCCAGGTGCTTCGACAGGTCCGAGAATGAGAAGGGCGCCCCGATATGCCCGGGTACGGCGTAAATGGGCGTGCGTGTTCCGCCTGACTGCAGGGGAATGATTGCAGGCTGTTGCCGGGCCGCCGCCGTGGCCATATTCAGAAACGCAATGATCTCGCCCTTCCGGTCCCGCAACTGGTCGCGAAACTCCGCCGTCAGTGCGCCAGCTGGGGCGTTGCACCGCAGCCGGTCGCCCTCCACCCAGATCTTGATGTCCTTGACCGCGAGGTCTGCGAGAAGCTCCGGGAACTGCATCACGTCCGCCGACATAGGCCTTCCGATCACTTTTTCATGATTCACGACGGAAGCCGAAGTGGTTCCCGCGTCCCAGTCCCTCCAGCACGACGGTTTCATCGATGAAACTGCCGCTGTTTCTCCATACGCCCGGGACATGTCAGTGAAGCGCTGTCCCGTGTTCTCAACCGCGACCCACGGCGAAGTGTGGGGAACAAGTCCGGTTCGAATGAACTTGCGTGCAGTCCAATGGAATTGGTTGAGCTCCTCGTTATCCGCAGTGCATCATAAGTGAATAGTGGCATCGCGGGCACTTCAATTCCGGACTACCACTCAATTCCGGACTACCACCGTCCCGATGTACCCAGGTTTCGGTACGAACCTATGGACAGCCCATTCCCTTTCATCCCAAGAAAGGGGCTGTCCTAAGCCGCACCCCAGGGCCTTAGAGATAGCCTCCAGCCGGGTCCAGCGCCGGAGGAAGCCTTCCAGCCGGTCTTCCGGACCAAGGGCGGTGTAGGACCCATACTCGGAGGCAGAAAAGCAATGCGCTGCGATCTCGTCCGCTTCGGGCACAGGGAGAACTGCCTCGATGTCCACGCCGACCTCCTGCCTGGTCGAGAGGGCGACGACCGCGACATCTCCGGATCGCGAGACGCTGAAGCGCAAATCGCGAGCAGGCATGCGGTGCGAGAGGTGGGGTTTGCCTAGGCGTCCATATTTTAGTTCGACGTCGGACGGCGAGATTCCCAGTTTGGAGGCGAGGACCCGGCGCAGCTGCCCGCGGGTAACGATATAGCGGCGGCGGTCCCGCTCCAGTCTCAATCCCTCGGCGCGCCGACGTTCCTCTTCGTTGAGGCAAACGCCTATCTCGCGGATGACGTCCTGCTCCGCATCGAGCATGAATGCCAGGATCTCCAAACCATCATTCTCGAGGACCGGCATTATGATCCCGGGTCTCAGCTCGACTTTATCCAAGTTTGGAGGGGGGCGGTGCCGGTCCCGCAAGAGGCTGACTGACGCCGAATCTGACGGGTCGAATTGATCGATGTCCCGAGACAGCATGAAAATTCCAGCTCGCCCAATGCGCCATGGCCCTCGTCCCCGCCCGCGCCAGAAAATTGGATAAAGTCGAACTCAGGGCAGCAGCCAGAAGTCATACGTGGATTCCGATCGCTGGGAGCGCTCATGCGCACAAGTGCAATTCTTTCTAATGAACGGCAGCGCCATTCTTGCGGATTTCCCTGATGAAACAACCACGTAAGGGCGAAAGCAAGGAGCGCCTGGTGGCTATTTCGAGGTATGGATGGGCTACATCAAAAGACCCAGACATGCTGCTGCTCGCAAGGGGTCTGCCGGAGGCGAAATTGCCAACTTTATCTTGCCGGATTGACAATGAACTGGCGCTCCAATGATCCCCTGCTCTGACGAGCAAGGCTGCTGCGCCGGGTTTTGCCAAAAAGCAGTTACCTGGATGCGGAATTACATCAGATCAAAGCAATCTCCGCGCTTCGCTTGTGCGGCCGAGTGAGCGCCTGGGCGATAGGCTTTTGCTGCTGGACGACGGAAGTCTCCCGGCCTCTCCGCGCGGCTTTATGCCTTGTGGAAGACTTGGTTACAGGGGACGACGCGATAGCGCTGTCAGTAAAGATCCAATTCGGATTACCTCTTCTGAGTAATTGATCGGTTCTCAATAGGTCCGCATCGCCAGTCCGTTCGAACATCGCCGATTCGGCTTGGTTTCCACAGCGGATCCGGCTGGCGTCCTGCTCGGCGGTGGAGGCACGCAGATAGAGTTGGGCGAGGCGGGCGGCGACCTCGACCGTCTTTCCGACGACCTTGGATTCGCCGCCCCGGGCGACACGCGCCAGTCCCGCATTGTGGGCGTTGTGCAGCCGCTCGGGGACGATCATGTCGATGGGTACCCGATCATCTCCGCAAGATCCCACCCAAACAGCGTGCCGGCCGCATGGTTGGCGAACCGGATGACGCCGTGGACGTCGATGGTGAGGATCGCAAGCTCCGTGGCGCCGGCAGAGCCCATCATCGACCGCAGGCGATCTCGCTGCGGCGCAGCTCCAGCTGCTGCATCACGAGCGCCGCGGCCGCTGCGGTGAACCTCGCCCTGCCGGCGGCGGATCAGGTGGACCAAGGGTACTCCTGCACGGGCAGAAAGAGGGCCGAAAGCCCCTTATTCAACGGCTTAAAATGATGGCTACGCGGCTACTTGTAATCTATGGCTCCAGCGGTAGGAGTCGAACCTACAAGCCTTTCGGCGTCGCATTAACCGTGCGGTGCGTCTACCAATTCCGCCACGCTGAAACATAGATTAGAGAGCCCGCCGCGCGAACTGGTGCTCTGATCCCGAATTGAACGGAATACGCGCTGTGCTTATCCGGCGCTGCCGATAGTCCAAAGTGGCCAGCACCGACAACGGTCACATCGCATAACGTAAACAAATCCAACCTCCCCTTGGTCCTCGCCTTCCGAAGGGCCGAACCCGCCGATCGATTGTGGAAGAGCCTGCCCCAATACTTGATATAAAGTGGGGGCTCCCTTTTTTCGGTCGACGCTTCAAGCCGCGGCCTGTTTCATGTGAGCAGCAATGGTCCCTAGCACCCGCTTGGCACCGCGCAGCTGTGCCTCGATGCGGCGCTCTGGACTGTCTCTGCCTATTGCGATCCACTTCATGGGATGCTCCGCATTGGCCAGGTGGGACTTGTGCCCGGCGAAGCCTGCCAGAAAATCGTAGCCGCACTCGCCGCGTCCGATGCTGTCCTCAATAGCCAGCACATGGCTGATAAGCCCTGGCTTGAGCCGGCCATCGCGCTCATAAAGAAAGCCGCTTTGATAGTTGAGAACACGGCCGTCACACACGAAATTGTAGAGGACCCCGACTGTCTGGTCCCCGGCCAACGTCTGTGAGATGCGGACGGTCCCCGTGGGAACGCCGCGCGCAATGAGTTCCTCGTGAAATCGACGGAAGCTCGGGTTGGCAAAGGCTCCCCTGCGTCCCCATCGCGCCTGATGAAGCTCGGCCAGCAAATCAAACGCGGCGAGCGCCTCCGATGTCACTTCGACAGTCCGGAACGCAACGGGGCCGCGTTCCGCATATAACCGCATGGCACGGCTTACCGCTTGGCGAGTATTGCGGCCTAATGTGGCGCGGTAATTTGCGCCTTTCTGGCGGACTTTGGCGAAATCGATCCACCGTGCCGTATCTTCTGCTTTCACCTCGGTAAGGAGCCCGGCCCGGCCCGCGGTGCGACAAGCGGCCAATTCGAAGTCGGGATCGATTCCGGAGAACACCAGTTGGTCAGAGCGGCGCAAGTGATGCGCCAAGGCCTCGACGCATGCCGCTCGAGTGGCATCGGCCAGGGATCGCTCCGCAAGAATATCGTTATACTCGATGAACAATCGATCGAATCGAACATCTCCGGTTTCATTGAGCAGCCAACGCGCCCGCGCATGCCGCCCGAAACTCCACGCCCTCCGCCGGCAAATAATCGCCAAGCCAACGATCCTGCTTGACGTCCGAGCGACTAGAACATGTGGTTGCGCGCCCCCCGGCAGATGCCGCAGCCAAGTTCCGATCCAGAGCCAGGACAGATAGAATGAGTGCGTTGCTCGCGCTTCGAGCTCATTCCAAGCGGTCTCGAGTGTCGCGATGTCCGGCAAAGCCTCCACGGTAACGTCGATGACCGTATCCTGGCGCATGGCTTGTTCTACTGAAGCCACGCGATAGGGTTCCGCACCGATGGCTGAGACACCAAGAGGTCCTGATATACAACCATCTTCCTGATACTTTGCGCATTGCGGCGGGAATGCCAGGAGTATCCTCGCTGCACGCTGCTGTTCGTCCATGGAGCACCCGGGGTTTTCCTGTTTGGAGAAGACTTCATGTCGGGAGGCGCTAAAAGTGAAGACCCTATTCTTGACTACTCACGGAGAGCCTAGTCTATGCCGGCTGGAGGAGGACGAGCGACCGCTTCACACGGGGCCTTTTAAAGCGGCCGGGACCAGCGAAGGCGTTTCCGAGGCATTGTCTGGAACCGCGGCGGCTCGCGCGCTCATTTATAGCCGAGCAGGCGAATCCCCATCAGATGCCGAAGAACCGAATTCGTAGGGGGCCTCGATCGCCGCCGCCAAACTCCTTGCATGATCATTTCGAGCACGATCCCAATTTTGGCAGGAACGAGCACATTGACGGCCCCAGTGCCGAACAGCACAGCCTGCTTTCGAAGGCCAATTCCCGTAAACGCGCGTGACAGCTCACGATAGCTATATTCCTTCAGGTGGAATCCACATGCAACGTTGTCAAAGTATACCGAAATGTCGTGAGGACCCGTAACGGCGTTTGGAGTGATGCAATAGTAAGCACCGCCGGGTGAAAGAACACGATAGACCTCGGAAAGCTGCCTTACTGCGTCGTCGGGGTGTAGGTGCTCCATCAACTGATCGCTGAACATAAAATCGAGACTATTATCGGCGAAAGGTAGATGAATACCGTCGATCCTGACGAATTGAAAATTGACGGGCTTCTCCCCAAGTGGCAGTAACGCGTCAGTTACGTCGATTGCATTTACTGACGAGCAATGACTGCACATGCTGAGGCTAAGCTTACAATCACCGGCCCCCAATTCGCCGAAACGCGCGCCTTTCTGGATAAGCGTTCTTAGAAGGGTGGTCTGAAGATTGACTAGACGATCATCTCTGTATTCATTTCTATTTTGGGGATGATCTTCAAGGGAAGTAAAAAGTTTGCCGTACACTTCAGCATAGAGGCTGAGCCGAGCGTCTTGATCTGAATTCAGCAGCTGAGCAGCCAGAGCTTTCTCGATTTGATAGTGCGCAAATATCCGCTCGGGCGTGCGCGCGTCGTGACAAAATTCCGAAATCTTTGACCAATCCCGCTTGATAGGCACCTGTATCCCGTTCGATGTCATCTCACTGCACCTTTGTCAGTGATCCGAACTCCTGAGCGGAGGCGGACATGCTCGTTCATGAAGCGGCTCAAGCTGTCGGCGACGGCGAGTGGTCGTTTCGCTTCCCACTTCGTCCCGACGAGGTCACTACGCAGACCAGCCATGCAGACCAATCTCCTTGCCGGGCATCAATTTCGGACCGATCCTCTACTGCCTCACCACGCGGGAAGGCTCGACATCGTTGGGGTTGGACGCGGCCGGCAAGCTCTCGCTGGTCGGCGACGAGGTCGGGACGGGCGAACCGGCCGGCTCTCTTGGCTCGTTTTCGCCCACGATGATGTTGACGAGGTCGCCTGGCTGCAACAGGGTCATCCCGACAGAGTCAATGCTGACCGGCCCGGCTGCCGATTGCCGCACGATTTGATAAGTTGCGCTGTTCGCGTCCTTAGCAAACTGGACGCGGGTCACCGGCAACGTGTACAGGACGCCTTCGCTGGCGTTCAACTCGCGCATATTGGCCGCGATCTGGCTCTCGATGGTCTCGATCTCGATCTCGAGATCGTTCCTGAGGTCCGCCCGGGTCCGCAACACCTCAGACTCCAGCGAAGCGAGGCGCTGCTTGGCGCTTGCGTATTGGTTAAGGGCGTCCTGCCGACGCTGTTCCGCGTCGGACAACTCACTCTGGATCTGATCCATCACCGTCATGCTGAGAACTTTGCGGTCCACGAGCGTGCGCATGCTGTTGACGCGCTCCTGGCGCAGCTTGACGAGTTCGTCGAGCGACTTCATGCGCCCATAAGCGACAACATCCTGCTTAGCCGCCTCCAGCGCACGCAGGTTCGCGCGCTCGCGATCCTTGCGGGCCGTGGCGACGGCCTTGCGCCGCTCGCTCTGCTCGTTGACAAGGTTGGCAGCTTCGGTCGCGCCGGCCAGTTCCAGCAACTGGCGTGGGATGGTGGGTGCCGTACCGTCGCGCTCGGCCTTCAGCACCGCCGTGCGCGCGAGCAACTTCAACATGGCATCGATCGCCCCGCTCCGCTTCTGGGTTTCACGCACGGCTTCGATCTTCTGCCACGGCTCGCTCTCGGCGCGGTCGAGTCCGCCGGCCAGCGCGATCGCGTGCAGGACCGTCATGCCGGCCGCGTATTTGAACGAGCCTGGATTCTTGACCGGTCCCAGTACGTAAATGGGCGGGCGCTCCAGCGGCAGGATGTTGACCAGTCCCTCGCGGCCCACCAGTTGATTGAAGGTTTCCGCTAAGTCGGCCTGTACCTGCTGCGTCGACCGGTTGGCGACCGGAATGGAGCCAAGCAAGGGCACGGAAATCGTGCCGTCCTCTTGGACAATATATTCGCCGCTCAGTTCCGGACGCTGCAGGATGCCGTGCAAGGCCGAGGACGCGCCCCCCCACTTGTCTTCCTCGACGTCGACGCGTTCGTAGAAGGCGACCTTGAGGCGGTCACCGACGCCAAACAGGGCTCCGGTTGGCATGCCTGGTGCCTTGCTGAGGGTTTTGGGGCGCTCGGCACTGGTGGGAACGGCAGGGACGACGCTCCGCTCGATCAACGCCGCGGCCGATGCATCCGGTCCCGTGCTGAGGGCTTGGGGGGGCTCAGCGCTAGCGGGGACCTCAGGGACGGCGCTCCGTTCGACGAACGTCGCGGCCGACGCATCCGGTCCCGACACGATCGCACGGGAGGGTTCGGCCGTGGCGTGGCCCGGCTGTTCTTGCCAGCTATCGATAGCAGCAGACACCTTCTGCATCACGGCTCCGGAGACATTCTCGACCCTCTGCACCACGGCTTCGGAGACATCCTGGATCCTCGGCACCACGGTTCCGGAGACATCCTCGACCTTCTGCATCGCGGCGTCGGAGGCGTCCGTGACCTTTTGCACCACGGCTGCGGAGGCATCTTCGACCTTCTCCATTACGGCTCCGGAGGTATCCTCGACCTTCTGCAACACGGCTGCGGAGGCATCCTCGACCTTCTCAATTACGGCTCTGGAAACAACTTCGATGGGCTCCCAGTTTCTGACCGCTCCCGCTCCCAGGACGGCGACCCCCAAGACAAGCAGGACGGCCTTCATTCTCCTGCGGCGGGCCGCCTGTGATGAGGGAGTGACGGGCTCGGAATTGTATTTTGCATCCATGGCCATGGCGCGTGGCTTTCACTTTCAATGGTAGCCAGCCCATCCCGAAGTCGCGAGCATTCGGTCGACGAGGAAGGCTCTGCCTTATCGTGGCCCTTCACCGCTAGCGGCACAACTATCCCTTTGTAGGCACTCCCTCCGGATAAACGCCCCCTCCGGCGAACTCGTCCAATGAGCAGATTGCTGCGCTGAAGGAGAACCCCTTTGATGGCAAACGGGACAAAGGCGATCGAACGCAACGAAGAGCCGGAAATAGTGGTCCGACGCAGCGTCTCGAGCCCCCTGTGGCCCCAACATGCATTCGCAGAATGGCTGGCCGTCTCCAACTTCGTCGTCCTGGCCCTGGAAAACGAGCCGATCACGATCTCCGGCTCCGATCATTCTGCTACGTCGATGACCTGATCGACGGCTGACCCGCCTGATGACTGAAGAGGCGAACCTCGACGAAGCCGCCAATCTTGGCAATTCTACCGCGGTAGCAATAGCAGAACTGGCCCGCCTCACTCATTTCTCTCGCCGGATCTCACCCAAAGGACTTCCCCGGCAGCGCTGCCCGGATGTCGGCCGCCCCAGGGGACGCGCCAGGCAACTCCTCTATTGCTCACCGCAGGTGCATCGCAAGGAGCGGCTCGGCAGTCCATTTCGATGCCCGAAGGCATCCGTGCTTCCGTGCTGTTGTGGCCGCTGCGCCGCTGCCAGCCGTGGCACATTGCTCCTCAAGCTGGTGAAGCTCGGGCGCTGGTCAGGATCAGCGCGCGCCGCGTCAAGATCGCCTTCTCCTCCGCCTGCGCCGTCCATCCCAAAATGGCGGCTGGTCGCGGCGCGGGTCGCCTGGGCCAGCGGTTCTCCCGCCTGACACGCCGCGCCGCCCCGCGCCAGACCGGCGGCAGCACCACCCATGCCCCACGGGAGACCAAGCCCGGCAACTCTCGCGGCCCGCGCATCCGGCGCCACGATGGTGCTGGGTGCCGCCCGGAGCGGCTGAAAGCCAGGGCTCGCACCCCTCACCAAGGCCTCAGGCTTGAGAATCCGGGGTAGCCCTCGACGAAGCTAACCCTACGCCTAAAGAGGGTGTTCTTGTCCAGGGTTTTCCTAGCGTAAGGTAACACGGTCAAAAAAGAAACTATGCGAGGAGCGCCTTGCGAGACGTGCGTACCTCAATCGCGTCAGGGGAGGCTACGATGACAACGAAATCCTTGATGACCACAAAGTCTTTTATAACAGTGCTTGTCAGCCCAAGAGAGTTACTCCGAGAGGGCCTTGTTCTAATTCTGGATGCAGCAAAGTTTCGCATTCTTTTCTCTGCGGCTTGTGTTCACGACCTTCTGCAGAAGCCGCTACCCAAGCACCGGTCCATCTTGCTCATCATGGATGTCGACGGTACTGATGCGGATGCTGGATTCGCACAAATTGCAGATTTTAAAGGGATTTATCCGACCAGCCATGTCGTTGCGCTAGCCGATCACTGTCGACCGAACGATATAGTTTCAGCCCTTCGTGCGGGGGCTGACGCGTATTTGACAAAAGTTGCCGCTCACGACACCTTCATCAAAGCTCTCGAATTGGTTATGCTAGGTCAGACGGTGCTACCTGCAGAAACTTCGACGTTTATTCAGGACATAAGACATGGTCTGAAACATGATGCGGTACACGAGTTTACAAATGTGGCTGTTACAATGGAGAACGCTGATCGAGAACCATCAATGTTGTCAACTCGGGAAGATTGTATTATACGTTGCTTGATCGGAGGGGAGTCTAACAAAACAATCGCGCGCAAGATTAACATCGCCGAAGCGACAGTGAAGGTGCACGTGAAGGCCATCCTTCGAAAGATTCGGGTCGGCAACCGTACCCAGGCTGCAGTTTGGGCGATGAACCATGGTATGCTCACTTCCGCTCCGTCAGGGACCGAAAAGACGGCAACTCAGCCTTCTCCCCATCCGCAAGAGCTACTTGAAGCACAAAAGGAGTACCACCTTGTCAAGAACACTCATCCGATGTGACCGCCTCCGCGTCTTGACATATCGTCCTTCGGACTGGTGACCTGTACGCTGCATTATGCTGCCGCACGAAGGAGACCCCGGTCGACCGATGCGACCTGCTACCCAGCACATTAGTTCCCGATGCTGAAAACCGCAATTTTGAGATGGTCTCAGGTCCCCGCAACCACACCTTTCTACGATGCACTTTTCCAAAGCTACGCCCCGATAAGAGGTTCCGCGATCAAGAACGCGTAGGTTCAAATCACCGCCGCGATGGTAGCGAAGGAAGGTAGAGACGGGATCGCAATGGGGCGCTGCGGTGGACCCGCCAACGGCACCACGACCCGGCCTTTGTGATTGCCGTCGCGGATTTCGAAGACAGCTACTTCCCCGCCCACAGCCGATCGATAAAGCAGTGGCTGACGGATGTAAGATCACGGTTCATCCCGACGTGGTGTTAACCCAGGCCAGGTTCGACGCCCATCAGGGCCAGCGGGAGGTCAACCAACTGACCTGGAACGTCTTCCGCGATCATCTGGTGCTCGAATGCCGCCCCGAAATGTGACGGCGACCTTTGCCAACCCAATACCTACGTGCCGCTCACGGCCGACGTGCTAGAACGCATGATCGAGCTCCTCGACAAGCACTTCGGAACGCTCCAAGGACTGGTTCGACCGCGAGACACTCGCTGGGCTTGCGAGATTGCGCGCAATGGAATGCCGGGCACCCGAGCATTTCGCCGGGACTTTCACGCTCCGGAAGGCCAAAATTCTTTAGCAGTTTGCACACATTCTCTCGCAAAAAACTTGCGGGCCGACCATCGAAAAATGGAGTGGGCCTTGAACTCATCGGGCGATCTGCTAACTATTCGTCTACAGCGGTCCGGCAAAAAGACATCTACAAGGAAAGACAGTACAGAACTGGCCATTCGGGCCGACCGTTCTTACTATCCATTTTGAAGTTGAGGGATTCATCAAAGTGGGCGAAGCAAAAATTGCTCATGGATTTTCGTTCAAGAAAGCCCGGATCGGAACGGTCGAGGGCGGAGAATCCGGGGTTCTGGTGTGGAAATGGGACCAACTGGTCGCGGTCCTTACTCAGATCGACGAGGAAGCCTACTCCACGAAGGGCAAATGGTTCCTTGAGACAGGCTTCGGGCTGCTGAGCGGGCAGCACAAGAATTTCGATACGATCGAAGAAGCCATAAGATGGGTGGCCAGACACACTTTCCCTGACACTTCAGATGAATCGGCGGATTCAGCGGCAGGAAGTTAACCCGAATCCCGGTCAGCTTCCGAGCTGGCGGAAGTCGCGCATTTCCCTTTTCAAGCGGTCGTCCTCCAGGCCAGTTTCCTGTTGGCTGGAATCTTCTTGGCTTTGCGTGCCGCCCTGTGCGGGTCCCAGCGAAGCCCTTCGGCGACACCTAGACCCGTTTGTCAGACGGCCGTCACCTTATTGGTCCGCAACCGAAGTGAGGTCGTGCTCATCACCGCCAGTCACCGTCGGCGGCCGCTATCATCTTCATGACAGCCGCCTCGTCGCGGGTGCAGCTGATGACGAGAGCGGGATGAGCACTCCACGCCTGAATGTCCTGCAGGAACACGGGACGGTATGTCTACGCCGGCTTGCCGTCGGGTCGAGCGCCGAGAGCTTCTGCGGCCGCATGCGGACCACTGCCTCTGACACCGCCCCCTTGGAACAGCTTTCCAGAGGACTGCAGAACAAGATCATCGCGACGAAGCCGGGCGCTTCGGAGCACCCCGCCAAAATCCCCTACAGCATATTATCAGAAAGCTCGGGGCAACGATCCCACCGGGGCGGGGGGCCGCTGTATCTCGGGCCGCTCCCGGATGCCATTCACTGCAACGGAGATCCCCCGACTTTCACTAAGACGGCCCGCCGGGATTCACCCGAGGGCTAGCCGTCTTATTGCTTGGGATACGCTTCAGCAGGAGTTCCTTTCGCGAAGAGATCGTTGACTTTGTAGGCGACTTCCGTGCGGTTGGTCGCCTTCAGCTTCTTCATGATATTTCGGATGTGGACCTTCACGGTGCTTTCGCGCAAGTTCAGTTCGTAGGCGATGATCTTGTTCGCCTTTCCGCGCCGGAGCGCTTGGGCGACCTCGGCCTGCCTGAGCGTGAACATGCCTGTCAAAGGCTGCGTGTCGCGGCTGCCCGAACCTATCAGGTGGCGCATGCAAAGGACACTGCTCGCCGGGACGAAGATGCCTCCCGCTGCCGCAAGGTTGATAGCCTCGACACAGACATCGATTTCGACCGAGGTCGGAATGTAGCCGCGTGCGCCGCATTCGAGAGCGGTCAGTATGTGTGCAAGGTCTTCGGTGTCGGCCAGGATAACCACAGGGACTGATTTGAATTCGGACGAAATATGCCTAATCTCGTCTGCGATGCCATGATCGGTGACCTTCCGGCCGCCAAGGTTGAAGAGTATGGCTGCGAGGGGAGGTGCCGAGCCCTTCTTCACGCGCCATTCATCGATCGAACCCATGGCGGCGATCTCCATGCCGAGTTCGTGGTCCGCGAGAGCCGATGCGAGACAGTCGCGGCCTAGAGCCCTTCCGTCCAGGATGAGGAGGCATCCCCTGCCTCCTTGGCCGTGGAGACTTTCCGTTCCGCTGGACAGCACTCCTGACCGATTGGCCGTGTGTTTATGCCGTCCTGCTGTGGAACCCATGTCAATCCCCAATCTTTTCGCACAAGCCGCGTTGCGGCTGCCAAAACACCCCTCATTCTTCGCAATCTGAAAGCTTGAATACGCTGCCCTGTGTTTGAATGCGCTTGTGATCGAACACCCAGCCCTTGTGAAAGCGTGAGGCTCACCCAGCAGTCTTCAGCAGTTCTTCGCCCCTAGCCGAGAACAGCTTGTGCAGCCTATCGTCTATTTATAAGCGTTCTCTAACATAAGTTAATTTTTAGAAAATTTCGCGTCGACGGTCGCCTGAGGCATGTGTTGAGACCGCGTCACCCCGCCTTGAAGCTCCCGCGAGTTCGATCGTGACGCGCAGGTCCGGTGAGATTCAATCTCTTTGGCCATGTGCCAACCGTTGAAACGATTCCCGACCGCTCAAGGAATGCCAAGGAGTGGGATAGCTCTGCGAGGTTGACTAACCGGGTAGGCGATGATGCCATTCTCAGGAATGGGACCGCTTAGCCACCCCAAGCCCAGCAGCCATTCGAGGGAGGATCGGTAGTTCCTCGCGATTGTGGACGAGAATTCCTGAAGGTGGATATTGGCATGACCAGGGCGCAGTTCGTGGCATCCTTGGCCCAGCGTTTTAGGTCCGAGAACACCCGGCTGTATCTGCCGCAGTTTATGGGCAGCTTACACGCATTTCGGCAGCACGTTCTCCTCATGCGATAGGCCATGGTGCCGTCGGTCATGATACTCGGGCCTTTGCGGCTGCCCTCGTCAAGATAGACTGCGGCCAGGTAAGCCCACTACCAGCCCGGAAAACATCGTCTGGAACTGCTCCAGCGACGGCGCACTGTCGTCTTCCAGCAGAAATTTTGCTGATGGCCTACGCGCTGGCGCCCAGCACCGCGCCGCAGGCGGCGACGCGAAAGTTCGCGAGACGGTTGAACCCGAGCTAGAGGGAATAACCTTTACCTGAGGTACTCGCTGTCGAATCCGGCTGTCTTGACCAGCTTCTTGCGGTTGATCACCTCTACATGGCCTGCCTTGAAAGCGACGAGATCGGCCTTGCGGAGTTCCCTCAACGTCCGATTGAGGTGAACGGTGGTCATTCCGAGGATGTCGGCCAATTCGTGCTGGGTAAGGGGACACTCATATCTTCCATGGGCCGACAGGCCAACGATCGAGAGCCTCTCCTCCAACTCGAGCAGGAAATGGGCGGTGCGGCTCATCGCGTTCCGCCGCCCGGCATTCATGAGATGTTCGGCAAGGATGGCGTTCAGGCGGGCAAGGGAGCAGGCGATGGTCTTCCCAAGGCGGCCTTCCGACAAGATGGCCTCTATCAGTTTCTTGCTGGAAATTTCATAAACAGCTAGTTCGGTTATAGACGCCAGGGACGCTAAACGGGGTCCGTCCACGGAACGGAAACCGACAATGTCCCCCCGCAGAGGAGTGTCGATGATCTGCCGTTCTCCGTCCAGTAGTCCGCGGTAAAGGAGGGCCCAACCCGATTTTACGATGAATATCCCATCGTTGTTGTCATCCTGGCGGGATATCACCGAATGGGGTTTGTAAATTCTTGCGGTAACACCGAGAAAATCGTTGTTACCCCAATCGTCCTTCGAGAATGTCCCCCCTACGGGATGCGAGTGTATGAACTGCAACAGTGTTTGCATGTTGCTTCAATTTCCGCACAACGTACAATAATTGCTCCCGCACGAGTTTGACAGAAGGACCACCCACGGTAGAGGCAGCATGGCCTACTGTCCTCGTCTGTTCGAATGAGGTAGACTGCGTTTAGATCAAGGGGTTGCAAGCATCAGGCGGTCAAGTCTTCCGGCTTCGGCGAGACGATCTACGCCAAGCCCTGCAGAAGTGTGGTGAGATCATTGCTCAGCAGCAGCTAGCCTGCACGAAGCAAGGGCGGAGCCTATCCAGACTCGCATCTTTACGAGCACTTCGGGCTCGTACGTCTGACCCGACTTGGACGTGGCGTGTCGTGGGTGAAGGCGTGAGTACTTGTCCGAGAGCCGGATGCGGGAGATCTGCAGGTCCGGTTCGATGAGCGGGGTGTGGAAACGGAGCCAAGGTTGAATCAATAAGGCAGGGCCAGACGAAGGGGCGGCAAACAGATATGTTCAACCTACAGCCATTGCGCCACACCTCGACTCTACCGTTTCTTCGCGTTCACCAAGGGCGAAGAAACGCGGAAGGCTGGCATCTGATTGACGGTCGGAAACGCGCGGTCGCGCCAGTTGTCGCACCTCATTAGACCGTTTCGAGCCGGCTGAACCGAACCGGGATGAGTTTGCGAGTCTTCAGTTGCCCTGCCGCATCCTTGTCGATGACCGTCAGAAACTGTGCATTTTCAGATCCCAAAGGCAGAA
>NZ_JAMYNH010000047.1:0-20882 GCF_040318975.1 Mesorhizobium sp. M0983 | reverse complement strand
GGTGAGGCAATGCGCGTCAGCGCCAAACGGATCCTATCAACAGTGGCCCGTCATTTGCTGGGTGATCTCGGATGAATACCATTCGGCACATCCGGCTTTCGCCTGTCACAAACCAAGTGAGGGAAATCATGAGGAATTTTGATGTGCGAGGTAAGGCGCCGATGCCTAGCGCCTTGGAAACTGACATCACAAACGATTCTCCGGCCGAGCCAGCTCTTGAGGTTGAAGAACCGGGCCAATCACATGTTGAGCAGACACGCCCTGAGCCGCAAGCGGCAAGCGGCGCTTCCAACGGCATGCAGCACACCAGCAGTCTCCTTTGTCTCCCACAGGACGCGCTCGGTAACATTGCCGACAGGCTCAGGCCGATCGATGTGCTGAGCTTTGCGTGGTCGAGCCGTGAGCTGCAAACTGCCGCCGAGCAATGCCTGCTAGCTCAAGAAAGGCGCAAGAGGGCTGTGCTAGTTCAGACCATCTGGAACGGGTTGACCGGATATGGCGTCCGTGATTGCTTTGCCGCGCCGGTATATCGTGGTGTGATCCAGTCACTCGCGCCGAATTTCGATTGCCTCACCAGGGTGCAGCAGGGACGTCTCGTCGCGTTCGTCGAGAGGATCGAACAGCCCGGGGATCGAGCCTTAGCCCTCCAAGTCCTCGCGATAAGCGTGGGAGGGCTCGCGCCCGAGCTCCACCAGCGTCTCCTCGCCGTAGCCGAGGGGCTTGAGGAACCCTGGCACCTCGCCTCCGTCCTTAGGGGCTTCGGGGCAGGCATGGCAGGGCTTGCAACCGAACTCCAAGCGCCCGTCGTCGCCCTCGCCGAAGATCTTCCGGCGGCGCATCGACCCTTGGCCTTGGAAGGCCTGGCGGTCGGCGCGAGACGGCTTGCGCACGAGCTCCAGCGGCGTCTCATCACCCTCGCCGAGAGGCTGCACGAGCATAAAGACCGCGTCTCCGCCCTGAGGGGCTTCGGAAAAGGGACGGCAGGGCTTAGCCTTGATGTCCAACGGCGTCTCGTTGCCCTTGCCGAGAGATTCGATCAGCGTTTGGGCCTCTGGTCGGGCCTGCGAGCGCTCGGAGCGGGTGTGGCAGGGCTTGAGCCGGACCTTCAGGAGCGTGTCGTTGTCCTCGCCGAGGGACTCGACGATTGGGAATGCGCGCAGGTTCTTAAGCGCCTCGGCGCAGGGGTGGCAGGGCTTGAACCAGAATTCCGGCCGCGTGTCGTCGCCCTCGCCCTGGGACTCGACAAGGACGAGCTTCGTGCCTCGGCCCTGAAGGGCTTGGGAAAGGGCTTGGCAGGGCTCGAGCCCAACATTCAGCAGGATCTCGTGGCCGCCGCTCAGGGGCTCGGCCAGTCCGAACATCGCGCCTCGGCTCTGGAAGGCCTCGGGGCGGGTATGGCAGGGCTCGAGCTCGAACTCCGGCAGTCGCTCGTCATCATCGCCGAAGGACTCGACAATTCAGATCAGGCGTCGGCCCTGGAGCAGCTCGGCGCCGGCGTCGCTGGGCTTGCGCCCGAGTTCCAGGAGCGTCTCGTCGCCATTGCCGAGGGGCTATCCCCCGCACATTGCGCCAAGGCCCTGAGGGGCCTCGGAACCCGCGTGGCAGAGTTCGCGCGCCCGCTCCAGGAGCGTCTGATCGTACTCGCCTGCAGGCTCGACGAGCCTGCTCATCGCGTCAATGCCCTACGGGGCTTCGGTGTGGCGATGGCAAAGCTTGCCCCCGAACACCAGATGCCCCTCGTCTTCCTCGTCGAGGGACTGCACCGTCCTGCAGATCGCATCTCGGGTCTTCGGGCCCTCCAGACAGGCGCGGCACCGCTTGCGACCGAGGTACAATCGCGCATAGATGCTCTTGTGAACGGTTTTGCCGTGCCAGAGGATCGGGTTCGCGCCCTGGCAGCACTCTTGCCAGTTCCGCCGCGAAATCCGAACTAAGGGAGTGAACAGCCTTTGAACGTCAAAGCAGCGAAGAGTTGTGCTGCCCGGCGATCTCAGGTTCCCATCGACCTCCTGATCTACAGTTTCGGCCCCGACGGAGATTGTCTGTATTCAAGGGAACGTGTCAGCGACTTGAAGCGGCATCCATCGTTGCTGCCGCGCGACAAACAAGGGTTCTTCCGCATATTTGGTGCAGGTTGCGGGATTCACGGACGGTGCGAATAAGTTCATAGAGTCGGAATCGCAGTCGACGCCGTGATTTGCCCGTGCTCCATGCCTTCCGCCCGCTGATTTCACCCGAGCTTTCGATTGTCCAAATTCTGCCGCAGGCCGAGAGGGTGGTGCTTGTGGCCCGACCGAAGGCGATGGACTCGTGCTGTCCATGTTGCGGTCACCGAACCCGCCGCGTTCACAGTCACTACATGCGCCGGTTGAGCGATCTGCCATGGCAGGGTCGGATTGTCGAAATCCAGCTTCACGCACGACGGTTTCGATGCGCCGATCCACGATGCCAGCGGCGGATCTTCACCGAGCGGTTGCCGGAAACGGCACGGCCGAAAGCGAGACGCACGTCCCGCCTCGGCGAAAGCCAGCTGGCCATCGGCTTCGCGGTCGGCGGTGCGCCCGGCTCGCGCCTGTCGGACAGGCTCGCCATGCCGGTGAGCGGCGACACACTGTTGCGGATGGTCCGCGCCGCCGGGTGCGAGCCGCAGCAGGCGCCGCGTGTGGTCGGCATTGACGACTGGGCCTGGCGCAAGGGGCAGCGCTACGGAACGATCATTTGCGATCTGGAGCGCAACCGCGTGCTGGATCTGTTGCCGGACCGAAATGCCGACGCGGTCGCATCATGGCTGGAGCGCTATCCTGGCATCGAGATCATCGCTCGCGATCGTGCCGGCGTCTACCGAGGGCGCCCGTCGCGGTGCGCCCGATGCAACGCAGGTCGCCGACCGCTGGCATCTTCTCCAGAACCTGGGCGAAGGTTGCGTCTGGCCGTCGGCCGCCAACGAAATGCTGGCAACGCCGCAGGAAAGGCCATGACGTCCGAGATGGCCGGAAACGAAGACGCCAAGCCATCCCCGAAACTTGATTGCCTGCGCCGGTCGAGGCGCAACCAGCGCAGTGAGCTCTATGCTGAAATCCTTGATTGGCGGGAGGCGGGTCTATCGCCGCGACAGATCGCGCCCCGGATTGGCATGAACGTGAGAACTGTCGAACGCTGGCTTGCAGCGGGCGGTGAGCCCGAGCATCGGCGGCCGCCCTCGCGCTCCGTCCTCACGGATCCTTTTCGAGACTTGTCGGGCGACATGGAAAACTGACCCCTCCTATTGCGGTGGCGACAGTGCTCGTATTACCTGCCATCGCGGCGGCAGCTGATAGCGGGCAAGCTCTTGATCCAGCCGCCATCGAGGATGATCAGCCCAGCCATTTCCATGCGCCAGGTCTTCACCAGCCGTTGCACCATTCTGATGTTTTTTGCTTCGAAGCGAGCTGGATCGATTTCCTTCAGCCGTTGCAGCACGCCGGCTGCCGAGAGGGCGAGGTCTTCCTTCAGCCATTCCTTGATCCGCGCCTCGAAGGGCTCGTACATGCTGGGCCTTTTCGGCCAGGGTTTGGTCCGCCGATATGGTCGCCGATGCGTTGGTCGTGTCTCGCCATTCTTCCAGGCCGTTTTCAAGTTCGCAGCGAAGCTCTGGAGATCGATGACCAACGGCGCCTCGATTTTCGCATTCAGGCCACGACGATCGACCCGCCTTCCAAGCTCTTCCTGTGCGGCGCGGATGCGGGCAAACAGCAGCACCGGATCGGCTGCCTCCATCACCGCCCGTATCCGCTCCTTATCGGCCTCGGCCACTTTCGGATGAGCAAGGACACGGGCCGCGGGTGGAACAGGCGGATGATAGCGCTTGATCACACGGGCACCGATGCGCGTCTTCTCCTGCAGCTTGAATGAAGGCTGGAACAGATTGCCGTTAAGCCGCACCACCGCATAAAGGCGCTCAAGGGCTGCCGTCGCATCTGTGCCGACAAACCGGCCATAGCCCACTAGGCGGCGCACGATGGCGCCGTTCTTCTGCTCCACATGCGCTTGATCGTTCTTTCGATAAGCGCGACAGCGTGTCACCTCCAGATCTTCGCTACGACACCAGGAAACGACCAACGCGTTCATGAATGCGCTGTCGTTGTCGAAGTCGACACCCCGCAGCGGAAAGGGAAACAGGGAGCGCGCCTGCTTGATTGCCATGATCACGTTGCCGCTGTCGCGCGTACGGACCGGAATGCATTCCGTCCAGCCCGTGGCAATGTCGGTCAGCACCATCGTCTGCACGAAGCTCCCCGACGAAGACGTGCCGGAATGCGCCACAAAATCGACCTCGACGAAGCCGGGCGGCGGATCGTTCCAATCGCCGAAGGTGCGCACTGGAACCGAGCGGCGAACCGCCGAACTCATTCCTGCCCGGCGGCGCTGGCCGCCGCGAGCGACTATGCGGACCTCAGTCAAAAGCCGATCTATCGTCGCCGAGCTTACCGTCAGCAGCTTGTCGTGGAGCACGTCATCGGGTGCTAGCCGGCCGTGTCGCTCAAGCGCAGGCAACAAGACAGGGATCAGCGGTTTAAGACGTTTGGAACACAGCCGCTCCGAAGCCTCCCACAACACGATGAGCGCCTCGCGGACATCGCTGCCATAATGGCGGCTGTGGCTCTTGCTCGCAGACGGCCTCTGCTCACGACGGTTCAGCACACGGATCGCGTGCTTGCGATAATAGCTGGTCACCGCAACGAACTCATCCAGAATACGCCGCTTGTCGGCTCGACGCGCTCCTCAATAACGCTCCACGATCGCCGCTGTCAGTTCCGATCGTGTCGCCATGGTGAGCCCCGCCATCCACCCCCCGAACCGGGCCCCGAACCGGGACAGCGATCCATCGCCATCCCAGTCTGGAGCATCCACACTATCGGTAACATTTTGAGCGCCTGCGGCTGATTGAGCTCGACAAGTCTTGCTTCAAGGGGGCGCGTTGCTCTGCGGCGAGCGATTTCAGGCGGCCGCGGATCCGCTCAATCTCATCGTCTCTTTCAAAATCGCATTTCGACACAGCAAGCCTGAACCCCTGTCTGTCAATCAAACGCCAGATGTGTCAGCTCGGCCTCCAACAGGCCGATATGCTCTGGTACCATTACCATCTAACTGCCGTTCTCTAACACGTCGATAAGCGCCAATCAGGGCAGAAAGATCGACGCCCTGGATATCAATCGTCCTTGGGGGAGCTTCGTCCTCGATCCGGTACAGTTCAGGCCGGTCTGCTTTATGGCACCCAATTCGCGGGGCGCGAAATTAGCCTCTGAGATAGCAATGATCTGATCCGTCCATAATCTGTCGACATACCGCCATATCCCATATGCATTGGACAGATCGATTGGCATCACTGCTTGTGTAACACCGAGCAATCTGCTGACATCTCGCCGCAATCCAGATCACCAGATCAGTCATGGCGAAGTTTGGCACACCGCTCAACTTGCGTATCGGGAGGTTAGCGTGAGGATCAAAGACCGGGAGTGCAAATGGATGAGAAGCTCGCTATATCGCCGCTGTCGGGCGAATTGAGAAACTGACCCCCTCGGTTATGACAGGAGCATGGATGACCATTGGATTTCGGCGATTCCTGCATTGTCGAGGACGATGCAGGAAGAGGAGGTGCTTTAGCCTGAAGAGGTAGCAGCGATGCTCCGGCTGCATGAACTCGGCTGAAGTACTGGTGGGAGGCGGCTGGTGGTGATGACGGTCGATCACGAGATGTTGGTGGCTCAGCTCGACCGGCTGAAGCTGACCGCGATCCGGGACCAGCTCGACACGCTGCTGGACGAAGCGGCGCGTTCGGAAATGACCTTGCGCGAAGCTTTGGCCTTCCTGGTGACGCGCGAGATCGCGCGGCGCGACGAGCGGCGCATCTCCATGGCGGGCAAGATCGCGCAGTTCCCGTTTGTACGCGAACTGGACGGCTTCGACTTCGGCGCGCAGCCGTCGCTGGATCAGCGCCAGATCCGGGAGCTGGCGACCTGCCGCTGGATTGCCCATGGCGACACGGTCCTGTTCCTTGGACCTTCGGGTATGGGCAAAACACATCTGGCGGTGGCTCTCGGGCGCGAGGCGATCCGGCAGAACTATAGCGTCCAGTTCGTCACGGCGGCCACGCTCGTGGCGATGTTGGCCAAGGCCCATGGCGGCGGTTCACTCGAAAAGCAATTGACGGCCCTGTCGCGGACGAAACTGCTGATCATCGACGAGCTCGGCTATCTCCCGTTCGAAGCCAATGCCGCACATCTGTTCTTCCAGCTGGTGTCGCGGCGCTATGAGCGGGGATCGATCCTGATCACCTCCAACCGCTCGGTGGGCGAATGGGGCGTGGTGGCAACCGCCATCCTTGATCGCCTGCACTGCATCGTGACCAAGTGGACCCGGAAAAGGCGCAGATCTGGATTCCCCAATTTAAAGAGCGGCCTCTCGGTCGAGCAGCCTGTAGCGCGCACGAGCTCGGCGCCATCTGCCGCTGGCCGGCAATACGCGAGGATTGCTTTTTCGTCCCCAATGCCCAGCCCTTCACCCGGCAGGCCGCGAGCTATTTGCTGGCTCGGGCCGAAACGCGCGCCCGGCGTGGTGGTTCATCACCACATATTTTGCCAACACGGGCATGACCTGCGCCTTGCCCAGGATTGGCGCCGAGATTCATACCCCACCGCCCAATACACCCACATCGCCGCACGAGCTTCGACGACCTTTGGAAGCTTGATGGCGCTGTTCTACAACCCTGCCTGCTGCCGGCGCGATCGATTTGAGTTGCGACAGGGATCACCGAAGAAACAGGAGATAGCGTCATGATCCCACAGAATGGTGACTTCAGTCCGGCGACTTGGGCTTTCCTGCAGACCCTGACACGGCTCCATCCATTGCCCGCGGATCCGGATAGCACGATCGCACTGGTCAGCCTTCCAGACAGTCTTGCAGCGGCAGATGAGGACGTGGCCAGCGGGACATATCCGCAAACCGACGCGCATCCGCGGCAAGACCTCTCGTTGGACGCTATGGACGAGGATCTGCCATGGGAGTGGGCACGGCAGCTTCTGGAGCACTCGCCGCAGCCCCTTGTCGGGCCAAGCGACAGCACTCCTGCGTTTCCCGCCGTCGACCTGAGAGCGAGTGAGAGAGGGGAGGACTACGATCAGGCCCTAGGCATCCACAGAAAGCCGTTGGCGCAGACGCCATGGGAGATGGCGGAGTCTTCGCTCTCCTTGCAGGAGGACTTTTTCGGACAGGCATGGCGGATGGTCGAGCAGTTCGGGGGAGACCGGCCGCCAGCGAGCCCGGACGAACACGATGCGCCCACTCGCGCCGGCAGCCTTGTTGTGCCGGCGGATGAGGACGTGGCCAGCGGGATGTATCCGCTAACCGACGCGCATCCGCGGCAAGACCTCTCGTTGGACGCTAGGGGCGAGTCTCTGCGACGGGAGGAGGTGCTGCAGTTTCTGGGGCTCTCGCCGCAGTCCCTTGCCGGGTCAAGCGACAGCATTCCAGCGTTTCCCGCCGTCGACGGAGGAGCGAGTGGGAGAGCGGAGGACTATTGTGAACAGGCATGGCAGATGGTCCAGCAGGTTCGGGGAGATCCGTTCCCAGCGAGTCCGGACGAATACCACGCGTTCACTCACGCCGACCGCCCTCAAATCTCTGCGAGCGCGGCATTGGAGGCCGATCCGGCGGTTTCGGGGCTGCCGGGCGAGCAAGCTGTCATCCTGAACGAGACCATGGGGGCCAGCGATCGGGCGGGTGCCAAGCGCGGGAGGCCGGCCACCGAACCCGAGGAAGACGGCAGGGCGGCTCAACGGCGGCGAGTGGAGGTCCCGCAACCTATGGCGCTCGGCGTCACCGAATGGCTGGGCGGCGAGCACATTCATGCGGACTACAATCGTCTTGCCAGGGATCTGAGACGGACCTACCCAGGGTTCGCTGCCCAGACCAAGGACGGGATGCACCAGCCGGAAGTTGTTGAGGAGATAACGTATCGCGCCGATTATGCCGAGCACGGCCGCCCGTCCGCGGACGTGAGGATCATCCCCGACGAGGGCCAGGTCGCGGTCCAGTGGATCCGCGCTCTCAACTCTGACAAGCACCTCTTTTCCCAGCTCACGGAGGTGATGAACGAGGCCAGGAAGACGAACCCAGCCATCTCTCAGCCCCATACCGTCGTGAACTGGGTGTCCGCCCTGCGCAAGTTCAGCGTCTGGCTTCAGGAACAGCCCGGGAACTTGACGGTGGCCAGCCTCGTTGATGATCCTGGTGCGTTGACTGCCCTTGCGAAGGCGTTTGCGAACGAGGGTGGCGACCGTCGTGTCAAGGTCGCCGTGGGGGTCCTGCTGGATTGGCGCGCCGGAATCGACCCAAGCCTTTTTCGCGCTCCTCCTTATCCCGAAGACAAGGATCTCCTCGAGCAGCTCGCGACCGAGGGGGACGTTTCCCTAAACCGGAATGCACCGGCACTTAGGCAGTTTTCTGTGTGGCTCCGAAGCGCCAAAAGGCCATCCATCGCTCCTCGGTATCAAACCGAATCGATATACGACGACCTCGAAGCGTACGGGGCACAACACGCTGCCGCCCACGCCAGGGTCCACACGGGGCTGTCTGATCTCCGGAGGCTCGCGCCTGGCGGTGGAGAATTCAGCGGAGCTGGAGCGGGGCCCCGCGTCACGGCGGTGGCGGACGCGAGGATGCAGGAGTTCTCCTTGCAGCAACAGCAGCAAGACGAGAACCTCATCCAATCGGCGGCTGATGCTGACGGGAATAGCAAGTCCACCGTCTACAACTATGCTCAGGGTCTCTGTAGGCTGTCCAAGGCGCTCCGGCTTGAAGGGCACAGCCTTGCTGGACTCGATGGCGAGTCGCTGCGCAAGCAGGCTGAGTCTTTGTTCCCGAACGACAAAATGGTCTGGTACGGATTGCATATGCTTGGCAGGTACCGTCAGGAGCCTGAGAGTAAGCCTTGGTCGCGGCGGGGTGCCTCTCCTGAAGAGAAGCTCATCAACGCCCCGGCACTGGCTGCCAACATGTATGAGCACACCGTCGACCAATATTGTCGCGATCTCCGTAGGTTGTCTCACGCGCTCCAGCCTTCCGGGCAGAGCCTTGCTGGACACGATGGCGAGTCGCTGCGCAAGCAGGCTGCCTCTTTGTTCCCGAACAGCAATTTCCTCGGCGCATTGGGTATGCTTGAGAGGTACCGTGAGAAGCTCAGGCAGGAGAGTTTGCGCGCTGGAGAAGGCAGCTCTCGGCCGCCAGTGGAACAAGCCGCGCCCTCACCGGTGGAAAGTGTTGATCAAGACGAAATTCATGACGCTGCAGATCAAGCCGGAGGGATGCAGGAGTTCTCCTTGCAGCAACAGCAGCGAACGAGGCAACCAGACGAGAACCTCATCCAATCGGCGGCTAATGCTGACGGGAAGAGCACCACCCACAACTATGCTCTCGGTCTCCGTAAGCTGTCCAAGGCGCTCCGGCGTCAAGGGCACAGCCTTGCTGGACTCGATGGCGAGTCGCTCCGCGTGCATGCTGAGTCTTTGTTCCCGACAGACAAAATGATCTGGTACGGATTGCGTATGCTTGGCAGGTACCGTCAGGAGCCTGAGAGTAAGCCTCGGTCGCGGCGGGGTGCCTCTCCTGAAGAGAAGCTCATCAACGCCGCGGCTCTGGCGGCACTGGCTGCCAACATGTATGAGCACACCGTCGACCAATATTGTCGCAATCTCCGTAGGTTGTCTAACGCGCTCCAGCCTTCCGGGCAGAGCCTTGCTGGACACGATGGCGAGTCGCTGCGCAAGCATGCTGAGTCTTTGTTCCCGAACAGCAATTTCCTCGGCGCATTGGGTATGCTTGAGAGGTACCGTGAGAAGCTCAGGCAGGAGAGTTTGCGCGCTGGAGAAGGCAGCTCTCGGCCGCCAGTGGAACAAGCCGCGCCCTCACCGGTGGAAAGTGTTGATCAAGACGAAATTCATGACGCTGCGGATCAAGCCGGAGGGCGGCAACCTGCCGGATTGGAGGACGGCTCGTGGGCGTTGTCGTCGCAGTCGGATCAACCTGCTCCATCGCCGCAAAACTTCGATTCGACGGAGTTTTGGACGGGAGTGGATCAAGCCGGCCAATTGCCCGCCGATAGTTTCAATACAGCGAACTTTTGGCAGGGGATGCCACCCACCAATTCGCCGGCACAAAGTGTCAATCAGCCAAGCCCGCCAACGTGGGAGCAGGATACCGGGGCATCGATCTTCGGCCCGACATATCACCAGCCACCCAATTACATCGATTTCGAACAGCACGTCCCCCCGAATTGGGCCGGCCCGCCGTCCTTTGCCGGCCCATCAACTCGCACCTCGGCATTACCTGACCTTGGAAGCCAATTGGGTAGCTGGAAGCACGGCTCAGTAGAGGCCTCGGACACTGTGATCAACATCCGGGAGACCAGGGGGGTCGCGCCGACCTGGTACGCTCCACCGACACGCTTCTTGATCAATAATCAGCTTTACACGGCCGCGCTGCAGTCGGACGGTGTTCATCTCACCCATCACCCCGCAGCTTGGCTCAAGGACAAGGAATGGCTGCACGATCGCCACATCACAAGAGATTACAAACTCCTGGAGCGCGAGTTGCAGGTGACCAATCCGGATCTGGCCGCTCGGACGCGCCTCGTGGATCCCTCCCTAGCCCTACTTCTGCGCACGGACCAAGGGCAACACCATCTCGAGCACATCCTCCAGGACCGGGACGGTAATGATACAGCCGACTTCCTGTTCCTGCCAGTGAACAATGCCGATCCTGGCGATCAACATAGCACCGGCACCCATTGGTCGCTGCTGCTGGTTGATCGCAGGGACCGAGAAATCCAGGTTGCTTATCACTACGACTCCAACGGGGGATGCAACAACCCCAGTGCAGTAGCGCTCGCAGCAAGGCTGGGCGTCACCCCGTACACAGCCTCCATCTCCCAGCAGGATAACAATTATGATTGCGGCGTCTTCCTGCTGGCGGCGACGCGGGAACTGGTTGGAGGATTGGCACAAGGACTGCCGCCGGACCAGGACCTTAGTAACCTCGTTGCCGACCGGCGGGCACTCCAGGACCGGCTGCTACCCTGACCGGCTGCTACCCTGATCGGCTCGCCCTGCGCCAACCCGATGATGCCCTTGCGACCGATGGAGAGTTGAATTGGGCAACTGCTGACCGGTATCGAAAGGAATTGGCTGAATGCATCCGGTCAGAACTAGCGGATTGCGGCAGCGCCGATCCAGTGTGCAACTGGTGTACATCGGCATTTGCCAGGGTTGCTGCGTATTTCAGGCGATCGTGAGCAACGAATTCAGACGATCGTGAGCACCTTTTCGGAGGTGCGGGATGCTTCGGCCGACAACTCAACCGGTCTACAGGATGCCTCGTTCAAAACGAGGAAGCCTGATGCCAACCCAGAGATTGTCGATGCGCCGGATGGCACCGATACATTATTGGGACACGGATTTACGGTAGTGGGCTCTATCGACGCAGATCGTGGACGCCGAGTTCCTTCCACATCCACTCGAAACTGTAGGTTGCCATGGGATCGGCGGGATCCGGTTGGTTTGCGGACTGGTTTTCGAGATATTTGAGCCATTCGGCGACCTTCTGTCGGCCAGCGGCTGATTTTGCGGCCTGACGTGGCGTTTTGTTGCCGAGCATGCCGACCGGCTGATCAAGCGTTTCACGATATTGCCGGTCCATGAACTGGTGGACGACCTGCTCGGCAATTTCGGGCCGGACGTCGGAAGCTGCTCCTCCATGTTCGCGCGGCGGCCGCTCGGCCATCATCTGCTCGATGGTGCGGATTTCGGTCAGCGGTGTGCCGACAATGTCGCCGAGCGCCTGCCGGATCAGGACTATTCCCTTCTTCGCACCGGCTTCGGAATTGGTCGACAGGTGCAAGAACCGGCCTTTCAGTTCCACATTGCCCAGCACGCGCTGACCGTTATCCATGGTAGCGTCGAAAGAAAGCGCATCGGCCTGTTTCACCTTCTCTCTGCCCTTCGGCTTGTCCTCGAGCCAGTTCCAGAACTTCACGCTCTCCTGCGCCATTCCTGGAATGGCGGTCACCTGCGCAGCGATATCCTTCTGTGTCACGCCATTCGCCAGCGGAAACCTGATATCGTGGAACATGAGCTCGTCGCCGTCCGAGTTTTGCATCGGTGGCAGCCCAATGGCTCGATCAAGGGTGTCAAACAACCATGAGAGCGTGAACATTGAAGCGACCGATTGCAGGTCTTTGTCCGCAATGGCAGGGAGAAAATGCGGGAGGAGAGGATTGTCGTTCCCGGTATCACGGTCGTCGAGCGTCTGGCGGCCGACGAGGCGATCAGAAATGCATCGGCCGGCAACGCGATGGCCGGCCTCGCGCTCTAGCCGAGCCACAGCAGATACGGCATCTCCCGATGCTCGAGCGCTCCATTCTCATATTACCTGCAGCGGCCGCAGCACGGTTAAATTAAGTGCTCATTCTCAAATTAGGTGCAAACATAAACCACTGATATCATTGACTCTGCATTCTCACAATTAACTGCCAAGCGACAGGTTACATCCTTCAGAAGCTCGCTTAGCGAGGTTTGTCGGCTCTTGGCGGTCGGGCTGCGGACTGGGCGATTGAAACAAACTGCACAACTCACTTTCCAGTAGATTGGCTCGGCCAGTTCTCAGCCGCTAGCTTTGCTTCGATCGGCCGCGACGCCGCTCGTGGCGAAGCAGATGCACGTGCACAATCAACTCGGACATTCGTCTCGAGACGTGAAAGTCGTCGGTCTTTCCGTTCAATTTATCTTTAAGTGCAACAAGCATCCCGGATTTGGGTTTGCGCTGCGCCGTCCAAAGCAACAGGTCAGTCGCCTGAAGCCCCGCATTGTCTTTCGAGGACGGCATTTCGAACTGCGCGAGATCGTATTTGGCAAGCGAGGCCTCGGGAAATGCACCTTCAGGCGAGTCGTGCCAGATGATGTTGCCGAATTGTTCATAGGTCTCAGCAAGCGCCGCTCGGAACTCGTCCTGCTTGTCATGAACGAGCCGCTCCGGAGGGCTTGCCGACCGCTCAGCAAAATCGTGGATCGCTTGGAATAGTCGGGTGAGGCAACAACGTTCGGGGAGCTGGCCTGATAGCCCTTCTTCTTTTGCGTATTCCCGAGCGTGAATTCAGCCGGCTGCTGCCGCGCGAACTCAAATGCCCCCGAAATCACTCTGCGGACGGTCAGCGGGAAATCCATTTTCTCGAGCGCACCGTCCAGCAGATCGAGACATTTGGCGATGCCGCCGAAGTCATCGCCGAGATAGGACGTCCAGAACAATTTCGCGGTGTCTTCCGACATCGCGTCGTTAGTCAGACAAAGGACATGGCGATTGAGTTCATCCCAGTACCACTCACCCGGCACCGCCTTGTTTTCTCCGGCGTCGAAGATCACGTCGACGAACTTGGTAGGCGCCATATAGGGTTTGTGGATCTCAGTCAGGCTGAACACCCATGATCCTGATTGATCGAGTGCGTCAAAGATCTCCTGGCCGATCTCCGACACCTTCTCTTCCGGCCACTCATGGGCGTGAAAGCGCTCGACGCAATTTTCTTTCAGGTATGGGTCCAGGACGTTTTTCACAGCAGGAGCGATGTCGGAGGTCGCTAGAATCGCGCCGAGGCGAAAATACTCGTTCTGATCGAAGATGTTCCGGCCCGAGTTGCCTGTCTCATCTGCAAAGGCAAACATGCTTGAAGTCCCTCTGGAAGGCGCTTAAATAGGCGTCGCAGCTTTTCGTTCAGCTAACGACCGCGCCCCGCGGTATGGCTGTATAGCTCAGCCCAAGTTATGAAGAATCCGTCCTTGGACAAACACGAACTTCTCACCACCAACGGTATTTTAGTTCGGTAAATCATCTTGCACGTCACTCGCATGTGAATGGATATCTATGGTCGTAGGCTCTGGATCTCGCTGCGGAGCTGGGCATGCTTCTCCGGGTTCTGTTCCTTCAACTTCGCGAGATTGAGCAGTTTCCATCGCACGGCCGGCAACTGAGCCGCCTGCGGCAAGCCGATGGCTTCCAAATCGGGGTCGCCGTCGTGAAGGCTCAGCAGAAAGCGCATCGCGTCGTCGTCGAGCTTCTTGAGCAGGTCGGCCGTGAGACGGGCCCTAGCGCCTATTAGGTCGTCCACATCGACCGGCGTCAGCGTCATCCCCTCAAATTCCTTGACGAAGTCCTCGTCGATCTTCGCCAGCGACGGCCTGACCAGCTCGTGGGGCGGTCGACCAGAACTCGCGACATAGACCAGAAATGTCCGGAAGAGCGCATCTGTCAGGCCCTCATTCTCATACAGCTGCTTCACGTCGAACAGGTCTCGGGGATGTTGCCGATCCACGGCAGCGTGCAATTTGCCGCCGAAGAGGTCTTCGAAGGCGACGACTTGCATTTCGGCGAAGCCAAAGGCGTCTTCGACCGGCCCGCTCACCCGCCGGAGTTCAGGTTGATGGACCGTGCCTCGGGCGACGGGCGAGGTCTCGATCTTGATCTCGGTGCTGCCTTGCCGCACGAGCACGCGGGTGTCGTTGTTGCCGCCGCCGGCAATCCGTTGAACGACCACCCCGCGCAGGCCGCGTTGCAGATCCTCCCGAATGAATTCGAGGGACCGGTCGATGCCCTTCAGCGTGGTTTCCCTGTCTTCGATCGGCAGATAGACGAGGTCGATGTCGACCGAAAGCCGGGGCATGTCGCGATAGAAGAGGTTGATCGCTGTGCCACCCTTCAGTGCAAACACCTCCTGGCGCGCGATGAAGGGCAATGTGCGCACCAGAAGTTCGACTTGCCGCATGTAAGTCTCACGCATCGGACGCTTCCCCCGGCAGAAGATCGGCCGGCACCGTTATGCGATAGGTCGGGTGAAGCCGGCCGCCGGACAGGAGGCTCCTGTCTCCGCGGCCAAGGTCCAGTTCTGATATGTCGATGTGCTTGCGCCAGGGATGGCCATGTTTGTCGGCATAGACGAAGAACAAGCGCTTCACCTTCACGCTGCGGCATTGCATGAGCAACCGCGCCAACAGCCGGGGGCGCAGGCTGACCAAGGCCTCGAAGACGGTGTCCATGGTGTGAAAGCTGATGGCTCTCGGGACCTCGTCCAGAGTTTCCAGAACCGCGCGCTCCGCCGAGGACATTTTTATGGGCCAGAGCCAAGGACTAAGAGTCAATCCGTCCTCTGCGCTGTCGGAAAGACTGAAGGTTGCGTCATCGACGCCAAGCGCCGGATCCTCGAACAGTTCGTTCCGGTGGCGAACGAAATGCGCGTCGGTGTCGAGCTTCATCAACCAATCCGGGACGTCCTCGCCGTAGAGATAGATGGAGGGAGCATCGCCCAGTCGCAGGTAATGGGCATGGCCCCGCAGATCGAGCGCGCTCATGCCTCCGACATGAAACCCGTATCCCATCAGCCATTGCGCAGACAGGAGCGGGATCTTCCAGCCGGATCGCGCCTCGGAGCTTTCGCCCCTGCTGAATGGCCGCCTGTAGACACCTTGCGCAACTCGCTCGAGCCATCCGCGAGCGACATAGGCCGATGTCGACTGGCGCGAAATGGCGTGTCGTTTCATCCAACCTGAATCGATCAGAAAGCCGGGGGGCACCGATTGCAGGAGAGACTTTAGCTTCGATGGCGATTGTCTACTCATCGTTGACATAATGCCACGCTTATAAAGTCCATGCAAGCGCGGCCGCTTTAGCGACTCATGAAAATGTCAACTCAAGATAGACGTCCAGCGCCAATCTCAAAGGGAAAGCCACCAAGTGGGCCGGTTCAGAAGAACGCGAGCTGCTCTGACACCGGGGCGTCACCCGCGTGCCCAATGATGACAGCGTTACTCCGAGCAGACGTATCCCCTTGTTCACCGGGAACAGATCGGTAAGCATCGCATTGTGCGGTGCTCGTGGGGTCAGGCGTCTTCAAAGGGAATGACTACAGCTACGGAGATGACTACATCGGCAAATGCGCTATCAAGAAAGCTCCGCCGAGCAATCTCACGCGATGGAAGGACGTAGCAATCAACCATCACATGATGCGCGTGCTGGACGATCTCTCCACGTCTGGCGCTGCGCCATGAAGGCGCGGATGGAGGCGGTGATCTCGCGAAGGGTCATGGCTTCGCACAGCATCTCAAAAAGCTGCTTTCTCGGCCGGCGGAGGTCTTTCGGCGCATATCCAGCCTGGTCCAGGAGTTGGATGACTTCATCACGCCAGAGCAGATGCGCCATCATGACCGGATCGATTTCGAGATTGACGGCGTTTCGCAAAACTTGGAAGTTGATGCCGCCTCTTGGTCCCTGCTCGGCCGCGATTACGCCGCACCATTCGGGAGCGTGACTCATGATGCCTGCGACATGTTTCGGCGCGGCGACGAGTGTGAGCTTTTGTAGCGTCTGGCGGTAGATATCGATCTGGGTCGCGAACCGGTCGAGGTTGTCCTTGGCGCTCTTGATTTCATAGCCGTGGATGCAGCCGTTGATGACGGCAACGTCGATGCGGCTCTGGGCGTGCGAGGCCAAGTTCCTCGATCACGAGCGTATCGGGATGAGATTTGGCGCGTCGCAATTGTTTGGCGTGTAGCGCAGAGCGAATGTCTGCGTCTGTCGTTCCCAACTTCGTCATGGCCGGCATCGTTATCCCCCAGTTTACTTTCTGCCCGAGGTTCTGCTCCAAGCCAAGGTGGCATTCTGACTCACCTGACATTTCTCGAGAGTGTCACCGGCGATGTCCGCTTCTAGTCGTCGGAAAGCCGGCTGGAACGACCGACTTGGGGCGCGTTGCGGTTCGACTGCTCCACGGCTCAAACGGGCCAACAGCGGACGGTCTGGTGTTGCCATGCAACGAAGGACTCCATCGTTGCTCATGTGCACCCAGCGCGTTCGCACCGGCTCACGGTTGACCAAAGCGAGCGGATATTATGCGAAATAAGCAAGCCCGTACAGCTTGGCTGACGGCGTGCGCCCACCGGGCCGAACGGTCCGGCCGCCGCGCGTGACAACCGCCTGGCAGAGATCATTGTCGAGCTTCTGCTCGGGATAGGCATCCTTCGTATTAAAGGTACGAATTCGCGTGTGCGCCATCATGGTTCTCCATCACGTCGGGCTCGCAGCGGTCGTCAGCTTTGGTCAGGCGTCAACGTGTTCGCGCTTCGCGGCAGCATGGTAGGCTAGATATTTTCGCTGCGTCGAAATGCGGTCGGCCACATGCTTGGCATCATGCCAGACGCCCCAGATGAAGCTGGACCCCCTTCGCGACTGCCAAGGCAGACCCAGGAAATAGATCCCCGGCTCGGTCGAGACACAGCGCTGGTGCCTTGGCCGACCCTTCTCGTCGAGGGCATCGACCTTCAGCCAGCTGTAGTCGACTGCAAAGCCTGTCGCCCAGATGATTGCCGAAAGCCCGTTCTCGGCCAGGCCGACGTCAAGGATCGGATCACTCATGCATTCCGGATCCGGATCGATCCTGCGGGCCGCGGGCTCTTCCGGAAGATCGAGCCCGTTGCAAGCGACATAGGCGTCGGCTTCATCCAGCAGCGACATCAGGCTGGCGTCGCCGCGGGCAATGTTTTTCGCGAGATCGGGCGCGAAGCTCATCACGCCGTCCTGGTACGCGTTGGTCATACCAACCAGGGTAAGCCCCTGCGCGGCCAGACGAGGGAAATCGATCGTCTCGCCGCCGCGCGCGCCGCTCACCGCGATCGTGACGTGTTCGGTGCCGGGTCCCGGGGCCTCGGCCTCCCACTTGCCGAGGATGCCCAGACCAGCAGCAGTCGCGCCCGCGATAGGCCCGCGGCAGGCGATCGTGAGGGCCGACCGAGAGGTAGACGCGCTTGCCGGCGCGCTGGAGTTCGTCCGCGATCTGCACGCCCGAGGATCCCGCGCCAACCACCAGCACCGCGCCTTTCGGCAGTTGCTCAGGGTTGCGGTACGCGCTGGAATGGATTTGCAGCATGCCCGCTTCTCGAGGGACGACGGGCGGAATGACGGGGATCTGGAAAGGTCCGGTCGCGGCGACGAGGCTGTTGGCTTCGATCACACGGTCCGACGTCTGGACCCGGAATCCGGGCCGCCCGACATTTCTTTGCACGAGCTTCACCTCCACGCCGCAGCGGATCGGCGCATTGATCTGCTTTGCATAAGCGACAAAATAGTCGGCGACCTCCTCCTTGGGTGCAAAGTCATCGGGCCCGGGAATCGGTCGTGCCAGGCCGGGCCATTGGCAACCAGGGAGTCCCACCGCTGCGAGCGCCAGCGTTCGGCAATCCGGCCGCGTTCAAGGACTAGATGAGGCACCCCGCACTTGCTCAGGTGCTCGCTCATAGCCACTCCCGCTTGGCCGCCGCCAACGACAAGCGTGTCCACTTTTTCGACGGACATATCTGCGTCCTTTTCTGGCTACCCAGTTTTCTGCGGATGCGGCGGAGGTGTGATTCTCGTTTTCCTGAATGGACCCAAAGCGAAAATTCGCATTTCCTGTGCCAAGGGTTAGCCTGTCCTAATGCTCGGAGGGATTGCTGACGATGTGCAACGGGACGGGTGTCCCGGATCAGCACCATTGGAGAAAAAGTGGTCGAACGGCTGGCTGTATTTTTTTGCCGTTCCCGCTCATACATCAGTGCCGGCCATATCGCCGATCTGGAGCGTGGAGCCGTTCGGGAAGATGATGTCCGTCCAGACGACGAGCAGACGACTCTGCCAAGGCGACCGTGAAGAATTCGGAAGCTGCTGATATTTGGTCAACAACGCGCCTTGGCAGGCAGTCGGCTCTCACTCAATGTTGCCGCAACTCAATTTGCCCACAGGCCGTGCGAGCGGGCACAGCACGCAAATACCGCACGGTTACGCTTGAAAAGACCTCCAACCCAAGCTGGCCGGTTGTAGTGAACCTGACATTTCTGCCAATGTTTGTTCTGAACCTGACATTTTGTCTGTCGCTGTCAAGTTTGGACACCGCATCACCCGCTTCGCGCCATGCGTAAAGGATGGCCATCCGAACCGTTCCCGAGCGTTAAAACCATAAGCCCCCCGGTATCGAAAATCGGTGCAGCGAAGACCTACACCAATTCGGACGCATTTTGCTCGGATCCAACCTTGTCCCGAAGACTGTCAACGGGCCTGGCTGGAGCGTCCAGCTCGAGGAGGTGTTGAAGTACAAGTCACGGATTTATTCAGCATCAGCGTCGGCGCCCGCTGCGGTGTACCTTCAGATAGGCGCCATCGATGCAAAGGTATGGCCAATCGCCCTCGATCGGCCATTCGAGGAACGGTCTTCACCTTGCCGTCGATCTCTTCGCACAGCCGTGAGATAGCAGAGCCCGATAATCATATTGCCGAAACGGTGTTCTCATTTGGCACGGTTCGTGCGGCGAACATCGTAAACACGTCACAGGTCGAGGCTCTCATGGTCACCCACAAAAAAATGCGAGTAAGACCTGGCAGCATGCTGACGGCGCATCTGGCCCGGCGCTGCGATTCTACTTTCTCCCACTAAGGGCGGCGAGGACGCAGGGCCCTCAAAACGAGGGACAACTCACTTCGCCTCTAACGTTGCCCATCGCCTGGTCAGCACAACTGAAGCCATCAATGAACCTTGGGTCTGGCTGGCTGCGCGGCATCGTTGGACCCAGGAACTGACCGCCCGGGCCATCGCCGCCGGCGTCGATACTAGCGATATTGCCTGCTCGGTCGATGTGGCCATGACCAAGGACGACGAAGGGAGGCTGCTCCATTGACTACCATCGCCTACAAGGACGGCGTGATGGCCGCCGACAGTCGCGCCTTCCCCGGTCATTCCGGATACATCGGCACCAAGATGAAGATTCGCCGTCTGCCCGATGGACGCCTGATTGGCGCCTCCAGCGGCAGGGCTGGTGCCTGCGAGGCGATTCTGGACTGGTATGTAGCCGGCGCAGACATCAAGAACACGCCACACAGCGTGGATCGCGACGACCTCCATCTCCTGGTGGTTCATCCCGACGGGTGCGCTCAGATCGCCTCCCACCGCTGGACTTTGACCGGCATGCTGTCCAATCCCTATTTCGCGATCGGCAGCGGCGCCAAGCATGCGCAGGCTGTTCTGGAGTTCGGCGGCACGCCTGAGCAGGCCGTGGAGGTCGCCTGCAAGCTCGATTGGGGTTCCGGGCTGCCGGTGGTCTCTCTGACGCACGGAACGCCCTCCCCTTCTCCGAAGAAGCGCAAGAGGAAGCGCAACTGACGTCGCTGTTCACCGCGGCCAGCCGCTTGGCTATGACGGGCTCCGGGCAGCTTCTGCCGTGTTTCAGTCGGTTAGGCTGGCAATTAATTTAGAGATGGGCAGTTAATTTGACGTGGTGCTTGGTTTTGCCACTTCATGTGAGAATGAGGCTCGCGGTGTTTTTCATCGCGAGCCTATCATGAACGATCCATTTTCAGACGAGATTGATGAGGCACTTTGGGATGAAGCGTGCCGGCGTAATCCGTGGCTTCCTGAGGCGCACCGGCCGCACATCGACCGGAGATGAACAGGATCACCGGCGCATCAAGCGCCGCGTTCGATCCATGCTCGGCTTCAAGTCTATGGAGAATGCCCAGATCACCCTCTCCGGCATCGAGCTGGTCCACATGATGCGAAAGCGACAGGCGAGGTTCGCCTACAATCCGAGTCCGTCAATTGCCGAGCAATTCGAAATGCTCACCGCCTGATCAATGCTCCTAGGCGACGCTCTTCCCGTCCACATCCCGGAATTGCGACAGAGCCGGCGAAAGCCGGATGTGCCGAATGGTATTCATCCGAGATCACCCAGCAAATGACGGGCCACTGTTGATAGGATCCGTTTGGCGCTGACGCGCATTGCCTCACC
>NZ_JAMYNH010000046.1:0-21014 GCF_040318975.1 Mesorhizobium sp. M0983 | reverse complement strand
GATCCCAGCGTCCTAGATCCTGCCCATCCTCCCAAAAACGTGTCGACGAACGGCAAGTGGTTGCAAATGTTCGCAAAAAGAAGCGTTTATGGACGGAAACTAGCTAGCAGACAACACCGTAGCCGCAACCCTCAATGTCATCGGTATTGGCGCGAAGTCCATCCGCAAGATGCTTTCTGCCGGCGAATCCGCGCTCCCCGGGCCGAGCTGCAGGCAGGCAGCTGGTCTGCGCCCGCTGCTGGCACATGGATGTTGGTGGGCAGACTACCACAAGGAATGTGTCATCATGGCTGCGGATTTCCGAAGGCAGGTTTCTCAAGAACGAGCACATGACTACCAAGAGGGGATATGTGAGTGCTCTTAACTTGGAATCCCTCGTCGGACAGCGTTTCGATGAACGCGGGCAACAACGTTTGAGGTGCGCCTCACAATATTGGAAAGCACCCTTCGCGCCTTGCCTGGGCCGATGTTGCGCTGCATGTGCTGATAGACGGCCAGCAGCAGGACGATATCGTATTTCGGTAGAAGGATATTGCCGAGGCGCCGGCTGCCAAGATTCAGGCGATCGAACCGGGCATGCACCGGGGAGCAGCTCAATAACATTTTTGCAGTCTGGATGTGCGGCTTGGCAATGTCGATCCCGTGGATCGAGCTGGGTTTCAGCTTGGATATCTCATAGGCGACAACACCCATATTGCAGCCAACATCGAGAATGGATTTCCCGGCGTAGTCGACCTTTGCGGAGAATAGCCCGTCCAGTCTGTCGTCCCACGTTCCGGCAAAACAATCTTGACCACCACAAATCATCAGCTCCTTTGGGAAGAGCCCCCTTGAGCGCCTCCTACCACGAGAGAATTAATGGTCGATACCCATTCAACTGGAATTGATCACATTGACGAACCAAGG
This sequence comes from Mesorhizobium sp. M0983, assembly GCF_040318975.1. Lineage (NCBI taxonomy): Bacteria > Pseudomonadati > Pseudomonadota > Alphaproteobacteria > Hyphomicrobiales > Phyllobacteriaceae > Mesorhizobium > Mesorhizobium sp. M0983. The sequence goes on along the minus strand of NZ_JAMYNH010000046.1, from coordinate 20,108 downwards.
CAGGGACGTGTGCGGCGGCGTCACAATCCCATCACCCTGAGTGCCGCGGGAACCGAATAGCGGCTGCCGTCATAGCGCAGCCGGTAGGTCCGCTTCACAGGCTTGCCGGGATGGGACTGGCACTCGCCATCCTTGTCGGGGGAGGGATTGTCGGTGTCCGTCCGCTCGACCGCAATGATGTCATGATAGCCGTGATGGCGCGCCGGGCTCATCGCCAGGCTGACCTGGCTGGAATGAAACGATCCAGCGCAACTGGCATCGCCTTCGCCGCCATGGCCGGCCACCACGAGGCCGTCGAGCACCAAGCGCAGCGCATCGCTGGCGACGGCATAGAGCCGCAGGTCGGTTTCAGTGAAGGGATTGGCCTGCGAATGGTTTGCCATTTCGATGCGCAGGCCGAAGGCGGTGACATCAGGCGCCAGCACATAGCGGCCGGTGTCGAATTCCACCTTGCGGATGGCGATGGCATCATCGGTCATCAGTCCAGGCTGGAGCAGGCGCTGGCGCACCTGCAGGCTCTTTCTATCGACGACCAGTAGCTCGATATCGCCGACATGCAGGTGGTCGCTGTTAGGGCTGTCGATCAGTGGCACTGCGACCAAGAGCAGGTCATCATGAGCGGGCCAGATCTTGCAGATCAGGCCGAATGGCGCATCGCTCTCCGGGAGCGTTGAGGCGATGCTCGTATGGGGTGCAAGCGTGAACCAGGCGCCGTCGGCGCTTTTTCGGGCCTTGGGATAGGCCTGCTGCACCAGGGCGGCAGCATCGCCGCAATCGCCGGCCGCTGCCTGGACGGGCGACAGGCTGGCGAGGACGGCACCGAGCAACAGGACAGGCAACATTATTCGCATGGAGTTCTCGCGTCGCAGGGCCGGCTCGGCCAGGGGTCTCTACGCGAGATTGCTGGCGGCGCACAGGGTGCAGGGAAGTCGCCGCTGCGCAGACGTCGATAAATCGGTGCGTACCAGCTTTGTCCAGCTAAGATGCAACAGCTCGGGCCGTTTGGAATTGGTCCGCCTCAACCTGCACGGGGTCGACACGGACCGCGTGGCCATTGTCGATGACGCCCGTGATCAGCGTTCCCTGAGCACGCTGAGAATGCTGCCTTTCCATCGCCGGCGACCGCCTCGATTGCCTGTCGGCGATGGCGATGATGGGCGCGAAGGAACGGCGAGCGGGGCAGCTACCCGGAGATCGTCGACGCCCTCGCGCAACATGGCGCCCAGGGGAAGACGGACGCCCACTCCCTCTACCGGCGTGTCGTCTTCAATGTGCTGATTCCAATTTCGACGACCACCTCCGCAATCACGGTTTCCTGTGGTTGGGAAAGGCGGGTTGGCCTCTCTCGCCGGCATACGACCTCAATCCTGTTCCGACCGATCTCAAGGCGCGGGTGCTGACCACGAACATCGATCTCGACGAGGGCACCTGTTCGCTCGATCTGCTGGAGGCGGCGTCGGAGTTTTTCGCGCTCACGCTGCCGCAGGCGCGCGCGATTATCAAAGGAGTCGGGACCGTGACCGCGACCTGGCGCGATATAGCCAAGGCGGTCGGCGGTCGCCCGGCCGAGATCAACCGCATGGCCAGCGCCTTCGAGCATGACGATCTCAAACGGGCGCTGCGCTATGACGAGGACATTTCTTCACAGCTTCGACCCAGCGACAGCGAGCCCCATCGCCGCACCACCGTCGACCTGGAAGTCTCAGACATAGAGAATGCCGGCATTTGGGAAGTGCTGCAGACGCCGGCGCGGTCTACGGTGCGTGGTCGATCCTGGACGCATTGCTCGCACCGACCGGCGCGGGAACGCCGTTCGTCTTCAAGAAGCTGCTCGGACAGGCGCGTGAAGTCAAAGGCGCCCTTTCAGGCTTGTTCGGACGCTTCGTCGCTCGCGCTTATCTTGAGCGCTATTTCAATCTCTCGATCTTTGCCCATCTCGGCAGCCGAACGATCGATCTCGACCGTCGCCGGCGGGTCAAGGTCACGCGCCTGTCGCGTGGCGATCTGCCCGATTGGATCGCCTGCGGCCGACCCGTCCTCTCTGACGGTTGCCGAAGGGAAAGACTGCCATGACGTTGGAGGCCCGGCGAAAGGGCTGGATCGCGCGTGGACGCAAGCCGGACGGATCAACGTCACCGCACAAGGCCGCAAGGTGACGGTGAAGCGCATTGCGATCGCAACGCTGGGAATGGCCGCGGCGGGCCCAAGCGATGCCCACCTCAGAGGCCTCGGGTGGTCGATGTCCTTCAAACCGATCGGGGTAAGATCGGCTATTGCCCTGCGTCTTGTGAGCCTCCGCCGCCACCTCTCGTCTGAACATTAGACGAACCTGAATTTCCCGAGGTTCGTGGGATGTTCTTCGGCCGCGTCCTTCCTTGTTGAGCTGGACGTCGACCGAAAAACAATATTCCCGCAGGTATTGTCGACAGGGGCCAGCCGGCACTCCCGCCGCAACAAGCCTCATGTGGTTTTCTCGCGGCCGGGCCGATTGAGCGTGCTCGCGTATGTATGAATCTTCGCGACGTGGGCAAGCACCTCGGCTTTGGTCGGTCCTCGAACTATGACTGCCCAGTCGGTTGAGGACGGGCGGGTATCTATCCCAAACGAACGAGACATGGTCTGATCTCCTGTGGTTTCGGCTGTGACGCCTTCGCGGCGCTTAGGCGAGATCGCAGAGTGGCGGGGAAGCAAGCGTTTGAAGGCCCGTCGTTTCGCTGATTGCAGATCCGGTGCTGTTCACGACTCGCTGATACAAAAAACCTCTCGTTTCCCACTGTCGTTCCCACTGCACGTCAAACGCTGCCGGCCGAGGTTTAGCCGTCCGGGGCGATCCCGGTCGCGCAACATCCGAACCCAGGAGTGAATGACATGCAGGACGATACAATGGTCATGGAAAAGGCTTCCGTTAAGAAGGCGGCGCGGGAGCCGAGGAATGGCGTTGACACGCCCACCCTTCTGGCCACCATCAACGCCGTCGCGGGGCAGCCGGAGCTTGCCAAGTTCCAGTTCCGTGCCAAGAGCCGCTGGATCACCGGCACGCACAGCAGCAGCACGATGGCCAACTTCTTCGGCGCCGGCGCCGACCAGTCTCACACGATGGCCTACCAGGCTGACAGCGACCATCCAGCGGTCCTGTGCGGCACAGACAACGGCCCGACGCCGGTCGAATACCTCCTCCACGCGCTTGCTTCCTGCCTGACCGCCGGCATCGCGAACATCGCGGCCGCGCGCGGTGTGACGCTGCATGAAGTGGAATCGACCGTCGAAGGCGACATCGACCTTCGCGGCATCCTCGGCATCTCTAACGAAGTCCGCAACGGCTACCAGGGCATCCGTATCTCCTTCAAGATCAACGGCGATGCTCCGGCTGAGAAGCTCGAGGAAATCGTGATGCAGTCGCGCGCCCGTTCCGCGGTGTTCGACGTGCTGACCAACGGCGTGCCGGTCTCGGTTGCCGTGAAAGGCTGACTTCGGTCCGCAAGAGCAATATCGCCGGCCTCGTCCTGAAAAGGATGGCGCCGGCGATCTGTTGCCCCTGCTTACAAGGCGCGGATTCCATGCAGCATACAGACGTGGCCATTATCGGCGCCGGACAGGCGGGTCTCGCCATGAGCCGGTGCCTGTCCGAGCGCGGGGTCTACCACGTCGTGCTGGAGCGCGGCCGCATCGCTGAGCGCTGGCGCAGCGAACGGTGGGATTCGCTGCGCCTGCTGACGCCCAACTGGATGACACGCCTGCCCGGCTGCGGTTATCGCGGAGCCAATCCCGACGGCTTCATGACAATGGCCGAGACCGTCGGGTTCCTGAAGGATTACGCGTGCTCGATCACCGCGCCCGTAGCAAACGGCGTTGAGGTGCTTTCGGCCGAAAGGGTCGATGGAGGTTTCCGGCTGCTGACCGATCGCGGCCAATGGGGGGTGCGTGCGGTCGTGGTCGCGACCGGATACAGCGACAGGCCACGCATTCCGACAATGGCAAAGCAGATCTCCTCTCGTATCAGGCAAATCGTGCCGCGGGACTATCGCAATCCTCAGCAACTGCCCCAGGGGTGGCGTTCTCGTGGCCGGGGCCTCGGCGACCGGCATACAACTTGCGGAGGAGATCAATCGCTCCGGACGCCCGGTGACCCTGTCGGTTGGCAGTCATACACGCCTACCGAGGCTTTACCGCGGGCACGACATCCTGTGGTGGCTCGACCGGCTGGGAATGCTTGCCAAGCCTGTCGCTGAAGTTCCGGATCTCACTGCGGCACGGCGGCAGCCTTCGCTGCAGCTGATAGGCACACCCGAGCGCAGGACGCTCGACCTTGCCGGTCTTCGGGAGCAAGGCGTTCGTCTTGTCGGTCGAGCGGCTGCCGCTTGCGATACTCGCATTCGGTTCAACGGCGATCTCGCCGAAACGACCATGGCGGCGGAACGCAGGCTAAGGCGCGTGCTGGCCAATATAGACCGCGCCGCCGCCGGCGATGGCCTCTACTCGATCGATCCCGGTTCCATTCCGAGCCTGATCCTGAGCGCCGAGGCGACCGAAATCGACCTCATCGACCAGGGTATCCAGACGATCATATGGGCCACCGGCCATCGCCGGGAATACCCATGGCTGAAGCTGGATGTGTTCGACGCCCGGGGCGAAATCCTGAACGATGGCGGCGTCTGCGCGTATCCGGGACTCTACGTGCTCGGCCTCAATTTCATGCGCCATCGAAGCTCCAGCTTCCTCGACGGCGTCGGCCGCGATGCGGAGGCGCTGGCGGCTCACCTGGCAATGTTTCTCGACGTCTCCCGCCGAGCAGCGGCCTGACCGCCGAATACAACGCTGGCGCGGCAAAAATCGACGTTGCCTTCAACGATGACGCTCACGGCGGACAACGACAAGGGCTCCACTGGCGCCGTAGTCAGCGCCCGCAACCATGGAGAAAATCAAAATGAGTGCAATGGTGAACCCATCCCTGTGCCTCACCACAACGCGAGGTTTGCGCTGGGCTGGCGGAACAATGTTGGCCGCAGTCTGGCGTTTCATTCGTATCCAACGGGACCGTAGACAGCTTTATGAGTTGCCGGACTACATCTTGCGCGACATCGGCATCACCCGCTTCGAGATCAACTGGATCACTTCGTTTGCCGGGCGTGATCCCAGCCGCCGCACGCGTTTTTTGAGGGCGGAGGAGGGCGGGGCTCTATGATTGCTGCATCGACGTCCCACGTCTCGCATAGGGCGAGTCAGGCACCGCTTGTCATCGCCCTGCACTGCTCAGGCGGCAGCGGACGGCAATGGCGCAGCCTGGCGGAGCGGCTCGATGACAGCTACCGGCTCATCGCACCCGATCTGATCGGGGCGCCGGGCGGCGGCACCTGGACTGGTACCGGCGCTTTCCGTCTCGCCGACGAAGCCGCCGGGATCCTGGAGATGATCGACCACCATGACGGGCCTGTGCATCTTGTTGGCCATTCCTATGATGGTGGATTGGCCCTGCATATAGCAGCGATGCGTCCAGACCGGCTGGCCAGCCTCTCCCTTTATGAGCCGTCTGCCTTTCACCTGCTGCGCGAGCTGGACTGTGAGGGCCACGAGGCGCTCGGCGAAGTCTTGGCGATCGCAGGCACCGTCCATGACGGCCTGATCAACGGCAGTTACCTGACCGCGACAGCTCATTTCGTCGACTACTGGGGTGGGGCCGGCATCTTCGCGGCGATGAAGCCGGAACTTCAGGCCGCACTCGTGCGGTTTCTGCCGAAGGCCAGCCTGGACTTCCACGCATTGATCCAGGAATCGACGCCAGCAAGCGAATATGCCCGATTTGGCTTTCCGGCCTTGGTATTGCGCGGCGAATTTGCACCAGTTCCGACGCAGCTCATTGCTCGGGAACTCGTTTCCCGCGTTCCGGCCGCGATCGGGGCGATTGTTCCTGGCGCCGGACATATGGGGCCGCTGACCCACGCAGATCTGGTGGCGGACCGTTTGGTCCGGCAAATAGTGTTCCATGACACCGCAGCATCGCGAGCTGCGTGACGGGGGCTCGCTTTCTCCTTTCGGCGAAGCAAATCTTGTCGCAAGCCTCGCCAGCTTCGCTCCATGGAAGCACAGAATTCCCGGCAGAGCCAGGCGGGGGCCATGCGTCGATCACCGAAACGCATTTGAACGGCATGGCTTCAAACGCGTCAGCCCAGCGCGCGCGCTAACTATATTGACGAGGTGCTGGCCGACGTTTCACGTGCATCTCGAGGTTGACGTCACGCCTTGTGGGCAGGATTTGGCCGCCTTCGGTGGACCAGATTGAACAAAGCCGCTGAATGCTGAGGGATCACGCGGTGACGGCCATGGGAACGCGATCGGGCAGGACACTTCCGGTCGGCTCCTTCATGCCGGAGAAATCCTCCCGCATCTGCATTTCTGTGTAGAGCTTGGCCGCTTCCGCGAGAGTGGCATCCGCGCCAGCGATCTTGCCGCGCCGCCTCGCAAGCCCGAGAGCTAGCAAGGAGCGGGCAAGCTCCGGCCGCAATTCAACCCTCCTGGCAAGATTGCAGGCCTGTTCGAGCCAGCCAATGGCCGATCTGGAAGGCTTCAGCTCGGCAAGGCCGCGCAGTACGATGATCTCGCTCCAAGGGTCGCCGCGTCCCCGCGCAAGCTCGAGCGCATGGCCGAGATTGGCCGCAGCTTCCGGCTCATACAGGCGCGCACGCACGCATGCGAGCACCGCGCGCGCGTGACATTCGAACTGGGCAAGATCGAGCCGCTCAGCCTCGGTCACTGCCATTTCCAACGTGGCGCCCGCGTCGTGGTTGCGGCCGAGCAGGAATTCCGCATGCCCGAGCACAGTCAACAGCCATGGCCGGAGTAGGATAGATGCGCTGGTAGCGGCTTCGGAGAACCACAATTGCAGCGCCTCGACAAGCGCCGGCTCGGGCCCGCGCAGGACGCCCACCACACCGGTGAAATAGGCGGCCGCGCAGCTGTCGATCGGGCGCGCCACTTCGGCGGCGACCTTCTGCAGTTCGGCAAGCGAACGCTCCGCATCATCGAACCGGCCAAGGCGCGCTTCCGCCTGCGCGCGGTGCCCCAGGTACCAAACCGCACGCGCACCGAGCTGTCCGAAACGCTCCAGACGCCAAGCTTTGGTGAACCTCTCCTCATGCGGAACAAGCCGCTCCAGCACCTGCCGCGCCTCGCTGCGGATCAGAAGCGCCTGTGAGGCGGCCAGGTCCGACTCGCTTATGCAGCGCTGCACGCCATTTACCGTCGCGCCGCGCTTGAGTGTGTTGGCCGGTTCCAGCGCCTCCTCGTAGCGGCCGTGGGAGCTGTTGAGATAGCTCAAGTGGAGCAACACGTCAGAGATGAGTTGCGGATCGCCCAGTTCCGTGGCCAGTTCGCGCGCTTCCAATAGCTGCGGCAGCGCCTTCCGATAGGCACCCAGGGCGCCATAGGCGGGCCGCATCCGCACCCGCAGATTGATCGCCTGGGCGAGAGTTTTCGGATTTCGGGGCAGCGCGGCGACTGCTTTGCGGGCGTTTTCGAGGAACTGGACCGCGGCGGAATAGGCCGAGCGTTCCTCAGCCCGACCCGCCGCTTGCAGCAGATAATCCGCGGCCGGTTCCCATGCTTCGGCACGAAGCGCGTGTTCGGCCAGTTCCTCGATGTGGTGGTTCAGCGATCCGGCATAGAGTCTGTCCATCGCAACCAATGCAGCCCGATGCAGGCTTTTTCGGTCCTCCCCCAGCAGGGATTCGTAGGTCACCTTAAGCGTCAACGCATGCTTGAACGTATATTCCACGTGAGGATAGCTCTGGACCTCGAACAGGAATTCCAAGCTCTGCAGTTTGGCTAGACATGCCTCCAGCTCCGCCTCCGAGAGCGGCGAGAGCGCCCTCAGCAGCGGATGCGGAACATTCTTGCCGATAACCGAGTTGGAGTGCCTGCCTTTCCGATTCACCCAGCTGCTGGATACGTGCGGCGATGAGCGATTGAACCGTCGACGGGATGGTGATGGAATCCACTGGCCTCTTGAGCTCGTAGCGGCCGGACTGGCCGGCAAGTGCACCGTCCGCAACCAGTCCGCGCACCATTTCTTCCAGGAATAGCGGCGTGCCCTCGGCCCGCTCGGCAAGCGATTGCCGCAGTTCCCCCAAACTGGGATCGGCTCCCAGCAATTCGGTGAGGAACTGCTCCATTTCGTCCCGCGCGAACCGCTCCAGCCTTATCTGCTGGAAATAGCCGCGGCGGTTCCATTCGTGCCGGTACTGCGGCCTGTAGGTGGCGAGCAGCATGATACGGTTGGCGCCCATGACTTCGACCAGCCTGTTCATTACGGCCTCGCTCTCGGCATCGATCCAGTGCAGATCCTCGATAAGCACGGCTACGGGCGCGGCTCTGCTCAAGGCAACGAAAAAAGCGCTCATCGCCTCGGATACCCGTGAGGTCCGCTCCCGCGCATCGAGATGCCACCAGCAAGCATCGTTGACCGGCAGGTCCGCGAGGAAGGAAAGCGGCGCCGTATGACTTGGGTCCAGGTCCAGTTCCGCCTGTTTGAAGGCAAACAAGCGCTGGGCTTCCGCCAAGCCGTCTTCGCCGCGAATGCCACAAGCCGAGAGCAGCAGCTTCTTTACAGCGCCCAGAGTAACTGATGAATCAAATTCCAGACCGCCACATTCAAGCACAGTAAAACCGGCCACTTCGTCAAGGGAGAGAAATTCATGGGCAAGCCTCGACTTGCCCATGCCGGGGTCGGCGACGATCCCGACGACCTGGCCGTGGCCCTCCCTGACCCGGCGCCAGGTTGCAAGCAGGATTTTCAGCTCGAGCTCGCGCGCCACCAGTCCGGTGAGGCCGCGGTTGGCCCTCAGGTGCCAGCGCGACAAAGCGTGATTTTCGGCCAACAGCTCGTAAATGCGTTCCTCTTGGCCAAGTTGCGGATGCTCCGAATGCGCTAAGCGGTGCATCTGCACATAGCCCCCGGCGGCTGCGCGCGCCCGGCCTGTCGCGGCGATCGTCGCACGGTGCAAGGCACGCATCAGCCGGTTGGCCGCACGCGGCGCGGCTCCGGCCAGTTCAACCTTGTTGGCTTTGGTCGTCCATTGCTGCCGTACGATCACCTCGCCGGTGTCTATTCCGGCCCTCAACTGGATCCCGCCCTGAGAAAGCTCCTCCACTGCCAGCTTGGCCGCAAGCGCGGCGCGGCATGCAAGATAAGCGTGATCCTCGGTGGCGCGAGCGAGGCCGAATGCTGCGGTGATTGTCCCGTCAGCAGCCGACGTGACGACGCCGCCATGGCTCTCCACGACTTCTGTCACCCGATCCTCGACGGGCTGGAATTCGCGGATCGCCACTTCCGGATCCTCCGTTTCGAGGAGATGCATGGGACTGACCACTTCCGCCGCCAGCACTGTTATGTATTGCCGAGAGCGGTTGATTCCCAAGGACGCCGGAGGGCCTGCCAGTTGCTGCGTCTGTTCGGGGTCGGCAAGGAAACGACGCGTTTCGTCGACGAAGGTCGCGAATGCCGGTTCGTGGCCAAGCAGCACGTGGTTGATGCTGTCTAGCGCGACGAAACGCGCGCCGGGGATTTTCCCAGCCATCGCCCGGCCATGATCGAATGGAATGACCGCGTCCCCCGTGGCATGCATCACCAGGGTCGGGACACGGATCCGCGGTAACAGCTCGTCCACGTCGATGACGGCGCCTTCCTCGAAGATGCGATGGGCAATCTCGGGCGAGACAGTATTGCGTTGCAGCTCGTTATACCAATTCCTCTGTTCCGGCGTTGCTTCCGGAATGAAGAGGGAGGTGAACATTTGCCGGAACACCGGGTCGTCTTGGCCCCAGCCTTCCTGTATCAGCGCTCCCATCGCTTCGCGACGCGCTATTTCGCGCTGATTGCCCCGTTTGCGCCAACCTTTGGTGAATCCGCCATACAGCACCATCCCCGCCACGCGCTCTGGATGCCGGACGGCATAGGCTATGGAAACGGCGCACCCTTGGGAAATGCCAAGCAGGGAAACGCGGCGCAGACCAGCGGCATCGATGATGCTCTCCAGGTCTGCAACCATGGCCTCGAAGGACAGGTCGGCGGGATACCGGTCCGACAGGCCGTTGCCGCGCTGGTCGTAACGTATCAGCTGGTAGTGCGCGGAGAGGCCCTCGATCCAATGCTTCCAGACCGGACTGTCCCATTCGAGCTCGAGATGGGACATCCAGTGGGCGGCCCTTACCAAAGGCGGGCCTTGACCACTCAAGGAATAGGCCAGGCGCGCGCCATCGGGCGTCGTGCACCGGCGAATCTCCTGCGCAAGGATTCGCTCCGGCGGAGAGGCAAGCTGTATCTCCGACGCAGGCAAAACACGCGTCGGAGGAACGGTCTCATCGGCGGGAGCGACCCCGATGTCGGTTCTCGAAGCGCGGCTCTGGACCATGGCGGATTGCCGTGCTGCCTCGCTCAGCCGGCGGATGTCCGCTCGAAGAGCCTCGTCTCCAGGCTCCAACCCGTGCAGGACATGCGCGTACGGAAGCGCCCGTGCCGGCTCATCCGCCAGCCGGTCGACGAGCACCCGAAGGATGCGCAGATGCGTCACGTGCAGTTCGTCGGCGGTCGCAATGCGCCAGGCTTCGAATTCCGGACAGCGCGGCAGTGAAAGGTCATCAAGGAAACGTCCGCGGAACGCTCCGGCGAGGGCCTCCAGTTTTTCCCGTTCAAGAGCCTCTATGTCGCGACCGCCAAAGCCGCGGAGCGGCGCGATGTCCAGCACGATTTCGCTGGTGTTCAGGCGAACTGCGTTGCGGTCGGCTTGCAGGATCTCGCCGTCCCCGAGGTCGACGACCTGTCGGATCTTCGAGAGACTCCAGCGCAGCGCGCCGCGAGGATCGTCCGGTACCTCCCAGAACATTTCGCAAAGCCGCTCGCGCCGCTGCGGCCGCTCTACGAGCGCAAGATAGGCCAGCAGCGCCCGTGTCTTTTTCGAAGGCGGCAAGGAAACGACCTCGCCAAGGCGAAGGACGGTCAGATCTCCGAGAACGCGAATTTCGAGCGACACTTTGCCAATCCCAGTCGCTGCTAAATTAGCCATGGATTGTATCAAGTCCGTGCCGCTGCCGAAAGCGTTCGTTTCCGGAAGCGTGAGGTTTCCGCCTGCGCTCTGATTTGCCTTTCCTTTGTGGGAAGGCCGACACGGACAAGTGCACATGAATGCCGAGCCGGAACGGGATCACGCCCGTTCCGGCTCGCTTTGATGGTGGCGACGGCACTCTGAAAGGCCCGTTAGGCGGGATCTCACGCTGCCGCGCGCACCCATCGAGGCAGCAGGCTCTCGGGATTTGCGCATGCGCCGGGCGTGTAGTTTGCGCCAACGAACTCCAGCCGGGCGGCGAGCGTGCCGTCCCGCCAGGCCGCAAGCGTATCCATGCAGCCGCCGATATGCTCGCCGCCAACAAAGACCTGCGGAATTGTAGGCGAACCGATCCGAGCCCTCAGAGCCTTGCGGATTTCCCCGTCCCGGCCGTTCTTCTGGAATTCCGGAGCATCGATGTCGATGGACCTGTAGGCGACTCCGGCACGGTCGAAAAGCTTTCTTACCGTCCAGCAGAATTCGCACCATGTCAGGGCGAATATGACCACCCGATGCTCCGGATCATAGATCGCCTCATCGACAAACGCATGCGCCGACTGATCGATTTGCATCTCGTTCATGGGCGCCGATGAAAGGGCGAAGGACGGCGGCCGGTCGAAGCGGCAGCCGGGTGTGGAGCGAGAGATCGCCTCTTCGGCTGGCGACATTTCCTCGCTGATATGATCGAACAGGATCGTGCTGAGATACCGCTCGCCCGTGTCAGGCAACATACACAGCACGTTCCGGTCCCGTCCGACGCGTCCAGCGATTTCCAGTGCCCCGCTCAAGGTAGCCCCGCCGGAGATCCCCGCCAGTATTCCTTCTTCCGTCGCAAGCCGGCGCGCAGCTTCCAAAGCGCTGGCGCCTGAAACCGGCAAGATTTCGTCCACAAGATCGTCAGCTATCGCGTTGCCGACGATCTGCGGAATGAAATCAGGGCTCCAGCCTTGCATCGGGTGTGGCCGGAAGCGAGTGTGCGCCCGAGTGGGCAGTCCGTGTTCGTCGAAAGTTTGGGGAATGCCACTCGACAGCAGCGCCGAATTGTCGGGCTCGCAGACGATGATCCGCGTTTCCGGGCGCTCGCGCTTGAGTACTCGCGCCACACCGGCCAGCGTTCCGCCGGTCCCGGTGCCGGTGACCCAGTAGTCGAGTGGACGGTCCTGGAACGCCGCGAGGATTTCGAGCGCTGTCGTGCGGGCATGGACATCGGCGTTGACGGGCGTCTCGAACTGCCGGCAGAGGAACCAGCCATGCGCTCGGGCCAGCTCGACCGCCTTGGCGAGCATGCCGCTGCCGCGCTCTACCGCAGGGGTCAACACGACCTTGGCACCGAAAAAGCGCATCAGCTTGCGGCGTTCGAGGCTGGCGTTTTCCGGCATGACGATGACGAGAGGGTAGCCTTTCCTCGCGCAAACCATGGCAAGTCCGATGCCCGTGTTGCCGCTCGTCGCCTCGATCACCGTCTGGCCAGGCCGAAGTGCACCGGAACTCTCCGCCTCTTCGATGACCGCGGCGGCAAGACGGTCCTTGACCGAGCCGCCGGGATTGAACGCCTCGAGCTTGGCATAGAGCGAAGCGGCACCATTGTTGATGCGGGAAAGGCGGACGACCGGCGTGTCGCCGATCGTGTCGAGAATGCTGTCGTAGATACTGCTCATCTCAGCTGTCCTTGCCTGGTGATGACGGTGCTCCGCCCTCTTCGATCTCTGAGGTTGGCAGGAAGGCCGTGGTTTGCAGCGTTCGAACCAACGTGGATTAAGCGGAGTGTCGACGTTTGAATCAGCGGCTCATCGCTGGATCCGCAAGGCGGCCGCGTGGGACCTGCACTCTCGCGCCGGATGAGACCGCCAATCCGCCCAGAACCACGAGATTGGCCGCGCCTGCGACAGATGCCATCAGGAAAGCGGGCCCATAGCTGCCGAAGCTGTCATAGACGAAACCGCCGAAATAGCCGGCTACGCCCATGCCCACCCAGGCGATCAGCATGACGGTGCCGAGTGACTGGCCAAAGCGTTCGGCTGGCGCAAACTGGCGCACGCAAAGGATCAGGCACGTCATGTTCCCGGCAAAGCCGAAGCCGAAAACCGCCGACAGCGACAGCAGGCTCAATTGCTGGTCCAGCGCCGGAAAATCGCAACGCATGCCGTCTGAATAAACGACGCCAGGGCATAAGCAGAAGGGTTGCCTGCTCGGTCGGCGAGGAGCCCGAATGCGATCCGCCCGATGGCGCCGAACAGCATGGCGATCAGCAGGCTGAGCGATCCGACATCCGAAGACCCGCACACGGTCGTGACGAAGCTCGTGAGGTGCATCAGCGGGACGCCCATGCAGGCGCAGCAAAGGAAGGCTGCAGCTGATAGCAGCGCCACCGGAGAAAGCCGGCCACTTTGGAACCCTGGCTTTGCTGAAAAACGCACCGGCGCGGGAAGGACGTCACCGACGGGCGGCGCCTGAACCGCCGGCATGAAGATCGCCAGCGCAGCCATCGTCGCCGCCGCCATGATCGCGTATGCGAGGCGCCAACCGACGCCGTCAATCAAGGCATTTGCAGCGTAGGGTATTATGCCCTGGCCCAGGGCTCCGCCTGCTGTGACGATCCCCACCGCGACGCCGCGGCGGCGGTCGAACCAGAGCCCGGTCACGGCAAGTACCGGCGCATAGAGACAGGCAAAGCCTAGCCCGCCCAAAGCGAAGTTGGCCGCATAGATCTGCCAGAGCGAAGTGGCGAAGGAAAGCGCGGCGAGCGCGATCACCATGCCAGCCGAGCCGATGAATAGCAGGCTTTTGATATTCAGGCGGTCCGACAGCCGGCCCCAGAACAGCCCGCCCAACGCCATGCCGACGCTTGATAGCGTGTAGGCAAGGCTGATGTCGGCTCGCGACCAGCCAAACTCCGCCTCAAGCGGTCTGATGAAGACGGATGTGAGCGCAAGGCTGCCAAATCCGAACGCCATGGCGGTTGTGGCACCGGCCGCAGCCAACAGGCCGCGCAGCCGTATTGCGCCGTCCCGAACCTCCCTGCCTCCAGTTGGTGATACCTGACGATTCGACATGTTTCTGCCCTCGAAGGCCTCTTCGAAGCTGTCATCGGCCAGCGGTATGGAAGCAGGCGTGTGCGTCAGCGTGGAAAGCTCCAACGCGGGCCGTGGAAACGGCCCACCTGGACCTGCAACCTACCCCACAGGAGGTGTTGAGAATGAGGTCAGGCCTAATCGAGAATGGTGGATTTCCAGAACCAGAATGGAGCCTACTTTTGGAGCGAGAAGTTCCAGAAGCGCGGGAACCCGCCATTCGCACGCCGGCATCACCTGAATACCAACATGCCTAGATAATCTCTCTCCAGAAGCTCTCGTTGGATGAGGGGTGTGGGCGCAAAGACTTGCCCGCCGAGATCGATATCCAGTCTATCGCTTCGTCTGGTCGTCTGGTCGGCGCACCTATCTCATGCTGCCGCACACGACCAAACAGGGCCCCGGCCGGCTCTGCTAATCCACAACGCCGGGCATATTGGCGACACTTATGCGCCTTCGGACAGCAGCACTACCTCGGCGCGATCCGGATTTGACCATTCGCTGTGGCTGGAGTGGTTGGGCTCGTGAGTAGCGCGTGATCCGACGGACCAGAGCGATCAGGGATCGGAATAGCATTCCTGGAGGTGTGACAGACGTTCCAGACCTAACAGGCTGTTGAAGAAGCATCCCGTTTGGCCTTGAGGATAGCCTCATCGCCGTTGTGATAGGCGAATGTGATCTCGACCGAGCCGTCGTCGAGCAATTCGGCTGAGCGTCTCGGCTGAGGTCGTCCATCTCGTCGAAGCCGGCCCATGTGAAGAACACCATATTGGGGCCATAACTGAGATCAAGGGCGGCTTGCAGGGCGCCAAAGGCGATCTCGCCGTGTTACAACCCCATCACCCTGAGTGCCGCGGGAACCGGATAGCGGCTGCCGTCATAGCGCAGCCGGTACGTCCGTCACGGGCTTGCCGGGATGGGACTCGCATTCGCCATTCTGGTCGGGGGAGGGATTATCGGTGTCCGTCCGCTCGACCGCAATGATGTCATGATAGCCGTGGTGGCGCGCCGGGCTCATCGCCAGGCTGACCTGGCTGGAATGAAACGATCCTGCGCAACTGGCATCGCTGTCGCCGCCAGAGCCGACCACCACAAGGCCGTCGAGAACCACTCGCAGCGTATCGCCGGCGATGGCATAGAGCCGCAGGTCGGTTTCAGTGAAGGGAGCGGTCAGCGAATGGTGTGCCATTTCGAGGCGTAGGCCGAAGTCGGGGGCCAGTGCATAACGGCCGGTGTCGAATTCCACCTTGTCGATGACAATCATGTCATCACGCTGGTTCGCGCGCCGCCTCACCCAATAGGAGCATGCCGCCGATCCCGAAACGAGGTTTCGTCCAAGCATGGCCGTCCCGAGAATGTCGACGAAAGGTGTTTCGGACGCTTGGCTCGGCTTCTCAAAGAGAAATCGAAGCTTTCCGCCGAACTCCGCCCGTAAGATGACTGTGCCGCGTTCGCCTTGCAGGCGATGGGAACACGGCCAAACCGCGAGCGCATGTACGTGAAGATCAATTCCCTCACGCGAACGGTCAACCGTGGACGGCAGGTCTCTCTGGAACAGCAGACGTCATTCTTCGATAGGACGAGAGCCCGTTTTCGGGCCGATATCGACGACCATGATCTCCGGCGACACGCCGAAGCGCACCGGCAGCCACGATACGCCCAAACCCCCGGATACGATCATGTGCCGCCCACCCTCGACGATATGCCCGTAGGCGAAGCGCTGTCCGTAGGCTGAATTGATGATGGGGGGTCCGATGAGTGGCAAGCGCACCTGTCCGCCATGTGTATGGCCGCATAACGTCAGGCTGACACGGTCAGGGACAGTAATGAAGATGTCCGGTTCATGCGCAAGGAGCAATATCGGATTGCCGTCGTCGGGTATTGCGGCCATTGTTCCAGGCAGATCGTCGACGCCCGTGTACACGCCGCGAGAAGACTGCACGGCCCACTGGTCGCCAAGACCCGCGAGCCAGAATGCTGGGCCATCCTTCTGACGGATAAGCAGGGCGGTGTTCTCGAGGACCGGAATCCCATTGTCGACGAGGGCTGCGCGGACGCTATCGACACCGTGCCACCAGTCGTGGTTGCCGAGAATGGCGTGGCAGCCGAGTGGCGCGGAAAGTTTCGAAAGTGAATTGCCCCAAACAGTGTCGGGCACGATCCCGGTGGCATAGCGCGGCAGCACGCCCATCACATAGTCGCCAAGGAGAAGGATGATATCGGGCTGCAGGCTATTCGAAACACCGACGATCTCGTCGATCCTGGAAACCGGCATCCAAGGCTCGCAGGCGTGGATGTCAGCGAGCACGACGATGCGCAGGGGCTTGGCAGTGGTCGGCCAGCGCGGCGGTAGGACCTTGTAGCGAGTGACACCCAGTCGAAACCGAGGTTCAATCGCGAGGGCATAACTCGCCAAACCGAATGTCGCGAGCGACACGGCGCCAAAGAGCTTCAGGAATGAGCGCCGCGATGTCAGCACTTGTATTTCCCAGCACAACGAGGTCGGTTTTTGAGATCGCCACAAATTCAGCCACGGCAGCCTGAACCACATCAACCGCGTGAGAGGCCTCGGGTCAATAGTTTCCCAAATCGGCGTCACCTGCAAGCATTGGTCTTTATTGCGCAGGGGAGGGAGCTCCGGCTAGGACCCGTCAACTACTCCGATTTGCCACTGATCTCGCGCGGATTGTGTAGTTCCATTCCGGATGAATGCGTCGCCTTATATGGCGAGCGCCTCCATCTCGACATCGTTCATTTATTCCGTTTTTCGTCGGTCGCGGAATCGACCGCGCCCAACTTCAGGCCCGTTTGGTTGTCGTGACTGCGATCAGCTCGACCAGGGCTGCGCGATCGAGGAGGGCGCCGTCCGCGCCAGTTTGCGTGATGCAGAACAGGGGTGTTCGATGTTGCTCCACGTCGATGTGCCCGTCGGATGGTGATGCAATGTGGAGCGCGAGGCCTGTCTCGCGAGCGAGTTGTTCCAGTTCGACCTTCCACGCCCGGCTTTGGTCATCCAGGTTGGAGCCGACCGCTTCCCGCCTTTGACGTATCGCATGCTTTGGCTGCGCGTCGACAAGATTGCGGCGCTCTCGAGTTGAAACCGGAGGGCGAACTTTCGTCGGCTGCAAACCGGCTTCTTACCGCTCTCGCAGTGTCTCCTGCTTGTATTGCATCATTGGCGAGAGAAAGTAGCTGATGATGCTGCGCCTGCCAGTCTGGGATGTTCATTCGGACCGGAAGCTTGGCAACTCCAGTCTCCTCGGTTCGGTCCGAATGGACAACCTACAGAAGCTCACAACTAGAGCCTGTTCCATCCCGATGGCATCGGGATGGAGCAGATCTTCTCCGAAAACCGGGCTCCCGCCTTTTGCTACGCTGACTTCGGTTCGGGATCATGGCTTTGAGGTGCTGTTTATCCAGTCCTTGTTTGGCCACGGCAGCCCCGAGTTACTTCAGGTCACATAGAATGAGGCTGCGGCGAGCGAGAGATGTGGGGAAAGAGTGGCGAACTGTATTTGAGATGCGCCGCCGGCCCCGTCACTGTCAAAAGAGAGCGCCCCAGTTTCACTGTTGTAGATGATATGATCGGAACTGTCATGCGCGGCTGCACCAACAAAGAAAGCTTTGGATGGAAGCCCTCCCGGCTGCAGCCCGGCAAAAACGGTATCGCTGAGATGGAACGTGTCCTGGGAGCGCTTGAAGTCCGTGATCTTGTCGACATTGCCGGCTCCAAGAGCAGTATTGAACGAGAAGGCATCGTGGCCTGCGTAACCGGTCAAGACGTCGGCGCCGAGCCCGCCGTTGATGACATTGTTGCCGTCATTGCCCTGGATGGTCTGGGCGAACTCGTTGCCGGTGAGGCTCATCGTCTTCGTGCCGGACGGGTTGTTGGTGGCGAGATGCTCGATCTCCGAGCCGGCCGAAAGCGCATAGCTCACCGAGGCGATCACACTGTCGTTGCCGCCGCCCACTGCCTCAACCACCTTCTCGTTGGCATTATCGACATAGTAAGTGTCGTTGCCGCCATAGCCGATCATCGTGTGGCCGCTGGTTCCATGCAATACATCCGCGCCGCTGGTGCCGTACAAAGTGCCATCGCTGGTGTCGCCGGAAGGAGCGACAGTCCCGGTTCCAGACCCAGTCTCGGTTCCGGTCGAGCCAGTGACTGGGGGAGCGACGTTCGCCCCCGTGACGGTGTCGCCGCTACCTATCTTTTGATAGAGCTGCACCTCGTCGACCTGCATCTGCATCGACGCTGGGGTCGAGCTGTCGAGAGCCGAATGCCATCCGCTCGCGTTCGAATTCGCGACCCCATTGTTCATCATCAATTCCATCGGTTCATCCGGGATCACGGCCTGTGCGCTGGTCACTTGCGCCATCTGCTTCCCGTCCAGATACCAGGTGATCGATTCACCGGGCACCCAGTTGATGCCGTACGTGTGGAAGCCCGCCGTGAGGTCGACGCCGCTGTCGACGACGCCACCGGTCGCCCCTGACGGCCCGTGGAGGTGCCAGGCGAAATTATGGTCTGTGGGCCCCGAACCGGTAAATCCACCCTCCTGTATATCGATCTCGAAATTGTCGCCGCTGCTGCCCGCGCCTTGGCCGGGCATCATCCAGAGGCCTGGCCATGCGCCGTCGCCACTCGGCGCTTGCATGCTGATCTGAAGGTAACCGCCGTTGAATTCGAAGTTGCCGTAGCTGCTGACAGCGCCGGACGTGATCGGGAATGTTTGTGCCGTCCCCTGATTCATGCCGCTGATGGGCTGTTGGATCGCCGTGAGATCCAAGGTCCCGTTGTTCACGGACACTTGGCTCGCCATATCATAGTCGGCATTATATGGGCCGCCCGGTGTACTTCCTCCCGACCCATTGGTATTCCATGGCCAGCCGTTGGCGGCATTGCTGGTGATGTAGGTATGCCAATCGCTGTCGAGCGCCGTACCGGAGAAGTTCTCCTCGTAGACCAGGTCGCTAGAGGCAAAGCCTGAAGGTGTGGAAAGAGCCATTCGGTGATCCTCTTTGAGGTTGAAAACAGGGATTTCTACTGCCGCGCATCGCCGAGGCGCGCGACATGAGCATGCTCGCAGCTAGGCACCGCGAACGGATTTCAAAGTAGCGGAGATTTGGAAGTCCTCGCCCCAGACATATTGTCGAGCGAACTTAACGTTGAGCCCGCCCTCGAAGGTGAGTTTTGTCAACGGGAATGCGCATCAGGTCCTCCTCCTTGAAACCATATACGGTGTCGCTGCCGACGCCCCGCAAGGTGTTCAACGGTTCCAGCCGCTGCCGGATTGAAGTGAGAGCAACTCTTCCGGCGGACGTAGCGCCGAGCCTGTCGTATAGTATAAGCACCGTAGACCATTAGCTCATTGCGGTTTTTTGTTTTAATTCGACCTGCGTCGCTAAGTAAAACGCAGATACTTCCGTTTACTAACCTGTTAACACACGGCTTTGTACCTGTGTAAATTGATCATTCGAGGACGATGTACGCGACCAAGCCTGCCATTTGCGGCGAGAATGAGGCTAGGCGATAACTTATTAACACCTTCTAATGTAGGCAGTGTGTCGAACGGCCGCACCGAAACAGCGTTCCGGACGCCCTGCGAAAACCGTGTCCGTCGGCTGAATGTCGCGCTGCTTTGGGCGCCCGTGGCTCGAGCGCACCGCCCGTGTCCATGAGGTGATCGAGAGGGGCAGCCGGAATATCTGCCGTTGCTGCGTGGCGGACTAGCTGACCTGGATAGTGTCCTGAAGGTTCTGCAAAAAGTTTTGGAGAGAGAACGGCGCTTGCTCTGAGGGGCGAGCGGCCATGGCACGGTGGTGACGTTGCGATCACCAATTCCCGTGGAAGGGGAAGTGCCATGACCAATCGAGACGTTAAACTGAGCAGGGGCGAGTTGAAAGCGTTGCTGCTGTCGGATGAGGACGGCTTTCGCCAGGT
>NZ_JAMYNH010000045.1:0-21169 GCF_040318975.1 Mesorhizobium sp. M0983 | reverse complement strand
CCGCTCGGCGAAGAACTCGCTCATTCGCTGATCCCGAGCGACATGTGCGTCGAGGATGCCCGCTATATCCTCGACTATTTCCGACTGTCAGCCGACAAGCGGACCTCCCATCCGGTTGGTGACCGTTCGGTACGCAAAGCAACAGCCTGCCGCCGTGGTTCGTCGTCACGCGACCGAGACCTACACGCGGCGCGCCCTGCCGGTGTCCTCCCCATCGGCAGGGCGCTACATCCAAGCGCTGGACAGAGCGTTTGCGAAGCTTCCGTGTGAGGGGTTTGATAGGAGGAGGTATATCCAGATGGCATGCGTTTCGCCGCTCCGTAGAAGCGCAATTTGTCCATGATCATACGCCCTGGCGGTAGACCTTGCTTCTTCAGAAGTCGCGTCAGCAGCCGCTTGGGCGGCCTTGGTACTGCGGCGTGTCTGGACGATCTGTGGGCAAGCTCGGGCCTAACCAAGCCCTCGTTAAGAAATGCAAATTTCTAACGGCGCACGTCGGTCCGCCGATCGGCTCAGCTATCAATAATGGAGGCGTGACGTGAACAAAATCTATACCGACGCGGGCTCGGCGCTTGATGGTTTGTTGTTCGACTGGATGTTCCTTGCCGCTGGCGGGTTCGGCCTTTGTGGTATACCCGAACTCTTGATCGCGGCAATCCGAAAGGCCTACACCAAGAACCTGACGATTGCATCGAACAATTGCGGCGTCGACGATTTCGGGCTCGGAGTGCTGCTAAAGACGAAGCAGATCAAGAAGATGATCTCGTCCTATGTCGGCGAGAACGCCGAGTTCATGCGCCCAATACCTGAGCGGTGAACTGGAGCTCGAATTCAATCCTCAGGGCACTCTGCCCGAGCGCATGCGCGCAGGGGGCGCTGGCATCGCCGGCTTCTATACCAAGACCGGCGTAGGCACCCTGGTCGCGGAGTGCAAGGAGCACAAAAGCTTCAACGGCGAGACCTATGTGCTTGAAACCGGCATCGTTGCCGACCTGTCAATTGTGAAGGCGTGGAAGGCTGATACCTCCGGCACCTCGTCTTTCGCAAGACAGCACGCAACTTCAACCCGCCGGCCGCGACCTGCGGAAAAGTTTGTGTGGCGGAGGTCGAGGAGATTGTACCTACCGGAAGCCTCGATCCTGATCAGATCCATCTGCCGGGGATCTATGTGCACCGCCTTGTCCAGGGCGAGCACGAGAAACGCATCGAACAACGCACGACCCGCGCGGCAGCTTGAGGGCAGGAGAAACGAATGGCTTGGGACAGGAACCAGATGGCAGCACGGGCTGCGCGCGAACTCGTAGACGGCACCTACGTCAATCTCGGCATCGGCATTCCGACGCTGGTCGCGAATTATATTCCAGAGGGTGTTCAAGACGCTGCAGTCGGAGAACGGCCTGCTTGGCATTGGGCCATTCCCGATGGAGGACGAGATCGACGCCGATCTCATCAATGTCGGAAAGCAGACGGTGACGGCGCTGCCGCATTCTGCCTTTTTCGACTCGGCACAAAGCTTCGCAATGATCCGTGGCGGCAAGATCGCCATGGCAATCCTCGGCGCGATGGAAGTTTCGGAGAGCGGTGACCTCGCCAACTGGATGATCCCCGGCAAGCTCGTCAAAGGCATGGGCGGGGCGATGGACCTGGTCGCTGGGGTCAAGCGTGTGGTCGTGGTCATGGATCACACCAGCAAGACCGGCGAGTCCAAGGTACTGAATGCATGCACCCTGCCGCTGACCGGCCAGCGCGTGGTCGACCGGATCATCACGAACCTTTGTGTGCTCGATATCGTCGAAGGCGGTTTGAAGCTGGTTGAACTCGGCGAGGGCGTCACTGACAGCGAACTGCGCAGCGCAACCGAAGCAACGATCGTCAACTGATCTGCCACGTCCTTTCCCGTGCAGCCCAGTGAAGATCTCGAGATGGAGACCCTTCCGCGTGAAGAGCCGACCAGCTCCCGGATCGCAAAGCCGCCACCAGCCTCCGAAATCCTTGTTGCGCCTGGACTGCTTGCGGCGAGGAACCAATGATCACGCGCTCCAAAAGCATTTCCTCGATAGCACCCGGTCTGCGGAACCAAGTCGTTACGGCTACGCGAAAATCCTCACGCTCGGTTTATGTGACAAGTCCCAGGAAGTCATTTGCCGCGATAGAGGGCGCGCGTTGTCGCTCGGTTCCTATTTCTTTTCCGCCGGATCAGGTTTCGGATTATTGACCCATCTGGCTCCGGTCGGAATTCTGAATCCCTGCTTTGCTCCCTGCCGCAGCATTTCCATGAGAATTCCGGCGGCTGGAGGCATAGGTGTCTGTGGATCATGGACAAGATAGATCTCGCGTTCGACTACCGGACCCACCAACTTTTTTTGGGCAAATTCACAAAACTGCATCATGGGCAGGACAAGGCTAGGTACTGCGGATACGCCTAGATCGGCGGATACGAGGCCCGCAACCGCGCCGACGTCACGAACTTCTGTGACGGTCCCGAGTTGAATTTCGGCAATTTGCAAGGCACGATCCACACACGTGCGAATGCTGCTCAATGGATCGAATGCGACGAAGTCTTCCCCAGCCAAGTCGTTCCAGGACACCGTTTCCTTGTCTGCAAACCTGTGAGATTTCGAGCAGATGCACATCAGACTATCCGCGGCGATCCGTTCGCAAACCAGCCGTCCTTTCGCCTTTGGGAAGGAAGTGATTCCAAAATCGACGTGTCCATCGGACACGTAACGAACAACCTCCTCCGCGAAACCATCCTTTACCGATATTCTAACGTTGGGCCTGTCTTTCCGGAATTCGGAAATGACCATCGGCAGCATGATGGACGCTACCGAAGAAAGTGCCGCTAGGCTCACGACCCCGTTCAGTCCGCTATGGTAAAGCTGGAACCGTGACATCGCGCTGTCGAATTCCTCGAGAACGCGGCGCGCATTCATCAATAGCTGTTCGCCGGATGCTGTAGGGACGACCCGCCTTGTAGTGCGCTCGAAAAGACGGGTTTTCAGTTCCTCCTCAACCTCGACGATCGTTCGGCTTAAAGCCGATTGGGCAATGTTCAGGGAGCGGGCCGCGGCGGTATATCCGCCGCGCTCCGCGATCGCAACGAACGCCCGCAAATGCCTGAGAGTGATATTATTGCTCATTCGCGATCGATCTATACTCAAAACATGTTGGACGCGCAATAGTTTTGCGGCGAATGTATCGGGGTCAGCGTCCTGAGAGATTGTCCATGAACGAAGTCGTTACGAAGCAAGAAGACCAAGCGTTTCACATTATCTTCAACAGACCCGAACGGATGAATGCGGTTAACGAAGGCCTTTATCAACAGACGTTGGATGCCCTGAATTGTGCAGACAACGACCCTAAGGTCCGGTGCGTGATCCTGTCCGGAAACGGACGGGCTTTCTGTGCCGGTGCTGATTTGAAGGCCCACAAATCCGGCGAACGGACGCCCGATGAGCGCGAGGCCTATATTATGCTCGGGCAGAGCGTGTGCGAGCGGATTCAGATGATGAAGACGCCCGTAATTGCCGAGGTGCACGGCTATGCCCTAGGTGGCGGCGCGGAAATCGCGACCTCGGCTGATTTTCTTGTCATATCGGAGGATGCCCAACTCGGATTTCCCGAAATTGCCATCGGAACCTATGTGGGGGGAGGGGTGACGCTCCGCCTTCCCATGCTTATCGGGTTGCGGAATGCCGCGAAACTCTTGCTGCTGGGCGATAGGATAACGGGCGCGAAATGCCTGGAGATTGGCCTCGCTACCGAGGCTCCGCCAGCGCATCAGTTGAAGGAGCGCACGGCCGCGTTGGTGGAGCGGATCGTCAGGAACGCACCGTTACCAATGGCTCGTCTCAAGGCGGCA
Organism: Mesorhizobium sp. M0983; assembly: GCF_040318975.1. Lineage (NCBI taxonomy): Bacteria > Pseudomonadati > Pseudomonadota > Alphaproteobacteria > Hyphomicrobiales > Phyllobacteriaceae > Mesorhizobium > Mesorhizobium sp. M0983. The sequence continues at coordinate 17,307 of NZ_JAMYNH010000045.1, read as the reverse complement.
ATCAATTTCCCACCAAGTCCCGACAGCCTTTTTCGGACCGAGGCCGAAGACCTGCTAGCGATCATGGAAACCAGCGATTGGGCAGAAGGGGTCGCCGCCTTCGCGGAACGCCGCTCGCCCCGTTTCGAAGGAAGGTAGAAATGACCGTGGGGCACCACAATGAAGCAACGGCCTCGAGCCGGGTACTCGGCTACGGCGAGCCGGATTTACCGGCTCCCGCACACCGCCATAACGAGGCAACAGCCTTGAGCCGCGTACTGGAGCCGCGTTCCGTCGCGATCATCGGCGCTTCGGCCAATCCTGATAAGCGCGGCTATCAGATCATCAAAGCTCTCAAGAAAGCCGGCTATAACTATCCTATCTTCCCCGTAAATCCGAGAGGAGGCGCGATCCTCGATTTGCCGGTCTATCCTGGCATCGACGTCCTGCCACACGCCGTAGATATTGCGGTAATCGTTCGACCGGCGGAGGAAGTCCCCGATATCCTCATTCAGTGTGGCAAAAAAGGCATCGCCGGGGCTGTGGTACTCGCGCACGGTTTCCGTGAGCGAGGAGACAAGGGGGCTGACGCTGAACAACGCTTGCGAGACGCTCTGGATATAAGCGGCGTCCGCATTATCGGACCGAACACATCGGGAATGCTGAACTGCACAGTACGGGCGGACTTTATTGGACTTCCGGAGTTACCTCCAAGCGGGCCGGTCAGCGTTCTGGCGCAGAGCGGGAACATGATCCTTTCAGTCGTCGAAGACAGCCGAACGATAAATGGTCCCAGTTTCGATATTATTGCGGGTCTCGGTAATCAAACTGACATCGGTTATGGTGAGTTGATCGAGGAGCTTAGCAAGCGCAAGACCACTCGGTCCGTTGCCATCTACAGTGAAGGCTTGTTGGATGGTCGAGGGTTTTTGGACGCGGCCGATCGAGTAGCGCAGAGCTGCCCTATCGTGATGCTGCGCGGTGGACGATCCGTAGAGGGTCGTAAGGCGGCGCTATCCCATACCGGTTCGATCGCCGGTGCCGATGATATTGCCATCAAGGTGTTAGCCCAAAAGGGCGTGATCCTCGTTGATCGCTCGGATGAGCTGTTGCCCATTGCTGCGCTCCTTGCAACCAGCCCACTTCCTAAGCCAAAAACGGGCATCGCGGTTCTGACCGACGGCGGCGGACACGCAACACTCGCCGTGGATGCGCTTTCACGGGCTGGCGCGCCGATTGCGTCTCTGTCGGAAGACACCAAGGCCAGGCTGAGAAGGGTCCTCGGTGATGAGGCAAAGGTGGAGAACCCTGTTGACGTGGCAAGTGCCGCGGATGCCTATCCCGACGTTTTCCCCGAATGTATCGAAATTTTGGCGTCAGACCCGCAGGTAGGGCTCGTTCTGACAAACGGCTTATTTGGAGCGTACCATATAAGGTTCGATGCGTCTTTATTGAAAGCTGAGAACGCGGCGGCCGAGCGGATCGTGGCTTTGCATAAGGACACCGGCCTGCCCTTGGTTTTTCATAGCTGCTATGCTGATCGCAAACCGGAGAATCACGACATCTTACGAAAGGGTGACATCCAGGTTTTCCCATCAATAGAGTGGGCCGCGACCGGCTCCAAGGCCCTGTATGCAAGGGCGACTTGGCTTTCAAAACAGGATAGTCATGTCGCAAAGCTGATCCCGGAGGCCAAGACCGTTTTCGTTCCCGGCGGGCTATCGGCAGAAACGGCGGCCCGCGGGATTTTGGAGAAACTCGGCGTCGATACTGGTAAATGGTTGTCGGCAAGTGATGCCAATTCCGTAGAGGCAGCTATCTCGACGTTCGCCAGTCCGTGTGCGGTAAAGCTCGATTCCGCCCATGTCGTGCACAAATCCGATGTCGGCGGCGTCCGGCTAGGGGTGACGCGAGAGACGGGGCGCGAGGCTGTGGAAGACATCGGGAGGGCGATGACAAGCCACACGCCTCCACTGCAAAAGTATGGTTTCATCGTCACACCGATGGTGGATCGCGGTGCGGAATTGTTCGTGGGTGCTACCGACGATCCTGTTTTCGGTCCGGTGGTCTTGTTCGGCTCAGGGGGCGTGCTTGTTGAAGCGGCCAAAGACGTGAGTTTTCGCGCGGCACCAGTTTCTCCCGAGGAAGCTTTGAACATGATCGAGGAAACGCGTGTTGCGAAGATTCTCGATGGTTTCAGGCACTTTCCGAGAGTCGACAAGCGATCTCTCGCCAACTTCATCTCGTCCCTGTCCATGGCGGTCTTGAGAATGGAAAATCTTGCGGAACTCGACATCAACCCGATTATCGCCAACGAAAGCGGTATCTATCCGGTCGATGTGAGGTTGGTTGGAAAATAATAGCGGCCAGGCACGCAGGCGATCCTTTGGTTGCCGAAGATAGATCGTTTTATTCAGCCAAAGGCCTAGCCGATGGGCGAATTCGTTCGCATTTTCGAGATGTCGGCACGCGACGGGCTCCAAAACGAGGGGCGCCTCGTGCCGACTGCTGAAAAGATTCGACTTGTTGACATGCTGTCGGACTGCGGCTTTGGAAAACTTGAGGCGACTTCATTCGTGTCGCCGAAGTGGGTGCCGCAGATGGCCGACGCTGCGGGGGTTATGGCCGGTATTCGCCGTGCGCCCGGCGTCGTCTACGCGGTGCTGGTTCCCAACTTGAAGGGCTACGAGGCGGCGCGAGCGGCTAATGCTGACGAGATCGCCGTGTTCGCGTCGGCCTCCGAAACCTTCAGCAATGAGAACATTAACTGCTCGATTGCCGAGAGCCTCGAGCGGTTCCGCCCCGTGCTGGCTGCGGCTGCCGCCGACGGCACACCGGTGCGGGGCTATGTCTCCTGCGTCACCGACTGTCCTTACGAAGGGCCGGTACCACCGGCTGCCGCCATGAGGGTTGCAGCCGAACTCCTTGCGATGGGCTGCTATGAGATTTCGCTTGGCGACACAATCGGGCAAGGGACCCCTGCCACCGTCGCGGCCATGCTCGATGCCGTGTTGGAAGAGGTGCCGGCCGAGAGGCTTGCCGGACATTACCACGACACGGGGGGGCGCGCCCTCGATAACATCCTGGCAAGCTTGGAGAAGGGCTTGCGCACCTTTGACGCCGCGGTCGGTGGCCTTGGTGGCTGCCCTTTCGCCCCTGGCGCGAAAGGCAATGTCGACACCCGCGCCGTCGCCGCAAAGCTAGCCGACAGGGGCTATGAGACGGGCCTCCATATAGAGCGACTGGAGGAGGCGGCCCGCTTTGCGGACAGCCTGAGAGAGGAGCGGCCATGAACTTCGAGACCATCCGTGTCACGACTGACGAGATCGGCGTCTCTACGTTGACTCTCGCCCGCCCGGACAAGCACAACGCCATGTCGGGACAGATGGTCGCCGAACTTGCGGCGGCCGCCGAACTGCTCGCCAATGACGACAAGGTGCGAGCGGTGGTGCTGACGGGCGAAGGCGACAGCTTCTGTGCCGGCGCCGATCTCGCTTGGATGCGGGGGCAGGCCTCCGCCGCGCGTGACGAGCGGATCGCCGAGGCCAGGAAGCTGGCGCTGGCTCTTCGCGCGCTCAACGAACTGCCCAAGCCGCTGATCGGCCGTATCAACGGCCAAGCATTCGGCGGCGGTCTAGGCCTGATAAGCGTCTGCGACGTGGCGGTCGCCGTCGACACCGCGAAGTTCGGGTTCACCGAGGCCCGGCTCGGCCTCATCCCTGCGACGATCTCCCCTTATGTGCTTGCTCGGATGGGAGAGGGCCGGGCGCGCCGGGTCTTCATGTCAGGCAGGATATTCGACGCCAATGAAGCCCGCGAACTCGGACTGCTTTCCAACGCTGTGTCGCCGGCCGACCTAGAGGCGGCGGTCGAGGCCGAGGTCCGCCCCTATCGCTCGGCCTCGCCGCAGGCCGTCGCCGCCGCCAAGGCGCTTGCGCGCCACCTCGGATCCGCTATCGACCACGCGGTGATCGGCGAGACGGTCGCGATGCTGGCCGATGCGTGGGAAACGATCGACGCTGCCGAAGGAACCGCGGCCTTCTTCGATCACCGCAGGCCGCGTTGGCAGGCGTGACTGGTCCGAGCCGTCGTTGGTCGTCATTCGAACAGGCACTAGCGACGAGTTGCCAACACGGACCGGCGAATTTCCGTGGATGTGTCGCAAACCTTTCGGTAACTTGACTGGGGCATGACAGCTCTTCGATTTTCAGGGAGCGCTCAACGTTCAAAAGCAGGCACTTCGATCGATCCGTGATCCTTCAGTGCGTGCCGTGGTATCTGGCCTGCAATCTGAGCTTGCGTGATCTGGAAGAGACGATGGCCGAGCGAGGCCTGAACGTCGACCACTCCACCGTGCATCGTTGGGTCGAGCGTTTCAACAAACAAGCGGACCGTCACCGGCAAGTGGCATATGGACGAGACCTATATCAAGGTTCGCGGCCGTCGGATGTACCTTTACCGCGCCATCGACAGCGTCGGCGACACGCTCGAATTCTTCTTCAGCGAACACCATGATCTTCCGGCGGCCAAACGCTTCCTGCGCAAGGCGCTTGCCCACCATGGACGCCCGAACCGCATCGTAGTCGACGGCAGTCAGACCAACGTGAGGCAATCATTTCCTGCGATACTGAAAGCCGTCTGCGGGAGCGATCGCTCAAACCACCGACCCATATCCGCAAGAGCCAATACCTCAACAACCGGATCGAACAGGATCACTTTCGCATCAAGCGCCGCGTTCGATCCATGCAAGTCTATAAAGAATGCCCAGATCACCCTCTCCGGCATCGAGCTGGTCCACATGATGCGAAAGCGACAGACGAGGTTCGCCTACAATCCGAGTCCGTCAATTGCCGAGCAATTCGAAATGCTCACCGCCTGATCAATGCTCCCAGGCGACCCTCTTCCCGTCCACGCCAATGTTCGGCGACGATTTCCTTTTACTTGGCGGTACGTGCGCTGGTGCGGCGAGGTAAGGCCAACAGATTGTTCCTATTCGCCAATGGGCGGAAAGGACGTTATCGACCAGCCGATTAAGTCGACGGCATGCTGGAGTATCGCCTTAGTCCGATCATGGCTGGGTGAAGCAGCGATGACATATCCCATTCGGTCTCGGTAATCGCGCTTCCTGACGATCGGCGTCTTGGGTCCAACATACAATTTGACCTCGGTGACACCTGGTAGAGCAGCCGCCTGACTTTGGCCACCGATCCAATCGAGAGTGCCGTCGCGATCAGGAACTAGGAACCGCACGGCCGCAGTTTCTGAATGCCTTTTGCGTAAGTTCCATTCATCACCGATCACAAGTTTGATGTGCTCGGTGATGAGATCGACACCGTAAGCCAGCTGAACTAGCTGAGGAACGCCTCCGCCAGCAAGACGCGGATTGAATTCAATGACGACTGGGCCACGGCTGGTCCATCGGAGTTCAACATTCGTTGGTCCCCAGCCAAGCCCGAGAGCGCGCAGACAGCTCAGCGAAATATCCGCGATACGCTCATTCTCGTCATCGGTCAGCACTGCCGGATAGGTAAGCTCACGATAGACGAAATGCGGGAGGCGGTCGAATTCAAGGACGCCAATCGCGATGATCTCACTTCCCATTATGTCAATGTTATAGTGGGGGCCTTGTGCGAATTCTTCGACCAGTATCCTCGGCGAAGACTGCCATATGTGCTTCCCGCCCAACAGATAAGTCGTATGTTCGGCTAACTCATCGAAGTTGCGGCAGAGTCGGACACCTATACTACCGGAGCCTACGGCCGGCTTAAGAACCACCGGCAGACCGATGTCCGCGGCAGCGCTTTCAACCTCTGTAGCATCTGCTGCCAAGCGATAAGCAGGTACTGGAACGCCGGCCTTGGCGAGGAGTTGACGTTGAGTGAACTTGTCGCAGCATCGTTCAGTGGATGCCGGGTCCGGGCCTGGTAGATCGAAATTGCGGCAGAGCTTGCCAACTGTCGCATAAACCGTCTCCAAGGGGCTCGTTATGCCAGCAACGTCATACGTCGCACGCAGCCGCGAACATTCGCGGATCAGCGCATCAAGATTGTCTGTATCGACACGAATTGCTTCGATACCTTCCGCCGCAACATAATCGTACTTGGTTGGATCAGTCGCCAGGGTAATTGGATGAAGGCCAAGACGTCGGGCCGCTTGGACATATTGCAGACCCATACGCATTGTAGCGATGCCTTCGATCAGGATGAGCGCCCTTGCTGCCATTAGCTGTTGACCCTTCGTTGCGTGCTGTGCATCGGTCTGAGTGCAAATCGGCATAGCTTTTTTAGCCGGGCCTGACCTCAGATCTGCAGTGAAGGTATCACAGTCAGTGATTGCGTTTGCAAAGATACTGCAAATTTACTTGAAGGTATTGTTGCAACGTCAGAAAGGGGCTCACGGAGGATTGGCGAGCTTCTGGTCACGCGGCGCGACTGGGAACTGCTTGGCCAGGAGGGATTTCGGGCGCACCTCGCCGTCGGGCCTCTGTGGCGAGAAAGCCCGCCGCCACCCGCAGTCTCAGCCGTCGGTTCATGTGACTAAGGCCAAATCGGATTTGGCGCCAGTTGGAGTGGGTCTGCTGTATGCGCACGGTTTGCGCACTCCAGGGTATGAAGGGTTTGAAGTCCAATCTTGTTGCTACCGGGGGGCCAACACCCACTCCGGTTCCACTCGCCTGGATCTTTGTCTAGGACGAGGTCTGGACGAGGTATGACATGGCTCACCGCAATTGTCTGACCGTAGGCGCGCTTTGCATCGCGATGGCTTTCGCCTATTTCTACGCACCGACGCTGGCTCGGCGGACGGCCAGGCGATGGTCCTGCCATCCGATCCGATGCCGCTGGTCGCGATGACCGGCTCCGGATCGCCGATACTTCCGAGGAGCGCGAGGCCGTGCTGATGTTCGGCGACGACATGGCCGACGATCACGGCATGCTGTTCGTGTTCGAGGGCCCGGCGAGGTGAATTTCTGGATGAAGAACACGCGCCGATGCCGCTCGATCTGGTCTTCGTCGGCCAGGACGGCAGGATCAAGGCCATCAAGCGCGGCGAACCGGAATCGGAGGCGATCATCTCGCCCGGACAGCCGGTAAGCTTCGTGCTCGAGCTAAAGGCAGGAACGGCCGCCAAGGACGGTCTCAAAGACGGCGACCTCTTGCGCCATCCTGCAATCGCCGGGGCACCGGTTCCAACTGACCGCGACGGCACCGATGCAATATTTTTCCCACGACGGGTTCGAACTCGCTTACCTCGACTGCCGGCCGGCGTCAGGGGAGGGCGATCCGGTGCTGATGATCCACGGCTTCGCCTCCAGCCACTACGTGAATTGGCTCTCGCCCGGGTGGTTCAAGACGCTGAACGATGCCTGGTACCGCGCCATCGCCTTCGACAATCGCGGCCACGGCTCGTCGACGAAAAGCTACGAGGAGGGCGACTACACACCGGCCAAGATGGCTTCGGACGCTGCCGTGCTACTCGATCATCTCGGCGTCGAACGCGCCCATGTCATGGGTTATTCCATGGGCGCGCGGGTATCCGCATTCATGGCGTTATCCAACCCGTACAAGGGGGCGACGCTGGTGTTCGGCGGCCTCGGCATCGGCCTTGTCGACGGCGCCGGCGGTTGGAATCCGATCGCCGATGCGCTTCTGACCGAGGATCCGGGTACGATCAGCCATGCGCGCGGCCGCTCGTTTCGCGCCTTCGCCGACCAGGCGCGCAGCGACCGCCGGGCACTTGCCGTCTGCATCGTCGGCTCGCGCGCGTCGATGAGCAATGACGATGTCGCGCGCATTGCGCAGCCGACCTTAATTGCCGTCGGGACCAAGGACGACATCGCCGGCTCGCCCGACGAACTGGCCGCCCTGATGCCCAACGCAAAAGCTTTTCACATCGAGGGTCGCGACCGCATGCTCGCCGTCGGCGACAAGAGCTTCAAGCAGCGCGTGCTGGAGTTCGGGCGAGCGGCTGGGAAAGGCGGCGAACTCCCGCACCTGGCGGATATAGTCGCGCTTTGTGTGCTCGCCGAACTGGCGGATCGTCATGTCCTCGATCATCCGCTGACGCAGCGGGTTGCCGGCAGGACGATCATTGCTCTGATCAGTCATGGGGGCTCTCCTGGTTAGAGGGAAACCCCACGATGTTCAGGCAGGAGACGCAGCTCCGACAACAGAATGGCGGCGCAAGCGATGCCGCCGCGCCCTACCGCGCGAGCGGTTTAGTTGTGTGCCCAGCATGTTCAACCGCTTGGGGGTGAAAGTCCCTTAGCCAACCTGATGGAGGTGAAGGCTTAGCAAAGCGCAAGGGCATTACCGCGAGGTGGTGTCTGAAGGAAGCGTGGAGCAAAACCGCGACCTGACGAACAGAAACCGGATATGAGGCATCCCTGGCCGGACGAGCGGCAACGTGTCAGTCCATATCCATCAAGGGGCAGGGCTGTAGATCCGGCAGGTGCGCGGGGAAGGCGGATTGAACTTACCTGGGTGTCGGGCGACATGCACAATTGACCCCCTAACGACACAAAGAACTGACCCCTCTCTTTTGAGAGGACCCATAGATGGCGATCGAGATTTCGATGACACCTGCATTGTCGAGAACGATGCAGGGAGAGGCGATGCTGCAGGCGGAGGAAGTGATGTCGATGGTGCGCCTGCATCAATGTGGCTGGGGCGCGAAGCGGATCGCCAAGGAATTCGGTTGCGCGCGCAATACGGTTCGTCGCTACCTTCGCGAGGGTGGTGTCATTACGTATCGAGGCCGGCCGCGCGTGTCGGCGCTCGACGGGCTCGATGACTGGTAGCGGGAACGCTTCTTCCGGCATGAGGGCAACGCGGACGTCATTCGCCAGGAACTGGCGGGTGAACGTGGGATCATTATAAGCCTGCGCTCGGTAGAACGCCGGCTGCAGCATTGGCGTCGGGAGCTGAAGGCGCAGAAGCGAGCGACGGTGCGCTTCGAGACAGCGCCGGGTCATCAGATCCAGATCGACTTCGGCGACACGCGGGTATGGATCGGCGGCGAGCGGGTGCGGATCCATGTGTTTGTCGGAACGCTTGGCTATTCGCGCCGGATGCATATCCGGGCCTCGCAGCGTCAGTCCAGGCAGACTGGTTCGAAGGAATGGAAGGCGCTTTCCTGCGGTTCGGGGGCGTTCCAGGGGAAGTCCTGATCGACAATGCGAAGGCGCTGGTCGAACACCATGACGCGGTGACGCGCGAGGTGAGATTCAACGCGCGGCTGCACGCCTTCGCTCGTTATTGGGGCTTCACGCCGCGGGCCTGTGCTCCCTATCGGGCACGTACGAAAGGAAAGGACGAACGCGGAGCCGGCTATGTCAAGAAGAACGTGATCGCCGGGCGCCGGTTCGAGAGCTGGGCGGCGTTCGAGGCGCATCTGGACCGGTGGACGCGCGAGGTTGCCGATCACCGTGAACACGGCACGACCGGTGTCGCGCCGGTGGAACGCTTTGCCGCTGAAGCTCGTGCGCTACGCCCGCTGGCCGGCCGTGCCCCGTTCGACAGTTGCGGGATCTGGTCCGCAAGGTCCAGGCCGACTGCGCAATCGATCTCGACACGAACAGCTACTCGGTACCCTGGCGCCTGATTGGCGAGAGCGACCAGGTCGTGGTTCTGGCCGGCCGCGTGATCATCCGTCATGCGGGCCAGGTCGTCGCAGACCACGCCCTCTGCCGGGGGAGACGACAACGGATCGTGGATCGGGCGCATTTTGTTGGCGTTGCCGGCTTTGACGGGCCGGTGCGCGCAGATCCCATTGAGATCGCGCCGGCCTTGCTGCGGCCGCTCGCGGAATACGAGGCGGTTGTCGGAGGGGCTTGGTGATGACGACCGTGGATCATGACATGCTCATCGCAACGCTCGATCGACTGAAGCTGACGGCGATCCGCGATCAGCTCGACACGTTGCTGGACGAAGCTGCTCGCTCAAAGATGACATTACGGGAAGCCCGGAGCTTCCTTGTGTCACGCGAGATCGCCCCGCGCGACGAGCGGCGCATCTCCATGTCGAGCAAGATCGCCCAGTTCCCTTTCGTGCGCGAACTGACCGGCTTCGACTACGAGGCGCAGCCTTCACTGGATCAGGAGCAGATCAGGGAACTGGCGACCTGTCGCTGGATCGCGCACGGCGACACGCTTTTGTTTCTCGGCCCACCCGGCACGGGCAAGACGCATCTGGCCGTGGCCCTCGGCCGCGAGGCGATCCGCCAGAATTACAACGTGCAGTTCATCACGGCGGCCACACTGGTGGCGATGTTGGCCAAGGCTCATGCCGACGGCTCGCTCGACAAGCAGTTGACGACCTTGTCACGGCCGAAATTATTGATCATCGACGAACTGGGCTATTTGCCCTTCGAGGCCAACGCCGCCCACCTGTTCTTCCAGCTTGTGTCGCGGCGTTACGAGAAGGGATCCTCCAATCGCTCCGTGGGCGAATGGGGGAGCGTTTTTGGCGATCCCGTTGTGGCCACGGCGATCCTGGACCGCCTGCTGCACCACTCCACGGTGATTACCATCCGCGGCGACAGCTACCGTCTCCGCGAAAAGCGCCGCTCCGGCCTTCTGCAGAAAACCGGACCGGCATCCGAAACCAACGAAACCGCAAACCAATGAAGGGGTCAGTTCCTCGTGTCGGCAAAGGGGTCAATTCCTCGTGTCGCTTGACACTGGGGAGGCCTGCGTCATGTTCCGAAATTTGGAACTGAGGGAACCGCAAGGTGACCTGACCGTGATGCAGGAGTCAGCAGAGGGCGTAGTAGGTGATGCTGTCGGCAAGGCTAGTGAGGCACTCCAAGGCTGAAAGGCGGAGCAAACGGATAGGCCGAGCCGGAAACGATGACCGAAGGCCCGAACGATTGGAAGTGGCAAATAGGACTGGCAACTCATGCGTGGAAAGCGGCAGAAGACCCAGTATTCACTGGCCCTGGAACCGAGGGACCGGGGTGAAGCCCCTGTCAGCGGTCACCCAGCGGCCGAACCACTCGTGGCGAAGTCGGCACCCGAAAGCCCGGCTTGGACAGAACAGTTAATGGAGACGGTATGTAGCCGAGAGAATCTGGAAACAGCGTGGAAACGCGTTCGAAGCAACAAGGGCGGTCCAGGCGTGGATGGGATGACCATCGACGACGCCAAGGGCTACCTGCGTGAGCACTGGCCAAGCATTCGGTCTCGATTGCTCGAAGGAACCTACCAGCCGCAGCCGGTCAAGCGGGTCGAAATCCCCAAGCCGGACGGCGGGGTCAGAAAACTCGGCGTGCCTTGCGTCGTCGACAGGCTGATCCAGCAAGCCCTGCTGCAGGTTCTCCAGGAGCAGTGGGACCCGACGTTCTCGGAGCACAGCTACGGCTTCCGCCCGGGACGCTCCGCCCATCAGGCAGTAGCCCAAGCGCAATGCTACATTGCCGAGGGTTACAGCTACGTAGTTGACCTCGACCTCGAAAGATTCTTCGACCGGGTTAATCATGATAGCCTGATGGCGCGCGTTGCCGCGAGGGTGTCCGACAAGCGTGTGCTCAAACTCATCCGGGCATTCCTCAATGCCGGGGTGATGGAGGACGGCTTGGTTCGTCCGGTGGACGAAGGGATCCCGCAAGGCGGTCCGCTCTCGCCCCTCCTAAGCAACCTCCTGCTCGACGATCTCGACAACCAACTGACCCGACGGGGTCACCGCTTCTGCCGATACGCGGACGACTGCAACATCTATATTCGCAGCTGCCGCGCCGGCGAACGGGTCATGGCTTCCGTCAGCCGGCTCCTGACCACGAAGCTGCGGCTGAAGGTCAACGAGGCGAAGAGCGCGGTGGCGCGACCGGAGGAGCGGAAGTTCCTTGGCTTCAGCATCGCGAATGACGGGAGCAAGCGGCGCATCGCGCCAAAAGCTCTCGATAAATTCAAGACGCTGATCCGGGACATGACACGCCGGACGCGGGGGATCAGTCTGCCGCAGCTGATCAAGGAGCTGAAGCCATACCTCATCGGTTGGCGCGGTTACTTCGGCTTCTGCCAGACCCCACGAGTGCTTACGAACTTGGAAGCGTGGATCCGCCGAAGACTACGTTTGTATCTTTGGCGGCAATGGGGAAACGGGCACAACCGCTTCAAGGAACTGCGCCGTTGTGGCGTTCCAAAGTTCGGAGCCGCGGTTGCCGCCGGTTCGCCGACGGGATTCTGGCGCATGTCAGGACACCCGGCGGTGCGGGAAGGCCGACGAACTCGGCATTTCGTTCTCAGTCTGATCGAGCGAAACCAGAGACCGCTCACCGCTCAGCTTCTGATTAGGTTTGTCAGTTCGCTGGAAGAGGAACTTCATTCAGCAAGTGAGCTTGACGAGATTTTTTGCTGGCCCGATCTACCATCGGACTCCAGTGCCGCGAAGAGAAATCAGGTCCGGCCTACGTCGGGCGCGTTGTTGGATTTCGCCATGTTCTTCTTCCATCAAGGAGTTGGTGGCGCGCAACACTGGGACGTACTTCTATCTTCCGAAGCTGGAAATCAGTTGGCGCGCTGTGGAACGGCACCTCCGTGATCGGGCCTCGAGGCCGCTATTCACGTCGGCCAGCACCGGGACGGTGGTGCCATGCCCCGTGGATCCGCCCGGGGCCAACACGTGCGCCTTGATCAGTCCGTACAGCGGCGTCAGGGGTCTGTTGATTGTCAAGCAGGGTCGTATAACAGCTTTATTCTTTGCGACGACGGAAAAGTCACCTCGCAGTTGAGGTTATTTCGATTGCGACCCGTAGAAGCACCTTACTATAGTCGATGCAACATTCAGCCGGAGACCTGTCGCTGACATTGTCTTCGAGCAGTTGCCTTCGCAAGAATCTCCGAGTTAGCGAAGCCGGTCGTTTCAAGAGAAAGGAAGCCGGCAATTCTAAGGCCACCGCTTTTTCGTCGCGCACGGGCCGTCGGGCTCATAACCCTCGCACGACGACGACAACGGAACTTGGAAGTGAAACCATTCAAACACGCGCAGCGTGCGCTCGTTGATCAGTTCCACAAACAACCCCCAATTTGAAAAGGCCCGCTGAATGACGCTCTCCTCGATCGCCAATCCCGACCTCGTCACCGTGTTCGACCACAAGCCGCGCTGGAACCAGCCCGACCACCGCCGCCACGGCTGGCACAACTTCCATACCACGGCGCGCTACGCTATGTCGTTGCGCGCCCCGCGCCTCCTGCCGCTTAGGAAGGAGGTCGACTGGACGATCGGCGAACGGCCCGAGGTCGCGCGCTTCCTCGCCATGCCGCATTTCTCGGCCTTTGTGGTGGTGCGCGGCAAGCGTGTCCTTTACGAGGCCTATGCGCCGGATTTCGGGCCCGAGCGTTCGCATGCCATCATGTCAATAACAAAGACGACGCTGAACCTCATGCTCGGCCGCGCGGTGGCCGACGGCTTGGTGAACCTCGACGAGCGGGTATGCACTTATCTGCCCGAGATCGGCACAGGCTATGCGGAGGCGACCGTGCGCGACCTCGCCGACATGAACGTTGCCAACGACTACTGCGAGGATCTCGAGGGTCTCAGCGACTCCTACGCGACGTGGGTTGTCATGGAGCGCCACATCGGATGGCGGTTGCCACCGGAGGGCGAGAAGGAGGGGACAATTCGCTCTTTCCTCTGTGAGATCACCAGCGAAGATGTTGTGAACCGCACCGGGCATGCGCTCTACAAGTCGACCAACAGCGATGTCCTTGGCTGGATCATCGAGCGCGCCAGCGGCCGGGCGTTGCGCGACTGGCTGATCGAGATCGTCGAGGCAGCGGGCATTGAGGGATGCTTCCACATCACCTGCGACCGCGAGGGCGTGCCGCTGGTCGACGGCGGCGCCTGCCTCTCCGCCCGCGATCTCGCGCGCTACGGCCTGCTCTTCGCGCGCAAAGGCGAGGGTGTCGACGGCTGCCGAGTGGGCGATCCCGCCTTTATCGAAGAAACGCCCCGCAATCCCGGCCCTTCCCTAGAGAAACCGCGGGAGTTTATGCGGTATAGCCGCCAAACGTATACCGATGGTACTTTTGTCAGCCACGGCGGCTGGGGCGGCAGTTACATGCTCGCGAACCCCGACACCGGCACCGTCGTCGTCTACTTCGGGGTGCTCGAGAACAACATCGCCTGGGATGCCGACTTTCAGTGTCAGCTGGTGCAGATGATGGCCAGGCTCGCTGCAGAATGATGACTGATCGCCGGCTCGCTTCGGCATTCTGGCGTGTTCGAGGTGTTCGGCTGGTTCTGCCACAACGACTACGTGATTGCCGACAGCAACCACGGCAACAAGATGATCAACGTCGGCAAGCTGGTGGCGGACGACGCCGAATTGGACTATGGGCTTCCGCGGAGTAAGCGCCTCGAGGAAAGGATCTTAAAATGGTTACCGAAGACTCAGTTCACTGATATCGAGAGTGACTGGATTCCTCTAAAGGATGGTGTACGCCTTGCTGCACGCATTGGCTGCCGGCCGCTTCGCGCTCGATGTTGCTTCATCCGCGCCGAAGGGACCGGATGGCATTGCTGTCGGCACCTACAAGCTCTTCGCGGGCATGATCGAGTTCCGCCTGTCGCGCCATCTCAGCCGAACTCTCACCGTCACCAATCTGCGCATGGAGCGCATCCTTCGCGGCGCCGGCTGGCCACCTGCGCGGATCGGCGAACCCCACACGATGGGAACACCCGCGCCGTGGCCGGATATGTCGATGTTTCCGCCGACAGCCTGGATGCCGTTCGACGGAACGGCGGTTTTTCATGGCCGGTGCAGTGGGCACCGGTGGCCCGCAGGGTCGCGTGATGTTTGATGATCGCCTCCATGCTGCAGGCGGGCCTGGGTCATGAACCTGGCAGATGGCGCCGCCGCCTACTGGCCGGAGTGGCAGGATAAGAGTTCGTACGGCTACACTGCTCATCTGACCCGCCAAGCCCAGTCGTCAATGCCCACCGCCTGCGGCGCCTCACCGCGCTCTGCGTCAGCCTTGGACGGGGATTGTGACGCGCCGTCCCCACAGGCATAATCGATTTTCGGAAGTTGGGCAGCCTCCATCATGTCATGAATAGAGTGCGGCGCGAAGGGCTGCTGCGATTCAAGAACGGGCTAATCGCTCTGGCCCACGCCGACATCGCCCCCAAAGCACTGCATGCCTCGTCCCCTCTGATTTTTGAAAAGCAGAGCCGCCGTCGGAAAGCTCATGGCCCCTGGATT
Source organism: Mesorhizobium sp. M0983 (assembly GCF_040318975.1). Lineage (NCBI taxonomy): Bacteria > Pseudomonadati > Pseudomonadota > Alphaproteobacteria > Hyphomicrobiales > Phyllobacteriaceae > Mesorhizobium > Mesorhizobium sp. M0983. The sequence goes on along the minus strand of NZ_JAMYNH010000045.1, from coordinate 2,130 downwards.
CGCTTCCCAGACAGTTCCCGGGACAGCCCTGCCATGGGTCGCCTGCCGTTGTGGCTCTCCGGCTACATCTACGTGTAGCGCGCGCCGGTCGGCAGGCCGCCCTCGATCAGCCGTGCGGGCGCCGGAGCTTGAACGACCACGTCCTCACAGGCGCGGCAGCTTCCTGCAGGGTGATGACGCCCCCCTCAGCTCGATAAAGCCCAGTTTGGGGTTGGCCATCGCCGTATCTCGCCGGCGGTCTATCCCGCCGCGCAAAGCTTCAGCGTCGACGCTACCATTTAGCCGCGCCCCACCGATCCCCGCTCGTTCCGTGGCACGAGCGACCCTTTGCACACTGTGGCTTTGAATCGAGGTACATGGGTTCCACGCGTTGGACCGCCTTTAACTCTCTGTCACAACCTCGCGTGCCTGAAAGAGATTGCTACTCCAAGTTCTTCAGCCGTTTACTGCCGCCGGGAAGCGATGACGATTCAGCGATCGATCTCGGCGGCGGCTGAAGCGGTGACGCTGGATCGCCGTCTTCGCTGCAGTGAATCGCTGCGTCAATGCTTGCGCCTTGCACACTGCAAATGTGATTGGTGCCGTCGACCTTTTTGCGTCAGACTAAATCGCGCGCTATCTCCTGCGACCATGACTTGCAGAACACGCGCTTTTCGCCTTCGAAAGCGTCGAAGTCAATCTGTAGCTGGAAAGTTGACTGGGTACAGGTCAAAACTGTCCGTGCCTGCACTGCCGTCTGCCAGGTTCCACGGCCCAACTCGTACCGTTGCGAGATTTCCGTCCGGGCTGTCGTGGGATCGTTTTGAGCGACCGAATAGGTCGTCTGCCTTTTCAGCCCAAGCACTGTGCCGATGGGGTCGAGCCGGACGGAGCCGTTGTCCCGCTTTACTGTGACGGTAACCCTGCTGGGTGGCGCTGGGTCGATGCGAATGGATCGCTCGACGTTGCCCGACTTTAGCACCGTAGTGGGCATTCGCGGAGAACCTTCCGGCGCATCAAAGGCTGGCAGTTCGTCATCACCGGGTTGCCGCGCTCGGATCGGTAGATCTAGACGGCTTGCTTCCGCCTGTATCGTCAGTTTAGCGCGCTCCGGCGCGGGAATTGCTATCGGCCAGTATGCGGTCGATAAAGATAGCCGAATCCGGTGACCCGGCGGAAAGGTATATCCGACCTCGTTCAAGGCGAGGCGGATACGGTGCGATTTTCCAGGCTCCGTCGGCTGCAGGTCTTCGTGGCTGTCGCGATGCGACAGGTTGAGCAGTCCGTAGGTAACCCGCGTGACTTCACCCGTCGGGCTCACATCGGAAAGACGTGCCGCGAGGATAGCCGTTGGCTTCTCGCACGTGATCTCCAATTCCAGGACAGGCGCGCCCAAGATCGGCGTGGCTCCCGTCAGGAGCTCGCTATCTAATACCAAAGAGCCGCTATCGTCCCACCGCTGATCCAGCGGCAGGTCCAGACCAAGCGTACCGAGTCCCCCTAGCGCATAAGGGAACCTCCTGCGCATGGCGCAGTCGCCCGATCCCGAAATCGTCGGCGAAGATCGCTGGCGCGCGGCGTGGATGGGCCGGCTGGAAAATGCCCGGCCGACATTGATTGATTGGGTAACTCATCAACGCCGAGACGCGTTCTGGAAGCAGGGCCCGGTCTGCGAAGATTATGGTGCAATCTATTGCGCGGTTTTCGCCGTCGGTGGATGGGCAGATGGCTATTCCAACGCCGTGTTCCGGCTTCTCTCGAGACTGAAGGGGCCGCGAACGGGCCTGGTCGGCCCTTGGGGCCATACATACCCTCATGACGCTGTTCCCGGTCCCTCCATCGGCTTCCTGCAGGAATGCCTGCGCTGGTGGGATCACTGGCTGAAGGGTAAGGATGCGGGAATCATGCAGGAACCAATGCTGCGTAGCTGGATGATGGATTGGGTAGAGCCTGCGGCTCATTACGATGAGCGGCCTGGGCACTTGGTCGCGGACCCCAGCTGGCCGTCTCCGCATGTGAACTCATCCATCTTCAGGCTGGGGACCGGCGGGACTGTCGGGAATTCTGTGCGCGAGGCCATGATGATGGAAAGGAGAGAATCATCGCATGGCTATTGAGAAGGAACTTCTGGACCAACTGCTTGCCGGCCGC
>NZ_JAMYNH010000044.1:0-24517 GCF_040318975.1 Mesorhizobium sp. M0983 | reverse complement strand
GCGTCCAATTGCTCATTCTCGACGACTTTGGAACCCACAGCCTCACCGACCAGCAGCGCTTCCACCTGTTCGAAATCATCGAGGAACGCTATCGGCGGAAATCGACGCTGATCACCGCGCAACTGCCGATCGCCCAGTGGCATGCCATGATCGGCGAGCCGACAATCGCCGACGCCATTCTCGACCGGATCGTTCACAACGCCCATCGCGTCACCCTCGAAGGCGACAGCATGAGAAAGCAAAAAACACCGCCGCTCTTGACCGGCGCCGAAAACGGCGAAATCAATCGCAAATGAGTTCAACCAGGCAACCGGGGGCCGACCCCATCCTGCTGTCCGCGACTTAGTGAAACTGCTGTCCGCGATTTAGCGGAACGACTGTCCCGTTTTTGCGAAATGCGCAGTAACAGCCGCAGCGATTGGTTCTTCGCCTTCCTCCATGCCTGTTCCGACCCCAGCAAGCATCACGGCGCTGACGAAGGAGGAGTTTGTGACGGCAGCTTGGGATGTCGTCGTGCCGCAAGGTCAGCAAGACACAAATTCTGATGGATATTTACGAAACGGCGCGCTCATCGATCGGACTGCCACTGCCCCTTGATGCGCCTGCCATTCGCATGTTCCGGATGGTCATTGACGAAGCACGCAGCCTGATTCGGCAGCGCAATGAGATCGAAGCGCAGGCCGACGAGCTGTTGCGGCACAGCCAGGATTATCAACTCCTGCGACAAATCCCGGGCATCGGACCGATCAACGCATTGACCGTCATTGCCGAAGCCGGCGATCTTCGCAGTTTCGCTCATCATCGCCAGTTCTAAAGTTCTGCAGACTGGACCTCTCGACACAGCAGTCAGGCCAATATCGAGGCCAGACCCGCCTTTCCAAATTCGGCAATGCTCGGCTGCGCCGCAGCCTGTGGATCGCCGGGCAAATCGCCATCCGCCAGCGGGAGAACGGCTTCCGTCATAAGTTCGAACGCTACATCGCGAGGGATCGCGACAATCCCGATCTGCGCCGCAAGGCAATGGCCGCTATTACCGCCAAGATGGCGCGTGTCGTGCACGCCGTCGTCAAATGTGGTTCCGACTACCGGCCCTTCGTTGAAGGGCGGGTGCCAGGTGGAAGAACCTCTGTCAGCTAAGATGTTTGATCCCGGGCTTTTGTGGGGCATCCTTTGATTCGGAAGATAAGGATGCCCCACAAAAGCCCGGGATCAAACATCTAGACAGTTACTTGGGCGATTGGCACACGCATCCCGACGCGGTTTCAGGCCAACTAAGCTCGAAAGACACGGCCTGTTTGAAAACGATCATCAGAACACCCGCTGCAAGAAACTCAACACCGATCGTGATTTTGATGTGCGGGAGCCCTGTCAATTGGCATCTGCACCGATGGGTGTGCCGCATACAACCCCGCTTCGTCTTGTTTGATGTTTTGCTTGAGGAAAAAGCGAGCATCGCACTTTACGGGTGACTTGGCATGGAACGTCTCACTCCTACTTCTCGCTAGTCTTCCCCAACCGATCGAATTCGCACATCTTTTCCAAGGTCTGCTCGACCAACATCCGCTCGCCCGCGAGCGGTTAGTTTAGAGCTAGCACACCCATCGGAACCCTGAGCGCCGCTTCTAAACGCCTGAATAATGCTGTTGTCGAGCCAATCCTCGACTTCATGCATCCGATGGCCCCGTTCGTACTCCCGGCGGCGCTTTTCTTCGGTATCGGCACCTTCCCTGGAATTGTTCTTGGCCACGCAGCTTGCGATCAGGCTAACCGCCCTGGCTTCAAGATGGTCGAGCAGGAAATGGTCGAGGCCGGCGAGGCCTTCGGCGCGAGCCGCTTAGCCGTGCTGTTCCTGATCAAGTTACCGCTGGCATTTCGTTCGATTATGGCGGGCGTCAATCAGTGCGTGATGATGTCGTTGTCGATGGTCATCATCGCGTCCATGATCGGCGCCGGTGGATTGGGCGACGAAATCATTCGGTCGATCTCTCGCCTGCAGGTTGGGAGAGGCGTCGAAGCTGGTCTCGCCGTCGTGGTTCTGGCAATCCTGATCGATCGCATTACCCGGCGAATTAGCGAGAAAGTTGATCCAACAGCCTGAGAAAAGCGGAGCCAGTCATCGGCCGGACTCACCTCTTTATGAAATGGGTAGCGGCAGCTTTTTGGTGCGCCCGCCATCGATGACGTAGACCTGGCCGGTCACGAAGGCGCTCTCTTCCGAGGCAAGCCAAACGGCAAGGTTTCCAACGTCGGTCGGCTCACCAAAACGCCCAACCGGATGCATGGCAAGCAGTTCTCTGCGAACACGCGAACTGTCAGCCATGCTGTCGATGTAGATCTCGCTGAGGTCAGAATTGATCCAGCCCGGCGCAATGGCATTGCACCGAATGCCCTCGTGCCCATGGTCCACGGCGACGGCTGCTGTAAAGCCGTGAATGCCCGCTTTCGAAGCGGAATATGCAGGATGTCCCGGGTTGGACGCCAGGCCTTCGATTGAGCCGATGTTGATGATGTTTCCCCCACCCCGCTCCCGAAGGTGCGGCATTGCTGCCTTCGGCAGCAAGAATGGGGCTTTGAGGTTGATGTCCATCATCTGATCCCAGTCGACCTCAGTCATTTCCTCGACGGTTTTCTCGAACATGATCCCGGCGTTGTTCACCAGGATGTCCAGGCGACCAAAGCCTTCGACAACAGTCTCGACGGCTGATCGAGTGTCGCCGGAATTCGCGAGATCCGCCTTCACATAGATGGTTCGATCGCCAAGCAATGCGTCAGGCGGCGGATGTCTCTGCACAATGGCAACCCTCGCCCCCTCCTCCACAAAGCGCTGTGTAATACCGGCGCCGATACCCCGTCCACCGCCGGTGATGATTGCAATCTTGCCTGCCAGTCTCTCAGCCATGGATGCCCTCAATAGACCGGCTTGGCGCCGTTCACTTCAACGGTCGTGCCGGCGATGTAGCGGGCGGCATCGGAACTCAAGAAATACACCGCATCGGCGATGTCTTCCGGCTCAGCAATGCGCCCGAGCGGAACTGTCTTGTTGAGCTCCGCTATGGCAGTGTCGGGATTGAAGCCGCGCTTGGCGAAGCCGGTGCGCAGCATCGGCGTGTTGACCTCATTCGGACATACCGCGTTGACTCGTATCCCGTCACCGGCATGGTCGCGGCCAAGGCACTTCGACAACGCCGCGACGGCCGCCTTGCTGGTGCAGTAGGCGGCATGCCCGGGTCCGGGATAAAGTCCCCAGCACGATGCGATGTTCACGATCGCGCCGCCGCCGTGGCCCTTCATATGGCCGATCGCCCTCCGGCACGTGTAGAATATCGATGTCAGGTTGATGTCGAACGTCCGCTCCCAATCCTCATCGGTCGTCTGGAGGATATTGCCCCTGGTGATGATCCCGGCATTATTGACGAGCACGTCCAGCCTGCCTGTGATCTGGATGGAATAGTCGATCAAATCTTCGCAATAAGCCTTGTTCCTGAGGTCGCCGCCCTTGCTCCAGACATTCTGTCCGGTTCGGTTGAGTTCGGCCTCGAGCCTGTCTAGGCCAGCCTGGTCTGCGTCGCCGGCAATCACATGAAAGCCGTTCGCGACGAACTGCTTGGAGATCGCTTGCCCGATACCTCCCGCCGCGCCTGTTATCACCGCAGTTTTCTTTTCAATGCCAGTCATAGCTCAAGCCATCTCTGAGAGGGAAAGTTCGGCTCATAATCTCTCAACGGCGGACGAAGACCAGTGGGGCAGCCCTGCAAAAGTCTCACCCCCTTGTTGAGTAGTTGAGCCAAGACATCGCCGAGGGACATTCTAGGGTGTAGCTGCGTCGGACATGGGATTGGGCAGCGTCGCAGATCGCGCAGCATCATGCGCACAGTTTTCCTATGTTGCGGAGGTGGCTTGGGGATCGCGGCCATAGTCGGTCGCGACGCTGGCCATCGCGTCGTATTATAAATGATTTCCCGATATCCTGGGCTTCGCTTGCCCAATCTGTCGCGCCGGGCGAGTATCGAAGTGTTTGGAGCTTGAGATGGTTCGCCGCTACTACGACCTGCCGTCCCTCACTGCTTTGGCTGTTTTCGAGGCGTCTGCCCGGCACTTGTCATTCAAATTGGCTGCTGCGGAACTGAACGTCACTCCCGGCGCCGTAAGCCGGCAGATCAAGGCGATCGAGGACGAACTCGGAGTTCCGCTGTTTACTCGATTAGGAACCGGTGTCGCGCTGACGAGCGCTGGCGAAGACCTTTATGGCGTGTTGGCCACCGGTTTTTCGCGGGCCGCAGACATCGTCCGAAATGTGAAACGCGGCGACCGTTCCAAGAACGTCACGCTGGCGTGCACGGATGCCTTCGCATCGACGTGGCTGATCCCGCGGATGCCCGACTTTTGGACCCGGTACCAGGATATTGCCGTTGACCACCTTATCTCGGACAACCCTCGCGATTACCGCCGCGCCGAGGTCGAATTGCGCATCCGTTACGGGTTCGGATCGTGGTCGAATGAAGATGCTGAGCTCCTTTTCAATGAAACAATCTACCCGGTATGCGGGCCTGGGTTTGCAAGCAAGCACCGCGATGCAACGGCGGAATCGTTGGCCGACCTTCCCCTGCTGCATGTCGATTGGGTGGATCCCGACTGGGCTGGCTGGGACGAGGTCCTACGGCGCGCGGGGGTCTCGCATGGTCCGACCCGCGGTCGGCGCTTCGGCAAGTTCTTCGTGGCGCTTCAGGCAGCTCAGGCCGATCAAGGGGTGGCTGTTGGGTGGCATCGCCTTGTCAAGGCGCAGATTGACGAGGGGAAACTCGTCAGACTGACGGATCTCGAACTCCCAGCCCCTGGCAGCTACTATCTCACATGGTATCAAAATCGTACGCTTTCCCCTGCCGCCCAGAGCCTCCGTAGCTGGATCCGGGAAGTGGCGGCGCAAGAACGAGAAAGCTAGAGCTCTCTGCCGGCGCGCTTCTGCATCGCCCACAGCTTCAGCGGCGCGCCGATCGACATCAGCGGTTCTGGGTAAAGCCGAGCCGGGGCTGGCTCGTTCAGGGCGTCTGCAACCATTGGCTCGTTGCTGCCAACGGCAAGATCGGCAGCCAACATCCCGTAGAGGGTGCCCTGCACCGTTCCGAGACCATTGCAGCATCCAGCTACGAACACCCTCTCATCGACTTCGCCGAATGCAGGAGCGGAGTTGACGGAAAGGCAAAGGTGGCCTCCCCATCGAAACTCCATCGGTATTTCACCCAGCATCGGGAAGCGCGCCTGGAATGATCGATCGTGTACGGCGCCGATCCGACGGATCTGCTTCTCACTGGTGGACATGTCCGGATTATAGGTGAAGGTGTTGCGGACGACGATCCGATCCCCGATCCTGCGGATGGTTGATCCCATCGGATCGGCCGGGATCAAGCCCCAATGCGGCTCACCGCCCAGCGCTGCCTGCTCGCTCTTGGAGAGCGGCCTAGTCATGCTGGCGTAGGTGAACACATGCAGCAGGCGTTTCTTGAAGTAACCAAAGCTTTCGAGATGACCGTTGACTGTCAGTATCAACTGCGGCGCTTTGATCTCGCCCTCAGCCGTCTTGGCAGTGTGCAGTTTGCCGGTCCGCAAAGATGTGACCGGTGAATTCTCGAATAGCTGCACACGCCTGGACAAACCTTCGGCGAGTCCACGAATGAAGCCGGCCGGCTGTGCCATTACCGTTCCCGGCGTAAACGTACCGCCGACGAAGAACTCGGTTCCGGTGATTTCCTTCAAATGCAGCGCGTCGAGCCGCTCGAATGGCTCGCCTAGCCCCGTCAGGTATTTTTCGAATTCGCGCAGGACGGCAACACCGTGATCGGTTGCAGCTCCATGGTACTTTCCGGCCGGAACGAAGTATTTCTGCAACGCATATTCGTCCGCGGCCGAAGCCGAAAATTCGATCGCGGCGCGGTTCATGCGGATGCGCTTGCGGTCGCGGTCCTGGCTTCCGCCGTAATGCTCCCCACTGAGCTCGTGCGGCAGATCGATCATGAAGCCGGAGTTGCGCCCGGCAGCACCCCAGCCGACGCGCTGAGCATCGATCACCACTATGCGCTCGTTCGGCACCAGTTGTGAGAGGCGCCGCGCGGCCGCCAAGCCAGCAAACCCAGCTCCTACAATGAGCCAGTCCGCCTTTTGACGGCCGCGCAGCACCTCAGGCGCCTTGGGAGGCGGCAGAATACCGTACCAGCCGGGCATGGATGTGTCCGCAGGCGTGCGGACAGCCTCATAATCGCTCATCGATGCGACCAGGCTAGTCTACCGAACGCGAGACCTTAGGATCGGAGATATCCGCCCAGATGGTCTTGAGTTCAGTATATTGGTCGTGGGCATGCAAAGACTTGTCTCGTCCCCCGAAGCCCGAAAGCTTGAAGCCGCCGAAGGGTGTCGAGACGTCTCCTTCGCCGTAGCAATTGATGGTCACCGTCCCGGCGCGAATATCCCTTGCGATGCGATGCGCCTTGCCGAGATTAGCGGTAAAGATCGATGCTGCAAGCCCGTATTGCGTGTCGTTGGCGACCCGAAGCGCCTCGTCAGCGTTGGCGACTTTGATTACCGACAGCACTGGACCGAAAATTTCTTCTCGCGCAATCCCCATTTCGGGCGTGACATCGTCGAATACGGTAGGCTCGATGAAATAGCCTTTGCCGTGCTTGTGGGCGTTGCCGCCCGTCACGATCCTGGCGCCTTCCGCCCGCCCCTTCTTTATGTAGCCCATGATGCGATCGAACTGCTCCTTCGACACAATGGCGCCGAGCCGATTGCCCGGATCCAGCGGCTCGCCCAAAGGCCATTCCTTTAGCTTATGGAGGACAGTTTCCACCAAGCGGGCCTTGATCTTCTCGTGCACGATCAGGCGGGAATTGGACGAGCAGTTCTCGCCCATGTTCCAGAAGACAGCTTGGGTCACATGCTGCGCTACAACATCGAGGTTCTCGGCGTCATCCAGCACGATGCAAGGATTCTTCCCGCCGCATTCGAGCACGATGCGCTTGAGGTTAGACTTGGCGGAATATTCCAGGAATTTCCGGCCGACGTCAGTGGACCCGGTGAATGCGACCATGTCGATATCGGGATGCATGCCGAGTGCCTTGCCGGTCACTTCGCCCGGACCGGTGACGATCTGCAGGACGCCTGGCGGCAAGCCGGCCTCATGCGCCAGCTCGGCGATCCGCAACGTCGACATGTTGGTCTGCTCGGCCGGCTTGACGATGACCGAGTTTCCGGTCGCGAGCGCCGGCCCGATCTTCCAGGCCAGCATCAGGATCGGGAAATTCCAGGGCAAAACGCAGGCGACCACGCCCAGCGGCTGGCGCACGATCATCGAAACGACGTCATCGCCGGACGGCGACGTCTGGCCGTAGAGCTTGTCGGTGGCTTCCGCGTGCCATTCCAGGCAATGCAGCGCCTCGGGAATATCTATGGTTGCGACGTCATAGATCGGCTTGCCGCTTTCGAGCGTCTCAAGCACTGCAAGCTCATGGGCGTTTCGCTTTATCAATTTCACGAGCCGCCGCAGAACGCGCTTGCGCTCGCTCGGATGCGCACGCGACCAGGCACCCGATTCAAATGCCAGCCTTGCCTTCTCGACAGCGAGATCGACGTCGGCCTGGCCGCAGGAAGCGATCCTGGCGATGACCTGCCCTGTCGCGGGATTGATGGTCTCGAAAGTATCCCCAGATTGTGCCGCCCGCGCCTTGCCGTCAATCACTGCGCTGGTCGGCAGTGGCAGGCTGTCCGCCAGGTTCTGGTACTCATCACGCGTTAATAGCGATGACATTCTCGGAAGCCCTCTTCTGGGATTTTGCAGTGATTGACGCGATGACTGCCCTAAGGGTGCGGATCGTCGACTCGAGTTCCCGCTTCTGTTCGTCGTCGAGTGCCCGCATCGGCCGACGCACGGGCCCAGCCGGCAACCCAGCCAATTCGCACCCGAACTTGATGCTCTGGACGAACTTGCCGCCCTGCTCGAGAAGCCTCATCAGAGGCAGAAGCGCCGACATGATCTGCCGGCCCTTGGTGAAGTCCTTCTCGATCACGCAGGCTTCGTACAGCGCGAGGTGTTCTGCCGGCAGGCAGTTGCCGGCGCCGCAGACCCACCCTTTTGCGCCCCAGGCGAAGAATTCCAGCGCCTGATCATCCATGCCGCAGAACAGGTCGATATGCGGATAGTCGCGAGCCAGTGCGTGCAGCTGGTTCATGCTGCCGCTGGATTCCTTGATGGCGCAGAAATTGGAGCTGCGACCGACGCGGTCCAGGAACTCGAGGTCCATCATCGTTCCGGTGCGCCCGGGATAGTTGTAGAGCATCACCGGTAGATTGGCGGCCTTGTCGATCGCAAGCGCATGATTGGCAAGTTCCAGCTGCGTGGGAACAGCGTAGTATGGCGAGCCGATCAGAATGCCGTCGTACTTCAGGTCCTTTGCAACTAGCGCATATTCGATGCAATCCTCGGTACGAATGGCGCCGACGCCGGCGATCAGGGGCATCTTCCCCTTCACCACGCTCCTGGCAAGCTTAAGCAGGCTGACACGCTCGTCGCGTGACTCGGCGTAGTACTCGCCTGTCGTGCCACCGACAATGATACCGTGGACGCCAGTCGCGACCAGGTGCTCGACCATGACGCAGAAGCCGTCACGGTCGATCGATCCGTCCGCATGAAAGGGCGTTGTGACGGGCGGAATAACGCCTTTGAACGACATCTGCCTCGCTCCAGTTTGGGGCTACAGGTCATTGTTTATATGCAAGCTGAGGAGTGGGACTAGCCGAAATAAAATCACCTGGCAGGCAACTTTTTTGCGGTTCGGGCATATCTGGCCCCTATGAGAATCGGCGTAGCGGGCTACGAGCAGTTCGCTCATCGGCCAAGGGCGTTCAAAGGCACACACCGGGCGCGAGCTCTACCTTCAGGCGTTCCGCTCTTCGGCCGAAACCTTGCGCAACCACTCGCTCACCCGCTCCGCCCCCCCGCGACAGGCTCGGGCTGTCGTTCCACGTCAGATATTATCCTCCCGTGGCGTCCAGCTCGAGGTCGGTGATCCTGATGAGCTTGCCCTCTTGGACCATGTTCGCGCCAGCCGGTGCCAGCCGACGGCAACGCCCTGATCAGCCGGAGGGTGCAAAGCCACGAAGAACTTGCTGAACCTATGGCCACGAAGCAGCCTGTGCGTAATCCCTGCGGCGCAGGACCTCCCAGCCGGCCCAGTCGGTTCAATCCATTCGACGTTCAGGAGCGGCAATGGGGCAAGCACTTGGAGGGTGCATCGCTCTGCTCCTGGGCGAAGCCGGGACCGCAGACCGGGTAGATGACACGCCCAACAACAGTTCCGCTGTCTCGTCAGGCCATGAGCCGCACCCATAGAGGATGCGCAGCTCGACTTAAGCGCCCCCAATAGTGGCGCGAACTGTCGGAAATCACATGGTCAACTTTGATATCAGTGCCAATAGCGCCATGCTCGGCATCAACCACATCGACGCGAGCGCATCGCTGAAGGCATCGTAACGTTCCCGGAATGATCGCGTTTAATGGTCCTGACGACATCGGACGCCTTGGAAAGGCTGCTTGCCAGCACGCTATAGATGTCTTTGCCAGCGCTGGTAAGCATCACGCCGGTTCCTCGCCTCACAAACAGCGGAACACCAAGGTCGTCCTCAATGGCTTTGATCTGCCGACTGATCTCTCTCGATGTCACGCCCAGCTCGGAAGCCGCAAGCTTGAATGAGAGATGGCGTGCCGAGGCCTCGAATGCCGTGAGGGCAGTCAGTGACGGGAGATCGTAGTACTGAGGAACCATTGAAGAATCCAATCAGATCGGGAGTCGCGAACCGAACATCAGGGTATCCGCTCGTCCTCTGGCCCATAAAGGACCGCCGCCATTTCGATCAATGACGTCAGCCTCTTAACGGAGTGCGGCCGCCCGCCGTGACCCAAGCAAGTTGCGTGCCAATTGGCGCACCGTTTCAGCTGCACCACTTCCCCGCTACCGACTGCCCGCCCCTGGCGACCTTTTCGTCGGATTTCAGACATTCTTGTCCAGCTCCAGACACAAGGTTTGTGGATAGACATGCGCGGGATTTCACATTGACGATGTGAAATCCGGCCACCCCGTGAGGAGTATGAGAAGCCCCGTCGTTCGGGTTATATCCGCCATCTTTTTCCCTGCCGAGGTGGTCAACGTGGGAGGGCAGCCACGACACGGTTCTCCATAGCGAGAAGTTCGGATATAGGCTTTGCCGCTCGCGACGATCGGCACGGTGGCGCAGTCATCATGCAGACGCTTGGCAGCAAGCACATGCGCCTCGATCAGCGCGTGCACCGGCTTCAGCACCGCGGCATAGGCGCCGACCTGGTCCGCCAGCTTGGAGAAGCTCAGATCGGTCGTGGTCGAGTAGCTCAGCCATTCGGCTTTCGGCCTCACAGATCCGGGCGGGCGGATTTCCCGCACCCGGCTCTTCCCGAGGGTAACCCGCGTCATATCCGTGCTTGCGCCCAAGTTCGAGTGATGCGCGGAGTTGGCAGGGGGAAGCGCGCCGTCAGGGTCTCGAACTCCGACCAGCCCATGCGCCGGCTTTTCTGGCTGCGCCGTCTCAGACACCGTAGCCATTTCCGGTGCATTTGCCGATGGGATCCGTTGAGCGCTGGTAGTTGTGCGGCCTGCCGTAGTAGCCGTAGTGTCCACGCAGAACGGCGGCGAACCACCTGTGCTGCGCAGCCATTGGCGCGTGCATTAGCCGCCAGGCATCCTGGCGCAGCGCCGTCAGCTTGCGCGTCAGGCGTTTCCCTTCCGTCTTGTGTTTCACGATGAACCGGCCATCCCGGGTCCGCCCGCAGTAGTGGGTGAAGCCCAGAAAGGCGAAGGTCTCGGGTCGCCCCTCGCCACGCCGCTGTCGTGAGAGGGCCGCGAACCGCCCAAACTCGATCAACCGCGTCTTGTCCTTGTGGAGTGTCAGGCCAAAGCCGGCCAGCCGCCTTCAGGACCAACAGCATCTCCTCTGCATCGGCCTTCTTCTCAAAGCCCATGACGAATTCGTCAGCGTAACGCACGATCACAACGCGACCGTGTGCATGGCGACGACGCCATTGGTGGGCCCAGAGATCGAGGATGTAGTGCAGGAAGATATTTGCGGGGTACCCCTTGTCCGTCTCTTGCTTCTCGCCGCTCTCAAGGACGCCAGCCCGCAACCACAGCCCAATGAGCGTAGGATACGAGGATCAGCGATCCTGCGCGCCCGCCTGGACGGCGGCATCCGCAACAAGGCGGCGCGCGGCGAGCTGCGCCGGGGCCTGCCGGTGGGCTTCGTCTGGGGCGAGGAGGATGGCGAGATCCTGATCCACCCCGACGAGGCCGTCGCCCATGCCATCCGCACCGTCTTTGCCCGCTTTGCCGAGCTCGGCTCGGCGCGCCGCGTCTGGCTGTGGTTCCGCGAGCAAGGGATGAAGTTCCCTCTGCGTCTTGGTGCACGCACAGAGCTGCGCTGGGGCGAAGCCAGCTACCACGCCATTCACGGCGTGCCAGCCCGGTCTATGCCGGCGCCTATGTTTATGGCAGAACGCATGGCGAGGCGGTACTGGACGAGACGGGCGCGCGGCGCAAGCGGATGCGCAAGCTGCCAATGGAAGACTGGCAAGTTTTGATCAAGGACCACCACCAGGGCTATATCGACTGGCAGACCTACGAGGCCAATCAGCAGCGCATGGCGACCAATACCCAGCCGCACACCCATGCCAAGGCCCAGGAACAGGCCCGTGGCGCCAGAGAGGGCAGCGCGCTGCTGCAGGGCATTGGCCGCTGTGGCCATTGCGGGCGACGGCTGCACACCCACTATCGCGGCCGCACCGCGACGCCTGGCTTCCATTGTGCCGGCAAGGTCCTGTCACCGGGCGTGGGGTGTATTGCCTCAATGTCGGCGGCGTCTCATCGCCCTCGGCGCCGATCTGGCGAGCGTGTGGGCCGCCCCCACCACGACGACGCGCGACCGGAAGGAGCTTTTGCGCACCCTCATCGAGGAGGTCACGATCCACGTCGATAGCGACAAGGCGGCGGCCCATCTGGTGCTGCGCTGGAAGGGCGGCGCGCTCAGCCGCCTCACCGTCGCCTTGCCGCGCTCGCGGCCGGCGACGGTGCGGACCGACGAGGACACGCTGGCGCTGATACGGCGACTGGCCCCGCACTACCCCGACGCCGTCATCGCCGGCATGCTCAACAAACAAGGCCGTCGAACGGCCACCGGTTCGACGCCAACCGCGTCGGAAACCTGCGCCGACACTGGCACATCCCCGTCTGCAAGGCCAAGCCACCAGCCACCGACGGAGACATCGTCACCGTCCGCCAGGCCGCCGCCCTCGACGTGGCGCCGTCGACGCTCTATCGCCACATCAACGACGGCCTCATCCAGGGCGAACAGATCACACCCGGCGCGCCTGGGCGCATTCGCCTGACCGCGGAACTCAAGGCCCGCTTCCTCGCCACGCCTGGCGGCGGATTTGAACCGATCCAGGATGCCATGGATGCCCTCGGTCTGTCGCGCCAGGCGGTGTTGCAGCGAGTAAAACGCGGCGAACTGGACGCCGTCCATGTCGTCCGCGGACAAAGCGTAGGCCGCTTTCACAGAGGTGTCGTTGCGAAGGTTGAGGGAAGGTATCAGTGAGATCAGCCTCACAAGCCCACGCTCGCCATAGAGCTAGCGCACAGGTAGCCGTTTCCAGCCGCTGTTGCGCCAACGCTTGAACCGATGCGACCAAATTCGCCGCACGATCCAGCCGTCGAGCCGGTGGAAGACCCGTCGCATTTGAGCCTTATGATAGTAAAGGCCCCAACCCCGAATGATCGGGTTGATCTGTTTGATCAGCTCCCGTGTGCTCACGGGCGCTTTGCGTCGGCAACACCGCCGGATCTGGTCCTTGAAGTGCGGCTGGCAGTGTCACGTGAGTAATTGCCTGTCCGCTCTCATCACGCTTTGGCCAAGTGAGCGTAACTTGCTGCGAAACGCGCGAATTTGTGCTCGCCGCACGTCACTCGCTTGTAGCGAAGCGGGTTACTGTCCGTGACATATGAGGCCAATGGTTCGATGATCGCATTGAAATCAGCGTCGATAAAGAAGGGGATTGAGTATCGCTCGCGTCCCGAGGTATTCACCACGCGGTGCATGTTCGCCAGGTAGACATCATTAGTGAGCCGCTGAATCAGATCGCCAATGTTGATTGTGAATGTGCCGTGGATCGGAATACCCTCGACCCAATCGCCATCTCGGTTCATGACCTGAAGACCACCCACGTCGTCCTGCGCCAGGATGGTCAGATGGCCGTAATCCGTGTGGGCGCCAATGCCGATAATCTCTTCGCCAATATAGCCACTCTGCGGGGGGTAGTGAAGCAGGCGCTGAATGCTGATCGGCTGCCGCATGAGGCTTTCGAAATAGCTTTCAGATAGGTCCAGACTGAGTGCAATGCCCTGCAAGAGTTTTTTCGCGAGCTCCACCATTTTTTGATGATACCCGTATGTCAGTTTCCGAAACTCCGCCAGATTTGAGGGCCACTGGTTGGGGCCAAAAAACGGACCTTCCAACGTGGAGCGTTCAGGACCGATGTCAAAGCACTCCTTGAGGTCTCTCGTCTTGCCCGGATCGGTGTTCTCCCCGAACGGCTCAATGTATCCGCGGAGGGCCACGTCGGATTTGCTAACATGCAATGTCATCTTCTGCGACATGGGCAAATCAAAGAACCGACGGCTCACATCGAACACCGAATCCACAAAATCCTGCGGAATACCGTGGTTCTTCACATACATGAACCCAGTGTTTGACAACGCCCAACGTATCTCCTTCGCCACCCTCTGCTTATTGCTGCAATCGAGAAGCGGCGCGATGTCAACCACCGGGAGCTTGTCAAAGCTTTCGCGTTTCGCGCGTAGCTTGTCGTCCAGTTTGGCTACGAGATCTTTGCCCATTAGTCACCTTTTTCGAAGATAGAGCCGAAACAACGAATTAGGGGCATTTTTGTTTTTTGACTGGCAGCATGAAGAACTGTCGGGAAGGATGGACACCTAGCGCGATGCGTTCTTTCGTGGTGCCATGCTCAACAATGTAGAAGACACCGAACTCCTGGCAGGGCATGCGTAGGCGATCGCGCTCTTCGTGTCGCCTTGAATAGGCTGCAAGTCATCGCCAGCGAGTTTTGCGATAGCGCCATCATGGCCGCTCCTCCGTTGGTGCGCTGGCCTTCTTGGGCACCTGGAAAACCCAGTAGTGCGCGTCCTCCTCCGCGACGTATCTGCCGTCGTTTAGACGCTGTGCCGGTATAAGGATCCCCGCATTTTGTAAACTCCGCACCTCATCTTCAAAGGACGCGGTCTCCGCATAGCTCTTCCGGGTGCTTACGATGACGAACCCGTTCGGGCGCGTGACGCGAGCCAGTTCGCGCAGTGCATCCGGTCGGACATGCCCGAGCGTGAAGACGCCGCAGCAGACCGTGATGTCAAAGCTCGCGCTGGAGTAGTCGGAGAGCAGCCCGTTGAGGTCGACACCGCCTCGGACTTGGCGGTAGACGCGGGTTCGCCGGGCCCTTTCGGCCATCTCCTCGGAGAGGTCGAGCCCGTCGATCAATTGGAAGCCGAGGCGTTCCAGCTGAACCCCGACCAGACCTGTTCCGCAGCCAGCGTCCAGGATTGCAATGGCGGTTCGCTCGCGGGCCAAATAGGCTGTCTGCATGGCGCCCGCCAATTCCGCCACAATCTTCGGCCCGCAGTACCCGTCGCGGCCGACATCCAGATCGTAGGAAGGGGCCCATCCGCGATAGAAATGGGCCAAGCGACTAGCGTCGGCGTCGAGTGTGTGGGAATCCTTGATGCGCTTTCGTGCGGCTTGCTCCGATGTCGTCTGCTGATCGAGGGTGTTCATGAAGGTTCCTCCGTGTAGGGCCAGATGGTCATCGGCGTGGCGCCGGTCGGCATCTGCTGCCGACTCGCAAGGAGAGCTTCAAAACTCGTGCCAATTGGCCGAACGACCCCAAGAAAACATTTTGTGGCTGTTTTCAGCTATTTGGCCCGCGGCAAAATAAGAATCGCCTAAACAAGGCCGTCTCGCGGATCCGACAAAACTGACAGAATGTCGGATGCCCTTACTGGAGTCAGTTATACGTGAGATCGCCGAAGAGCCACATCGGCAGGCGACCCCCTTCTCCCGCATACGGCAGGGCTATCCGGGAATGGAAATGCCGTGGGCCCATGCCGCACAACGGCAGCTCTGGTTTCGAGACTCAGAGGAACGAGGCATACGGTTCACGCTTAACATTCTTTGGCAGCTAATCGAACCAATCAATTGGCGCCGCTTATAGGCAATTTTGGACCGTCATGATGGACGTCCCGACAAGTCGTTCAGGAGTGACGGCCACCGCCACCTACGGCGATGTAAGAACGGGCCCGCCCGACAGCGAATTGCGCTTTTTTTAACCGCTGCAGCCCTTCGGGCCGCACTCTTTCACAACATGATGGAGGCTGGCCAGTTGTCAGTCGATCTCGCCGGCTCCGTCTTACTCTCGACGCGAATACGATAGAACAGGCGGCTGCGGCTTCGGCTCAATCGCCGAAAGTGCGGACAATCGACTTGCGCATGCCAGGGCAAGGATCGCCTGATCGGTGGGGACGTTGGTTGCATAGGGGCATCGATCCGTCCACCGAGAAAGATGTCTCCATCCTCGTCCTAGCCCGTCGTTATATGCAAGGATAAATGCTCTAACAGCCGAAATAAAATCACTTGGCAGGCTACTTTTTTGCGCGACACCCGCTCTGAAAAGTCTTGCTAACCCTGCCCGAAAACCGGCTCACAAATACTGTGGGGAACTAAAGATGGGCGGATGTGGAGTGTTAAATCCGTTTGCGTGCGGCACCGTGCCGCTCGCGCAATGGGTCAGCGGTGGTCTGCGGTTGCTGGTCGACAACTACCGGCCTTTTTTTCAGATCGTAAAAGCACCCTTCGACATGGTTCTCCAATCGCTGGCCTCGTTCATGATTTCGACGCCGCCCCTCCTCGTAATCGCCGTTATTGTATCGCCTGGCAGCTGGCCAGTTGGCGCCTAGCTGTTGTTCTGGGTGCAATTCTATTTTTTATCGGCTTCATCGGCGTGTGGACAGAAACCATGGTCGCGCTGTCCATCGTGCTGACGGCCCTGATTTTTGCCGTGGCCATAGGTATCCCGCTCGGCATCCTGGCGACGCGCTCACAGTGGCTATATGCCGTTCTGCGCCCGCTCCTTGATGGTATGCAGACCATCCCGGCGTTTGTGTACCGATCGTAATGCTTTTTTGGCATCGGGAACGTGCCCGGCGTCATCGTTACCGTCATTTTCGCGGTCTCCCCCGTGATCCGGCTCACCTATCCGGGCACCATGCAAGTTCCGGAAGAAGTGACCGAGGCCATGCGGGCGTTCGGTGCCAACGACGCCAGTTGCTTCTGAAAGCCCAGATGCCGCTTGCCCTTCCAACCATTATGGCAGGCCTCAACCAGACGCTCATGATGTCGCTGTCGATGGTCGTGATCTCCTCGATGATAGCGGTGGGAGGCCTCGGCCAGATGGTATTGCGAGGCATTGGCCGCCTTGACGTCGGACTGGCGACCATAGGTGGCCTTGGCATCGTCGCCCTCGCGGTCTGTCAATCACCACGGAATCGGGACCCTGGTTTTTCGCGCACCGTTTGGACGAAAATCACCCCTCAAAACGGAGTCCTCTTTCTTTCCATGAAAAATCACACCATCGCTTCGACATCCTCACGAGTATCCCAGGTTTCGGCGAGGCCAAAGCCCTCGCCATCATCGCCGACATGCCGGAGTTGAGAATTCTTGCCAAGAAGCAGGATTCAAGTCTCGCCGCCTCGCACCGGTAGATCGCCAGTCTGGGCAATGGAAGGGCAAGAGCTTCATCCAGGGAGGTACGTCGTGGGCTCGGCAGGCACTCTACATGCCCGCCCTCGTCGTGCTCCGCTTCAATCAGCCACTCAAGGCAAAATACCGAGGCCTTAGAACAGGCGGGCAAACCCGCAAAGCTGACTATAGCCGCCATCATGAGAAGCCTTGTTCACGCAAGCGCGCTCGTCAGGGACGACCGAAAATAGTCGCCATCCCTTTCTTGACCAAGACGGATACTTAGCGGGGTCCAATCCGCAAAAATGAGCGGCGGCGGAGTTTTAAAGTCATTCTGCTACAGAGGAGCCACAGAGCCGAAATGATCTGCGCGCCTCTCCCAAAGTCGTTCTCAAGAACGCAGGCATGGTAAAGAGCAAGATGCTCGTCGGGCTGGCAAAGGCTCCAATGCGAAGAACTCCAGCGCTTGAACGTCCAGTCGCAGGACAGGTCAATGTGCGGGTAGCCGCGCGCCAGGGCGTGAGACTGGTTCATCCTGCCGCTGGTCTCCTTGATGGCGCAGAAATTTGTGCTGCGGCCGACACGAGCGGGAAATGGCATTTGAAGCTGTGCTCCGCGTCGTTGCAGCTTGTTGGTTCGGGGAATACGCGGCTACAGATGTCCTTCGCGTAGCGACAGCGTGTGTGGAACTCGCACCCGGATGGTCGCCTCATCAGGCTCGGCACCTCACCCCTGAGCTCGATCCTGTTCAGCACAGCATCCGGATCGGGCTCCGGATTGGCCGCAAGCAACGCCTCAGTATAAGGGTGGCGTGGTTGATCGAAGATGCGATCGGTCGAGCCGACCTCAATAAAGCGGCCGAGATACATGATCGCCATGCGATCGGTCATGTGGCGCACAACGTTAAGATTGTGCGTGATAATCAGGATCGCCATGCCGAGTTCGGCCTGAAGCCGCGCGAGCAGGTTTAGCACCTCGCCCTGCACCGAGACATCGAGGCCCGCGGTCGGCTCATCGGCGATGATCAAATCCGGATTCAGCGCAAGAGCACGCGCTATACCAACGCGCCTGGCCTGACCTCCGGAAAGCTGATGGGGATAGCGGCGAGCAAAGTCCGCCGGCAAGCCGACCATCCGAAGCAGGCGCTCCGCTTCGCCTCCGGCATCGCGATCCTTTAGCCCGTGGATGCGGAAAGGCTCTGTCAGGAGCGATCGAACGGTGAGCCTCGGCGAGAGTGAGCCGATCGGATCCTGGAACATCATCGCCATGCGCCGCAAGTAGGGCTTACGTTCGGCCCCGCTGAGCTCCTCAATTTCGTGTCCGTCGAAGCTGATGCTGCCGCTCACAGCCCGCTGCAGGCCGATGATCGTGCGCGCGATGGTGGACTTGCCTGAGCCGCTTTCACCGACGAGGGCGAGTGTCTCGCCCTTGCGGATTTCAAAGGACACACCGCATACTGCGTCGATGAAAGGGGCTTTCGTCCCCATTGCGAGCGCCTTCAGCGGACCCATGATGCGGAAGCGGACGCGTAGGTCCTCAACCCGAAGCAGCGCGCTCATGCCGAAACCAACCGCACTTCGTCGAAGAGGTGGCATCGGGCGACGTGGTCCAGGCCGATGCGGTACTCGACCGGGTTCTCTTGCAGACAGCGATTAAATGCCTGGGGACACCGGCTCTGGAAGATGCACCCTTTCTTGTTGCCGAGGAGCCTGGGCACCTCGCCGGGGATGGTCGGCAAAGTGCGTGTGCTTTTTTTGATACGCCCGGGATCGCACTCAAGCAGGGCGCGCGTGTAAGGGTGAGCAGGATTGTGGAAGATGTCCCGTACGGCCCCCTGCTCCACCACTTCGCCCGCGTACATGACGGCGACCCTGTCGCACAACTCAGCCACCGCGCCGAGGTGGTGGGAGACGAAGAGAATCGAGCAACCAATTTCTTTTTGCAGATCCTTGAGCAAATGAATGATCTGCACCTCCAGCGTTGCATCGAGCGCGGTGGTTGGCTCGTCGGCGACGAGCAGCGCCGGTTTCACAAGAAGCGCCATGGCAATGCAAACGCGCTGACGCATGCCGCCAGACAAATGATGCGGATAGGCGCCGATGCGGCTTTCCGGATCAGGAATTCCGACCCGGTGAAGCATCTCGAGGGCACGGGCGCGCTTTTCGCTCCGGCTTCCTTGTTCGTGGTACTGGATATCGATCATCTGGCTCTCGATGGTCCGGACGGGATTGAGTGCGGTCATCGGGTCCTGAAAGATCATGGAGAGACGATCGCCGAGCAGGCTCCGACGCGCTGGAGTGGGCATTTTGAGTAGGTCTCGACCTTCGAACATGACGCTGCCGGCTGTGACCTCTGCATTTTCAGCGAGCAGGCCCATCACTGTATATGCAAGTGTCGATTTTCCGGATCCACTTTCGCCGACTATGCCAACTACCTGTGCGGCCGGGACGTCGAGCGAAACGCTACGCAGGGCATGGATGCGCCCACGAGGCGTACCGAAATCGAGACTTAGGGCACGTATTTCAAGAAGCGAGCGCCTGGACGAGGGCGGCGGTCTCGGATCTTCGCGTCTCATAGGTCTTTCCGCAACTTGGGATCGAAAATGTCGCGCAACGCCTCGCCCAGAAATGTGAAGCCTAGCGTTGCGAGGATGATCGGGATGCTGCTAGCGATCACCAGCCAAGGGGTCTGGTTGATGTAGCTATAGCCATCGTTGAGGATCACTCCCCAATCAGGCGTCGGGGGCCGCACCCCCATCCCGAGAAAACTGAGACCTGCTTCCCAGGCGATGACGGCCGGCACATCCATGCTCACGAGGATGAGAAGGGGGCCGATCACATTGGGCAGAACATGCACGCCAAGGATGCGCGTCGTGCCCGCGCCCATGCTGCGCTCCGCGGCTATGTACTCACTGCTGAGCAGCGCCTGGGCCTGGGTGCGCACGACGCGCGCATAGATCGGCACCGACGTTATTGCGATGACAAAAATGAGACTGGCCAGACTTGGGCCCAGAAGCGCGATGATTGCCAGCGCAAAGATGATACCGGGAAAGGAGCGGATGGTATCGAAGATGAGCAGGAGCAAATTGTCCAGCCAACGCGGCCCGAAGCCTGCGATGAGACCAAGCACGACGCCGACCGCCAGCGCACTGCCGAGGGAGGCGAAAGCGACAAGGAGCGGGATGCGGCCGCCCATGATGGTGCGAGAAAACGTGTCGCGGCCCAGTTGGTCCGTACCCAGCATAAAATCCAGTGAAGGTGCGGCCAGACGCGGTCCGACCATGATCCGGATCGGATCATGCGTGATCATCAGCGGAGCGAAGATCGCGATTGCTGCTATGAGTATGACAAGCACTGCTCCGAGCATGCCCAGGCGGTTTTTGCGAAATTGCCGCAGGAACGTGCGAAAGGCGCCAGTATCGATGGCATCGTTGGCTTCTGAAGGGATGGCTTCAACGCTTACCACGTCAGAGCTTTTCCCGGATTCGCGGATCGAGGAATGCATTGATCAGATCCGAGAGCGTCGTGGCGGCAACGATAAGGAACGTGGTGACGAGCACGATGCCCATCACTACCGGATAGTTGCGCGTATTGACAGCGTTCACGATCAACGCGCCGATGCCAGGCCTCGCGAAGACCACCTCGATAAAGACAGCGGACGAAAGAAGCCACCCGATGCCTACCCCCAGTATGGTCACGGTCGGCAGGATCGCGAGCGGCAGCGCGTATCGCGCAGCGATGCGCCATTCCGAGATCCCGAAGGAGCGAGCCATGCGGATGTGGTTTTCCCCCAGGATCTCAAGCATGGATGTCCGTACCAGTCGGGAAATGTAGCCGACCCAACCAATCCCTATGGCGAAGCCTGGGAGAATGAGATGGACAAGTCCATCCCCGAATCCATTGCCGGCTCCGATCGCCGGCAACCAGCGCAGAGTCACGGCGAAAATCAGTAGCGCGTAGACCGCCATGACAAAGGATGGAATTGCGATCGTGGCGACCGTCACGACGCCGGCCACCTGGTCGATCAAGGAGTTGCGCCGCATCGCGGAGTAGCAGCCGAGCGGCACAGCCGTCACGACCGCCCATAGGATCGAGACCATGATCAGTTCGATCGTATAGGGCAGTTGCTCGAAAACAATGTCGGCAACAGGCCTCTGGCTGAACACGTCGAAGCCGAGATTGCCGTGGAGCAGGCCGCCGAAAAACGTAACGATCTGCATAACAAGCGGTTTGTCGAGTCCCATCTGCTGATGAAGCAGCGCCGTCATTTCGAGCGTCGCCCGTGGTCCGAGCAGAACCGCGGCTGGATCGCCGGGCACAGCTCTGATCATTAGGAACAGAAGCGTCACCGCGATCGCAATGATCGCGACCGCGAGGGCGATCCGTTTGACGAGATATAGCCACATACTTTCTAGTCCGACTACATCGTCAAGCCGAAACCGGCTTGAAATCCAGATACAGCGGGTTGCCATCCGGGCGGGTTGCGGCCTGCATTTGCGTGGTGCGATACATGATCGGATTGGCCCCGTGAGTCAGGAACCGGTAGGCGCCGGAATCCTCCATAAGATCCTGCATCTCTTGGTAGACCTTCGCCCGCGTATCTTGGTCGTCAATCGTGGCTCCCTGAGCGAAGAGCTCGTCAAAACGCTCGCTGCGAAAACGTTCCCAGTTCCAGATGCCCACTTGATCTTGCACGAACCAAGCCGTCGCATAATGCGGATCCGGTAGACTGGAGAACGAATTGGCGATGAGCTGCAAGTCCTTCCAGCGATCGCCTTCCGATTCCAGGCCGAGCGTCCACCACGAGCCGGAATCGTGGACATTGACCTCGACCGTGATGCCGATTTGGGACAATTGTGCCTGCACCGTTTGGACTATAGCCAAGGACTCGATCCCGTTCACGCAATCGATGGTCAACGTCAGGTCGCTCACACCGGCCTTTTCCAGGAACTCCTTGGCCTTTGCGAGATCGCCTTCCGGTGGGACGAGCGCCTTGTCGCGGTGCCCGACGATACCTGGAGGAATGGTGCCTGTCGCGACCTTAGCCTGACCCGAATAGGCAATATCGAGGATCTGCGGTACGTCGATCGCCCATTGGATCGCCCTGCGGACATTGATGTCCTTCAGCTTCGGGTGATCCATGTTCATGCCGATCCAGTAATACCAGAGCGAGGGTTTTTCCTCGACCTTGCTGTCGGCGGGCGGCTTGCTCTTGAACTTCGCAAGCGAATCCAGACTGATACCAGTGAAATCGATGTCGCCTGCTTGGTAGGCGCGCTCCGCCGCCTTCGCGTCGGCGATCGGCAGGATGCGGATTTCGTCAAAGCCTGGTTTCGGGCCTGACCAGTCCGGATTCCGCGCCAACAGCAGATACTGGTTCGGCTTCCAGTCGGCGATCAGATACGGGCCGGAGAACGCAGGGGGCTTCACGCCGAAATCACCGCCGTCCTTGGTTGCCTTCATCACCGCATCCTCGGAAAGAATCTGGCCAACCGCATAGGGGAACGCGATGTTCCAAACCGGAACGAACGGCGCCTTGAATACGACCACGCCCGTGTAGTCATCTTCGATCTCGACATAATCGAGCGAACCCCAATCGACCTTATTCGGCGAATTATGCTTGATCACGCGCTCGAAGGAGAACTTCACGTCCTTCGCAGTTAACTCGCCATCGCCGCTTGCGAATTTGATGCCTTTCTTCAGGCGGAAGCGGATATGGGTGGGATCGACCTTCTCGATCTTTTCGGCCGCCTCCAACTCCCAGCCCCATTCCGAGCCCGGCCTGTAGCGCGTGAGCTTCGAATAGATGCAGTTCATAACGTCCACTTCGGCGACGCTCGTGAAGAAGGCGGGATCAAGCTTGCTGATGTCCCTAATGGAACGCGCCTTGAGCACCTTGCCCTCGGCTGCCCAGATGGCTTGCGACAATGGCATGCCGACAACGATACCCCCGCCGAGCGTCGCCCCACTCTTGAGAAAGGCTCGGCGGCTGATACCACTTACGATATCATTCATAGTCAACTCTCCCATTTTTTCTAGCGATTTCCCGTTCGCGGTTTTTGGAGCAATTTCCGTTCGCGGGCCGCTTCGGTATCAGGCTTAACGACTATAAAGGGCGCTTCACAGTGAAATAGACTCAACTGTAGGATTACTTTTTATCGCTATCGCACCGCAATATGCTGTGTCTGCGCTCACCGGCGCCTCTCAATTGTGTGACGGTCCCTGTCAGCGCGGGCAGATGCCCACTGAGTTGGTTCCGGCAGGTCAATCTCATTGAAGCGCTCGTCAGCTTTATCGAAGTTCGAGCGGGGCACACTGCCCTATGAAATGTCGCATCCATGGCTTGGTGCCGTTCGAGACCGCGGCAAACTTTCCCGCGGTCTGTTCATGAGTCGCTCCCTTCGAGCCCCGGCCCGACGATGAGCGCTTGGCTTCGCGAACCGATCCACCTTCTTGCCTTCTTGGAACTGCCGCAAGAGTAGGGAACAGACGAAGTAGCGCCATGTCGGGCAATGGCCCGATGGAAAACCGACCTAGAATGGCTGGTCGACGCCCATCTTGGACATGGCTGCCTAGCATGTCGAGCGGATCACGATCTAACCTCTCCTCCAAGGACAACGGGCTTACACTTGGTTCTAGAGTGTGCTTACGACCAGCAGCGACTTCGGACTGAGTTGCATCAGATTTGATATGACGCACGCAGGGTTCAAGATGCGCACCGCCCCTCTCAGCCGGCCTTAAAACCAATTGAGGCGTGAGTCTTTTGCACTTGGTCGCCACCTTATGATTTGGCAATAGCTTAACAGTGCAGTGCAGCTAGCCCCACTCCTCCATCTTCTCCATGTTCCTATCCGGCTCCTATTCGGAGGTCCAATGAAGGAACGATAGCGAATTTATAAGAAGTGAGCGGCGGCTAGTACATAACGAAACGCACCAACATGGGCGGTGAAGATGAAGATTAACTTTGGTCCAAGACCCATCATATTATGGGAAAATCTATGGATTCCACTTGCCGATGGTACACGTCTGGCTGCAAAGACCTGGTTGCCGGAGGACGCGGCTTCCCACCCGGTTCCGGCAATTATCGACTACATCCCTGACCGCAAACGTGATGCTACTGCTGTGGGCAACGACCGGATGTACCCCTATTTCGCTTCGCATGGCTACGCGAGTATTCGCTTAGACATACGTGGCACCGGCGATTCCGATGGTTTGTTCGAAGATGAATACGCAAAGCAAGAACAAGACGATGCTGTCGAGGCTATCGACTGGATCGCGCGGCAGAATTGGTGCAGCGGCAGTGTGGGTATGATCGGCATCTCGTGGGGTGGGTTCAGCGCCTTGCAAGTTGCCGCGCGTCGGCCTACAGGCCTAAAGGCTATCATCACACACTGCTCGACTGACGATCGCTACGCCGATGATGCGCACTACATGGGCGGTTGCGTTCTCAACGAAACGTTGGTTTGGGGTACGGATTGTTTTCTCGGGTGAGCTGATTTCAAGAGTGGCTTCTGGCAGCATTTGCTTCGACAACCGGCCGGTCCGGAACTGTCAGGAATTCTGTGCGCGAGGCCGGTTTCGTCATTGGCTGACGAACCTTTCGCCGAAGACGACGGCGAACTGGGTCTTGGCCTCGAACCATTCGC
>NZ_JAMYNH010000043.1:0-25705 GCF_040318975.1 Mesorhizobium sp. M0983 | reverse complement strand
CGCCGTGTGGCCGCCGCTCCGCTAAACCGGGGGGCTGCGCGGCGGACACGCCGACGTCACAGCTACTGCCACGCCATTTTTGCAGAACTTGACGCACACAACTTGAAGGGATCTTGGCACGGCAGGTAGGGTTGGCTGAGGGTCTTTCGGCTGTTCTTTTTTCCCCCACCCGCTCTCAGGCGGCGGCGCTGGAGGAAGCATACGCGATCATGGTCATGAGCGCGTGTCGATGCAGGCCCTGCCAGGGGCGGCTCTCGAAGTGGTCGAGGCCGAGGCGGCCCGTCGGCAATGCAGATGCGAAGCGCGGCGAATCTGACGCTCAACGGGCCTTTTGTTCCGGTGCGCCAGCTCAGTTCCGTCCAGATCGCCGCCACATCCGCGTCGCCTCCAAACACGAGCTCAAGGATCGCATCATGGCCGCCATGGACGACATCTCAAGTCTGGAGCGGCGAGGGGCGCGGTTCTTCGTGCACAGGGCCGGCGGCAGAATCAAGTTTTATTGCGAAAGCCAAAGTCAGGGCCGCGCACACGCCCTCGATGCTGACGGCGAGCGTCCAGCCCAGGACCAGGCCTTGAAGTCCGCCAAGCTTCGCCCCCGCGATCGCGAGGCACAGCTCCAGAACTCCGCCCAGCGCGAACCAGCGAGATGACTTGCGCATCCTGTCGCCCAGCCGCGCCAGCGTGCAGGCATGAAATTTGAGCGTCGATCCCAGCAGGCTGAAGCCGAGGAAGCGCAGGCTCGAACCGGCGATCTCCGGATAGGCCGGATTGAAGACCGCAAGGATCTCCTGCGAAAAGGTGAAGACGAAGGCGGCGCAGACGAGCGAGAAGAGCAATGACGCCGTCAGCGACAAAAGGATATCGTGCCTGGATTGTTTCGGGCTTGCTCTGACCACCGGGAACAGCACCGTTGCCATGGCTGCGGGTATCAACGAGGCCATGGAGACCAGCATCCACAATGCCACGAAGGCGGCATTGGTGGTCGGCGACAGCAGAACCAGCACAAGGTAGGGCATGATGACGCACGGGGCCTGCAAGGCGACATCGAGCGCGTAGTGGTCGAACGCCTTGCGTCGGAGCGTATGGAGCAGCCGGAACTCGGGGGGCCCAACGAGGCGACGCGCGCCGCCCCGGGTCAAGAGATCGACGCCGATCCAGGACGCCAGCAGGCCGACCACCCAGGTCAGAAGAATTGTGGCAGTGGAGGCGTAGCCGGCGGCCGCGGCGGCGGCGATCAGCATCAGCTTGAACGTGGAAAACAGCACTTGCCGGATCATTCTGCGGCTGCTGTGCAGAGTGCCGACGAACGCCTGATCGGCCACGATGCTGAGACCAGTCAGGCCGCAGCCGAGGACGAACGCAGCGCCCAAGAACCAACCGCCGATCGGCCCGGTCGAGCTGTTGAGGTACGCCTCCCCGAAGACAAACAACAAGGCCAGGCCGACCGCAAGCGCCACCCCGACGGACGCTGCTGCGGCCGCGAGGCCGGGCTCCTTGCCGGGATACCGGACGATCTCGCCCATCAGCAAGGTCCCGAGCCCGGCCTCCCCCAGCACACCGACGAGGGCCATCACGGACACGAGGGCGGAGGCCTTGCCGATCACCTCCGGCGGAAACAGCCGGGCGGCGAGCCACCAATAGACAAACCCAAGACCGGCCGTTGCCACCGTTCCGATCGCCAGAGCTCCGGAATTCATGACGAGCGTGGCGCTCTTTCGAAGCGCCCGGCGCACGCGAATAATGGCCGTCCCGGCGAGGTCTACCGGCACGATCGCCCTCCCGAACCTTGGTGCGCCGGCACCGCGGACCTGCTGGCGGCTGGGCGCAGGACGTCCCGGTAGACCTGCTCGATCCGGGTCACGACCGCTCCGGCCTTGAGGCGTCCAACCCTGGCGAGGCTTGTCGCCTCCAGGCGGGCCAGCAAGGCGCGGTCCTCCACAAGTGTCTGCATTGCGTGAGCGAGGGCGTGCGCGTCACCGGGCGGCACGAGAAGCCCTGTCTGGCCGTGGTCGACGAGATCCGACATGCCGCCGACGTCGGTTGCGACGACTGCCTTCCCGGACGCCATCGCTTCCATGATGACCGTCGCGCAGGCTTCGGGCCCGACCGACGGCAGCACGCCGAACAGTGAGCGCCGCCATGCATGCATGATGGCGGAATGCGGCCACGTACCGAAGACTCGGACGTTCGGCGGAAATTCGGTTGGCGTATCGGCGACCCGGCGCCCGACCAGGACCAGCTGCGGCGCCCGCTCCAGGCCGGCATAGGCTTGCAGGAGAACGTCAATGCCCTTGAGGCGCATCATGTCGCCGACGAACAGGATGAATCCATGCCCGGGTAGCTCCCGCAGGCAGGCATCTTCCGGGCCAAGCACCCCGACATCGTCGGGCACGAAGTTGGGGATGACCTCGTAGGGGGCGCGGCCTTGGGTGAGGCCGGTGTGACGGGCCACCGCGTGGCTCACCGCGATGAAGCGGTCCACAACGCGCCGAGCGGCGAAGCTCGAAGCCCAGTTGCCCAAGGTGGTCGCGGCTGCCTTCACGGCCCCGTAATGCCCTGTGGCGCAGGGCAGGCACTTGCCCGGCGCCGGGCCACTGCAGAGGTGGGTGCCCAAGTGCATGAAGTTCTTCTTGGCGCAGACAAGGCCGTAATCGTGGAGCGTAACCACGAGGCGTGCCCCGCTCAGACCTTTGAGCGGCAGGAAGGACGCGTAGATCCAGTTATGGGCGTGGACGATGTCCGGCTCCTCCCGGGCGACCAGCCGCTTCAGGGCAAGCACCAGTTCGGGATCCGGAAAGGGCGGTGCATGGCGACGCTCGGGATCGGTGTGGAGGCCCGACAGACGCTGGAGCGTCCCGCGCAGGCGATGCACGCGGACCGCGCCGTCCAGCTCGGTTTCGGGCGATCCGGGATGCATCAAGGTCCCGACGCTGACATGATGGCCCCGCTGCGCCAGCGCCGCGCCGAGATTGCGGACGTGCCGCTCCTCTCCCCCGATCACCGGAGGATAGAACTGCGATAGCAGCAGGATGCGCATGGTCCAGCCTCGTTTTAGATGCGCGGCACCAGCGTCGAAACGCTGCGATAGAGCCGGTTGTCTTCCGGTCGATAAAGCCGCGCCTCGGCCGTCTGGCGAGTTGCCAAGACGGGTACCGCGATTTCCCGCGCCCAGGTGTCGCCCGGCGCGATGGTGAGCGATCGGAAAACGGCGAACGGTTGCCCATCGAGGGTGATTTCCAGGTCGAATCGGTGAGGTTGAGTCTCGGCGCTCCTGATGCCGACGGTGATCCGGCCGGACTCGCCACCGGCCGACGGCAACAACCAGAACGCGGTGTATTTGAATTCCCGGTAGGCCGCTTCGTCTCGGACGGCCAGCGCATAGGCTCCGGTCGCCACAAGCAGCGCTAGCATGAGCGCGGCCCCCTGCCAGAGCCGGACCCGCGCCGGAGCCGGCCAGTCTGGCAGATCGGGAGTGTCGCGGCGGCCGGCGGCCACCAGTGCGGCGGCAGCCGTCACGGCCCAGAACCACACCGCCCAGCCGAGCGGCGTAAGAAAGCCTGCGGCGTTCAGGGCAAAGCCCCCGGCGATGCCGGCGGCGAGGCTTGCTCCGACCGCGTAGACGAAGTGTTCCAACGCGGAGGTTGTCCTGACGCCAATGGCCCGCAGCACCGTGTGGCCCGAGACCAGGAACACCATGGGCGCGCCCAGGGCAGTACGCAGGAGCAAGCTGTCGCTGACCGCAACGGCCGCCACCGTCGCCCCCGCCCACAGGCACGCGGCCAGAAGGTCCCGCTTGCTACAAAGTCTCATGCAATCCCCTCACGTCATAGATGACGATCCAGCCGTTGTCGTAGATGCGGGTGACGCCCTTGACGTCATTGAACTTGAGCAGCGCTGCGCCCGAGAGCGGCGCTCCCTGCTGCGCTTCCCACGGCTGGAAGTAAAAGCCGAGCACCGGCGGAGCCGTGGTCAGGCGCAGATCAATCAGCAGGAAATCGATGTCGCTTCGCGCCAAGGGCCAAAATTCGTCGGGCCCCAATGTCTCGGCCTCGAATATGCGCGCGGGATCGATGCCTTCGATGATGGTGACCCTAACGTCCTGCCGGCCGTAGCCCGCAAGCAGAAGGCGGTTGATGCGGTCAGTGGTGAAGCGGTTGCCGGCACCGAGCCATTCCCTGGCCCAGCGTGCCGTTTCGATCCCCATCGGCTCGATCGATTCCTGATCTGCGGCCACCCTGTAGCGCCCATGGATCGGATTAATCGAAGAGCTTGTGACGCCGCCCAGGACGATGATCACCAGAGCAACGGCCGGTGCGATGCGGCGCCACCCGCGTGGCGTGCGGCCCTGCCAGAAGTGGACGATGCTCACCGCGACGACCAGCCCAACGGCGATGAACACGAACGTTCCCATGCGGTTGCCGATTTCCCATCCAGCGATGGTCAGTCGGAAGGCGACTGAGACTGGGAGCCCGAAGGCCAGCAAGCTGAGGAGCACGAGGCGGCTGTCGCGCCAGCGGCGTTTAAGAATGTCCTGGATCGGACGCCAACCGGAGCGCGGACCACTCGGCGCTGCCATGGCCAGCGACCGAAAGAATCCCGTTGCCAGTCCGAGTGCCACCAGCAGGAGCGCCAGCAAGGTGGTCAGCCGCATGTAGAGGGCCTTGTCCGGCGCTCCGAGGTGCTCCGACCGCGGGGTGGGCGCGCTCAGGATGACCCCGAGCAATGTGTCGAAACCGGACTCGATCACCGGGCCGAGATAGCCTGTGAGAGGAATGCCACGGGCCTGCACCCACAGGGACGGCAGGGCTATGGCGAGGATCGCCGCGAGGCCCACGGCAATGCTGGTCTTGATCCGCAGGGGATCGTGCCGGCGCAAGGCCTCGAGGGCGGCCAGCGCTCCGAAATAGATGGCGGCGAAGGCGGCCGAGAGGTGATGTGTGACCGCGAGGCTTGCCAAAAGCAAGGCTATCAGCCCGAGCGACTTCAGCCTGGGTCGCCCGACGAGATCCTTGGACGCTGCCTCGACCGCGAAGGTCAGCACGCACAGCACGATGCCGAGGCTCCCGTAGGAGAACATCGAATCGAACAGGAAGAAGGTTGAGCAGCCCATATAGGCCAGACAGGCGATGGCCGAGATACGCGGCGATCCGGCGATGCTCTCGAGGAACAGAAACAGGGCACCGATGAACGTGCCCTTGAGGATGACCAACAAGAGCGTCCCCGATACGAACAAGGGCAGTCCTGTCAAATCGACGATCGCCGTTGTCAGGATTTCCAGGGCGGGATACGTTGGCCCGATCGGGAAAAGCGGGTTGGACAGGAACAGCCGGCGGGCCGTGATGAGATCCTCGGCCGCAATCCAATGCAAGACCTCGTCGTAACCGCTGAAGCTCGTCGGGGAATAGACGATCTTGCAGTAGAACAGGGCTTCGGCAAACAGGAAGAGCAGGAACAGGCGCTCACCTCGGGCTGTTGTCGGCCAAGCGATGCGAAGGCCGGTCGGAGCCCCCAGGAGAACGACACCGGACCAGAAGAGCGGCGGCGCCACGTCATAGCCCCGGCGCCCGGCCGCGTGCCCGGCCACGACCAGGAGTAGAGCCGCGGCGATCGTCAGGCATAGAACCGCGATCCATCCGGAATTGGCGCGTTGCGACGGGGCATCGGCGCTGCCGTCGCGAAGGTCGGGACCGACAACGGCCGAGACGAATCGTATCCCGGCCTGGAGCGGGTTGATCCTGGTTCCCGCGCTGAAATGAGCCGGCAACATCAGCATCATGCCCTCGTCGCAGGAGGCCACGATGTCACGCCACCGGGGGCCAAGCGGAGCATGGATCGGCCGCCGAGGACATCATTATAAACGTGGCTCAGCGCATGCGCGCAGGCATCCCAGTCCGGCAGGGCCAAATCCGCGACCTGCCGGTGGGCCTCCAGTTCTTCGGCCATGGCGGCGGCCAGCTCTCCAGGACCGGCATTGGGCGGAATCGCCCGGCACAGGCCATTGGCGGCCAGTTCCCGCAGACCGGACGTGTCGCTAACGAGGACCGGACGGCGCAGCGACAGGGCTTCCATCACAGCGATCGGATGGGCTTCGTATTCGCTGAACAGCACGAACAACGCGGCGCTCGCCAGGAGGTCAGCCATGTTCTGCCGGTCGGATCCGGGGATGCTCGCGATAGTGACCCGCCTCTCGAGGCCGAGTGTCGCTACGAGGCGCCGCAATTCTCCCTCGTACGGGCCTGTTCCGACGATGTGCAATCGCACGTCCGGTACCCGGCGGATCAGTTCGGGCAAGGCCGCGATCGCCCGCTGATGGCCCTTGTAGCGCTCCAGCCTGCCGCCCGAGACGATCAGGTGCGGATCGACCTTGATGCCGGGGCTCGGAGCCGGCATCGCGGCGCCGTTCGGGATGACGACAAACCGTTCGCGCGGCACGCGCATCCTGGCGCTGAAGAAGCTGGCCTCGAATTCGGAGACGCCGATCAGCCGCGCGGCGCGGGACACAAGCGGTCGAAGCAGCGCGTGCTGTGTGCCGCGCACGGCATTGCGCAGCCGGGAGGAATGCCCGCCGCTGTGGAAGGTCAGGATGAACGGCAGGTCCCCGCGAAGGGTCGCGAGTAGCCCGATCGGCGCCACGAAGCTGTTGTAACCTTGGAAATGGATCAGATCCCATGCCCCGCGCCGGATCGCGGTATAAATGCCGGGCGCAACATAGAGATCCCGTCCCCTCGGCCAGGCCGGCACGCGCTGCACGCGCATGCCGCGCACCTCCTCCTCAGCCGGCAACTCCCCCGAGGGATCGGTAGTGAGCACGTCGACGGCGTGGCCACGCGCCACCAAGCGGGGACCGACTTCCTGGATGTGAGTTTCGATGCCACCTATGAGGGGGTAGCAGCGAGCGGCAACCATCAGGATTCGCATCAGGTCTGTCCACCGACAACACAGGCTGTCGCGCTCCGCCTGCGCTGTTGGTGCACCCTCTCGCGCAGGATGGTTTTCAGGACGCGCCAGCCGTCCGGCATGGCGCGCAGATGGCTCACGCCGCTGATGCGCGGAGCCTCGAAACTCGCCACCTCGACGATATTGAGGTGGTTCTTCAAGGCCCGCACGTTGATGAGGGTCTCGATCTCGAACCCATCGCAATCGCAGTCCAGCGTGGCGACGTGCTTGGTCCAGAAGGCTATGTATCCGTAGCATAGATCGGAGAACCAACCGCCATAGAGCAGCCGCACGAACAGGGTCAGCCCCTTATTGCCGAACATCCGGAACAGCGACATGTCGTCGGTGCCGGCGCCCTGGATAAAGCGTGAACCCTTAACGAGATCCGCGCCGGCCATCAGCGCACTGACAAAGACGATCGCCTCCTCCGGCACCATGGAGCCGTCAGCGTCCAGCATGACGATGATTTCGCCTGTGGCGGCCAGGAATCCCGCTTGCAGTGCAGCGCCCTTGCCCCGCCGGGGCTCCATCACGACCTTCACGTCCTCTCGCAGGCGGCGCGCGACCGCGACCGTATCGTCAGTCGAACGCCCATCTACGATAATGATCTCATGCGCCCAGTTGGGGATGCGCGGCAGAAGCCACGGGAGGTTCTCGGCTTCATTGAGCGTCGGGACGACGAAGCTGACTCGGGGCAGAGTCAGTGATCCCCGCAGCGCGACATTTAACGGGTCAGGCGGCGATGTGGCACCGACGGGGGCGAGAATGCCGGAGAGACGGGCGTTCATGGCAGCGCTTTGAGGTCGTACGATGGGACCCATCCGGGGAGCATATTGTGCTTCCATGACCCCATGAGCTCCCCGAAAATCCGGTGCTCCACATAGCGCGCACGCAAATGCGCGGCCAGCGACAAGCCGCGGCGGCCAGCTCCAATGACCGCCACATCCACGGATGTGCTTGATCCAACCATATGCGGACTCCCGGCCGTTATGAAATGAAGATGAAATGAAAGAGGATTGGCAAGCTTGTCGCCCCCTAATATTGGGTTGTGATGCGACGATTACTGATGCAGATCTGAAATGGAAGGACGATAGATGGTTATGAAAAGCAAATAGATGATTAGCTCTTTTGGGGTATCCCTACAGGTTATTTCCAGCCATACGACCAGCGCGGATAGTACGGCAGCGGCACCGATCACCTTCAGCAGCTGTGTTGGCAGCGTTGCCAAACCCGTTTTAGACCTCTGGGTCCACCTTCAACCCCAGCGAGGACATTCATCGACCCGCGGCTGGGACTAGCTCACAGCGACACTTTCTATTGAGCGAACCGTGCAGAAGGCAGCGAAGCTCGCCGGCGCGAAGAAATGAACGTCCAGCGCAACGCTGACTTGCCACTGGCCAGAAGCTGCGAAGTGCAGGTGGGCTCGCTCCTTCACTCGGCCGTGATTTCCGAGCTTATTTTGTGCCCGAGAAGGGTCGAGCGCGCCCGGCCCTTCGCAGGCGGGGCACCTTGCGCTCGACCGCCTGGCTACGGGTAACTAACCCGGGCAAAACCGGCCAAGAGAGCGACCGCCCACGCGGTCCCGAGACCCCGCGCGGTCCCGAGACCGGCGCGTTGGGTATCAGCACACGATACGAGGTCGTGACCTCTCGCAAACCCCGGATATGCCCGAACAGGTCGATCACCTCCAGGCCAGACCGGCGATTGTAGGTGTGACACCCCAACGCTCCGGACCAAATGCGACCGACCGGGGTCTGGGCAAACTCCGACGCGCCGAGCGCATCAATCTGGCAGAACGTCACCGCGCCGCCATAACCGCGCGCGCAGTCTTGAACCGGGCGTAGCGTGCGTCCGCCATGTCGGATGACGGCGCCTGCGGGACGGCTGAGCCTTGCATCGAGCAGGACGGGGTTGGCGGCATGGGGCGTCCAGGACCCAGTCAGGCTCTCGGCACGGTAGAGGCTGAGAAGATCCCAGGATGTGGACCTCCAAAGCCTTGGGCTGACGAAAAACCAAAAGCCGCCCTCATGGCAGAGCGGCGTGGTATCGTAGCCCTCAATGCCTTCCATGAGACAGGCCTCCCGCGTCCACCGGTAAGGGAATTCCACTGCCCTGTAGAGATTGACATTCCTGGCCGCCCCCGATTCGGGGATCATCCAGATCTGCCCATCCTGCTCGAACACGAACGGGTACGAGAGGTGATGCGGTTCCTCTACGACGATCCGGGATGCGCCGGCTGTCCCGTCTCGGTTCACTGCCACGACCGCAATGCACCCCCGGTTCTTCGAGTAGAGGTACTGTTCGACAAAGATGAAATCCTGCCCCTGGTGCCGGAAGGGGAACGGGTCGGCAAGGTAGCTGTCGGCATTTCCGGTGAGCACCCGGAAGGCTGCTTCGCCTTTGTCGAGCAGGCTCGCCGATTCATCGAAGCGCCAGCCAATCCCCCACATCCCGCCGCCCCTCGCCAGGACGTCCAAAAGCCCGATCGCCTTCGATGCAACCGTGCCGGTCGCCCTTGCAAGCGCCGAAAGCGGGCCAAACGAGGGCACTGCCGTCCGTGCACCGCGGATACCGGACGCAGCTGAACCGCTTTCCTCGCACAGGGCTTTGAGGATCAGCGGCACAGCGCAGGAAAGGGCGCTGTCGAGCCTCGCTGCCAACACTTCACGGTCTGCACTGGCCGGACGCGCCGTCCACGGCCGCAACGGGCGCGCCGTGTCATGCAGGTCGACGAGAAGATCCTGACGATTCACCCAGGCCGCCACGACTCCGATCTCGCCGGGTGCGCCGTTGAAGACCGGGGTGAGCACGCGCCGCCCCGCCGGGAGCGATTCTGCGCCGCTCAAATCGATCACCACATCCACTGGGTCGGCCGGAGGCGGCGGCAGGCAGCGCAGCGCCGCCTCGACGGGGTCGATGGCGCCGTTCCCGCGAAAGCCATAGACCAGTTGTTCGAGTTCCAGCAGCAGACGGCAGATTAGCGGCAGCGGGCAGCGACCGGCCGCCAAAGCGCAGAAGACTTCGTTGCCGGGCACTTCAGCGAGCGCTTCTGCCAGCCAGAGGTGCCACCGCAGCAGCCGGGACGAATCGAGACTCAGGCAAATGCGCATTGTTGTTCTCACGGCCGATTTCAAAAGGACGCCAGCTTACAGCTTCCACGAGAACCACCTCAGGCGATCCGCCTACCCTGGACTCTGCCGCAGGCCCGCGAGCCAAGGGTGGCAGATGGAAAGCCGCCGCGCGAGGATGGTTTCCACCTACCGTGATTGCGGGGACTCGCCATGTCGGGAGCCGAACACTTGATTGGGAGATGCCTGAGCACGGGTCCATACTCGAGCGACTGGAAACGGCTAAGCACCACTATGCCCGAACGACGCCGGGCTGTGTGAGGTCAGAGGAGGTAATCCTTAGGGGCCATTGCACCCTGTGGCCGGCGAGAGCCAAATGCCGGGATGATCATCGACTGGCAACGAGTGAAAAACGGGCTGCGGAACGCCGGAATGTGGGTGCTGGTGTCCGCGTTGCTGTCCGTTCCGGCAGTCGTGAGCGCCGCGGACGATCCGTCAGCAACGTCCCTCATCAAGACTTCCGGAACGAACTTTGCGTTGGACGGCAGGCCGTTCTTCGTGACCGGCGTAAACAACCACTATCTGACCTACGGGTCGCAGGCTGAGGTCACCCATGTGCCCGACGACGCGGTGGCGATTGGCGCCAATGTGGTCCGCACCTTCTTCAGCCGGTGATCGGGTCGCTCGACGGCAGCAAGCCTACGATGGCGCAAACCTCGGCGCTGGTTGGTAACTTTTATGCTGAAAACCGGCTTCCGGGTAGGCCTAATCCCGCGTGGAAGCCTGGCGTTTCAAAAACCAAGACCATCGCACCGTCTATCAAAGAGTTCGGACAGACATTGGCAGCTCAAATCGGGAGAATTCCTAGATGCGTATTCTGATGCTTGCGCAATCCTATATGCCGATTGGCGGTGGCCAGCGGGGCCACGTCCGGAACCTAAGTATCGGTCTCGCCCGCCGCGGTCATGACGTTGCCGTTGCCGCAACCGGTCAGCCTGGATCCAGAGCCGGGCAGCCCGAGGATGGCGTCAGCAGCGAACGCCGGCAGGTCCTGCCCCCCCCTACGATCTCAGTGATTATCTGTGCCTATTCCGAGGACAGATGGGAGCTGTTGCTTCGGTCGGTGGGCTCGGTTCAGGGGCAGACCTTGCAACCCTGCGAGATCATCGTATCTGTCGACCAGCCCCTGTTCCACCGTTGTGCCGCGTACTGGGCTGACTTCGCAGCATCAACCCCTCCGATACGGGTGATCCAGAACAAGTATGACGGGCACCTGGGGGCGGCCCGAAACACGGCAGCCGAGACAGCCGCTGGAGAGATCCTGGCGTTCCTGGATGACGATGCGGCGGCCGACAGGGACTGGCTCGAGATTCTCATCGAACCGTACCGGGATAAGCGCATCGGCGCCGTCGGCGGGCGCCCCATACCGGTTTTCGAAACGAGCCGCCCGGCCTGGTTTCCTGTGCAGTTCGACTGGGTGTTCGGATGCGCTTATGACGGCCTTCCGACCAGCCGAGGTCCTTTGGCTCACCTCATAGGAGCGAACATGTCGGTGCGGCGGACCCTCCTCGAGCAGGTGGGAGGGTTCCACTCCGACCGTCACGACGACATGGACATGTGTCACCGCGTGGCGCACCTCAGGGGCAGTGAGGCGGTCATCTACGAACCGGCGGCGACCGTCCGCCACTTCGTGCCCGCCTCACGGCCGACCTGGAGGTACTTCTGGCGCCGCTGCCTTTCCGTCAACAAGGGGAAGGTCGAGGCCTTTGCCCAGATGGGCGACGCCGCCACCCTGGGTGCTGAGACCCGCTTCGTCTGGTACGCGCTGGCCAAGGGCGTACCAAGGGAGATTTTGCAAGCGGCCAAGGGTGACGCCCACGGGCTGGCCCGGTCCGCGGCGATAATCGCTGGCGTGGGGCTGGCCGCGGCAGGCCACGTCGCCGGCCGGATCGAGCTGGTGCGACGCTTGCGCCGGCGGCGCCAACAGGCAACCAAGCAGATACTGGACACAGCCGCGCAAGGCGGTGGGCGCGGGAAGTAGATGCCGTCTTCGATAATCATTGGTTCGGGTCCGGCTGCAGCCGCCGCCGTGTTGGCGCTGTCCGAGAAACCGGACGAGAAGGTAACCGTGTTCGATCCGGGCACCGTGCTTGACGCGGAGACGCAAGAGGTAATCTCCAGGCTGTCCAAGCTGCGTGTCGACAACTGGGATGAGGAGGACGTCCGCGGGGTCAGCCTGCAACCCAAGCGGTTCCGGTCCGATTCGCTGCCTGAAAAGAGAAGCTACGGATCCGATTTCCCGTTTGTCAACAAGGGCCAGCTCGACGGCGTCCACTCCGAGGGTAGAGTCAACTCAGCTGTCATATCAAGCGCCTACGGGGGGTTCAGCAATGTCTGGGGGGCCCAGATCATGCCCTTCAGCGCCGCCACGTTCAAGGGATGGCCGTTCGACTTCTCGGATATGGAAGAGCACTATCGGACGATCCTGGGTCACATTCCTTTCGCTGGAGAGTCCGACGATCTCGAGGAGTGGTTCCCGCTCATCGGATCCCCCGACCCGCTTCCGCCGCTGGCGCCGCGGACGCAGATGGTCCTGGCCAACTACGACCGGCACCGCGGTCGAGTGCGCTCCATGGGAATAACGATAGGCCGCGCCCGCCTCGCCTTCTCAGCGCCCGAATGCCAGCCCTGCGGCCTGTGCATGACTGGGTGCCCGCGGTCGCTAGTCTATTCGGCCTCGCACAGCTTCGATCGCTTCAGGCGCAGCGGAAGGATCGACTACCACAGCGGGCTGCTCGCGGTGCGAGTTGACCAGGAGGGCGACATGGCCGTCGTACAGGCCCGGGAGCTGTCCAGCGGCCGGATCCAGCGATTCACAGCCGACCGGATCTTCGTGGGCTGCGGAGCAATCGGGACCACCCGGCTGATCCTGGGCTCGCTCGGATTGGACCAGCCGGTACACCTTTCGGAATCGGCTCAATTCGTTCTTCCAATGATGTCCATGAAGCCGACCCCCGACCCACGTACAAGGCGCGAGTTCACACTCAACCAGTTCAACATGGTCATCGCCCGGGACGACGTGGGCTTCGATGTCTCACAGATTCACTTCTATCCGTTCAACCAGGCATACTACGATGCGCTTCCCGGCTTCCTTCAACACCGCGCCGCCGCCTTTGTGACGGATCGGCTCCTGAGCCGGTTGACGGTGGGCCTGGGCTACTTGCCGTCCTGGGCATCACCCAAGGTCCGGGTCACCGCCCAGGTGTCCGCAGCTCCTGATCAGCTACCCCAGATCACCCTCACTTCGGAGGGCTTCAGCGAGGCCAGGGTCAGGGGCAAAGACGTGCCTCCGATGCTGCCTGACGTAATAAAGCGGATCAGCAGGGCGGCACCTTACCTTGACTTGTGGCCAGTCACGCCGCGGATGCTGTGGTCGGGCGGAGCCAAGAGCTACCACTTTGGCGGCAGCTTTCCCCACGCCAGTGAGCCGCATACCGGGAGTGCGACGACAGACCGCCTCGGGCGGCTGGCGCGCTGGGACCGTATCCATCTCATCGACGGGTCGGTTTTCCCAAATGTGCCAGCTACTACCTTTACCCTGACTGTGATGGCCAATTCTCATCGCATCGCCTGCGAAGCGATGCAGCCGACGGGTTGAGCGTTCAATGCGGGTCGGTATCACCGGAGCCAACGGATATGTCGGGACCATCCTGCGTGCCGCCTTCGCCGAAGGAGGGCATGAGGTCATCGCGTTCGCCCGTTCGAACCGGGTGACCTCCGGCTCTACCGCTGCAATGGTTGGCGTCGCCGAGTGGCGCCGATACGAGATCAAGCGCCCGCCGTCGGGGGCCGCATTGAGCGACCTAGATGTGCTCATCCACTGTGCCTGGGACCTGACTCTCGTCAGCGCCGGCGATGTGTGGGGTGTCAATGTGTCCGGCTCGCAGCACCTCCTGCGCAATGCCGCCGACGCAGGGGTTCGCCGGGTCATTTTTGTCTCCTCGATGTCCGCCTATAAGGGAACCCGACAGTTGTACGGTCAGGCGAAGCTGGCCTGCGAGCACACCGCCAGCGGACTGGGAGGTGTCTCCACCCGCCTCGGACTGGTGTACGGCCCCGGTTGGGGTGGGATGGCGGGCGCGCTCGGCAAGCTCACCAATCTGCCGGTCACACCTCTCATCGGAGCGCGCTCCCATCAGTTCACCGTGCATGAGGCGGACATGGCAGCCGCCATGGTGCGTATTGCCGAGTCGGACATGCCCCTGCCGGAGCCGGTAGGGCTGGCCAACCCCGAACCGGTACCGTTCCGACGGCTCATGAAAGAGATCGCCGCATCACAAGGCAGAACACTGCGCGCCGTCGCCGTGCCCTGGCAGCTTGTCAGTGGCGTCCTCAAGGCAGCTGAGGCCCTGCATGTCCCCCTACCCTTCCGATCCGACTCGATCCTTGGGCTCGTGCACCCGGCGGCAGAGGTTCCCGGTGTAGAGCGGCTCAAGCAACTCGGAATCGAGTTTCGGAGCTTCTCGCTGGACGGCGATCGACCCTAGACTAGCCGAGGAGGCACAGGGACACAGGAGACCTAATCAGAGGATCGTAGCACCCCCTCCTCCCTGGCAGCAGCCTCGAAGGCCTTACGAGCCTCCTCGGGGGTCGCCCGATCCTCGACGGCTTCGATGCACAGTTGCACAGCCTTCCTCCACTTAGGTCCCATCTTGGTCCACTTCATGAGTTCCTCGGCGGCACTCTCGACATTGTTGCACCCGTAAGTGATCCCAGGTCGGTCAGTCTAGACGTACACCGGAGGGGAGAACCAATGGGTTGCCATGACACCTGGCCTCCTTGGCAGCCGCCTCAAAGGCTTCACGGACCTCTTGGGGGGAGGCTCTGCCCTCGAACGCATCGACGCAGGATTGGACCGCCTTGGTCCACTTCGGACCCTTTGTGTCCCACGCCATGAGTTCCTCGGCGGCTCCCTCGACGTGGCTGACCCCATTGCGAATGCCCGGACGTTTCGTTTTCACGTAGACCGGAGGGTTGAACGAGAGGGGAGCCATGAGGGGGAACTTAGAGCGACAAGAGCCCGCTGACCAACCCAGTTGTAGCCGCAGCCAAGGGAACGATGTAGGCCCTCGCGGGTTTAGAGGTTGCAGTGGTCCTTCTCGGATGTGCAGCCGCTGTGGCGGGGTCCGTCGCCTCCCCTTGCTGGCGGCGGGCTCCTTTCGCGAAGGCGGTGTTGGTCAGAGACACCTAGAACCTTATACCGCATCCAATTTAGCTAGTTGTCATTGGGGGGAGCAATGTCCCCTCCTCTTTTGCAGCAGCTAGGAATGCCTTGCGGGCCTCCTCAGGTTCCATCTCGTCGAAAAATTACGGCCATGCAAACGCGCACCGCGAGGTCCCACCAAGGACCACGCTTGGTCCACTTCATCAGCTCCTCGCCGGCTGCCTCGGCGTTGTTGACATTGCGGATGATCCCGGGACGCTCGGTCTTGACGGGGACCGGAGGGTTGAACCAGTGGAGAGCCATGCGGTCACTCTTTGTCGACCTTATCAAGTTCCTCCAGCAAATACCTTTGCTCAGCCCGCAGTTCCCGTTCTACAGGCAGATATAGCAGGTTGCGAAGGTAATTGCGGATTACCTCTGACTGGTGAAAATGGCGCAGGACGGCGCGCTTCCGTTGCGATGCCACAGCGGCTGAAGTTGGCTGACAGCTACTCGCGACCGTCAAAAGCCACGCAGAGGCCCAAGGCAGTTGCTGCCTCGACGATTGCCTCGGTTAGTTCTTCGTCGGAGGCCACCAAATAAGGCGCAGTCTCCCGAGCTTCGCGTAGTGCCGCTTTGATCGAGACCGTGTCGCGACGGTCCGCCCTGTTGAAGAGTACAGTAGTTGCTTGTTCTAGAGACGGACCGACCCTTCGCGCGACGCTCATCCAGCCCTCCCCAGGGAAACGCCGAAGGGCACTCTACTCCCAACCTGAGCGGCATCAAGACCATGTACGAATTGTACAAATTGGTACGGCGCTGGGCCGCGACAGTCAGGAATATTTGCTAGAGTTTCTGATCGGATAATCGGCTCGCGCGAAGCCCCCTAGAGCGCGCCTCGATTCGCCTTTCGTCCCCTGGTGCTTTCGGTCTGCCGTAGATTGGAAGGTTGAACCAGTGGAGAGCCATGAGGGCTATTCGCGAACGTCGAACGCGACGAACATGCCAAAGGCTGGAGCAATATCGACAATAAGCTCCACCAACTCGCACTCACTTTCCACCAGATGTGGCCCGTCTCGTCGCACCGCGGCGATAGTCTCTTTGACGGAGATGATGATGATTTGGCCGCGCCGGCCTGTAAAATCAGCTCTTCAACAAGCTCATTGGCAGTCACTTTGATGGGTCGGCAGTTCATCCGAACGTTCATCCGAGGCCTCCACCTCAGCGATAACCCACGGGGAAATTCATGATCCTTTGTCGGGAAAAATCAAGAAGAATGTTTGGTAGAAATTTCTGAGCCGGAATCAGAGAAACAAGCACGGAGCGAGCCTCTGTACTCTTTCGCTTGACGCTCAGCCGGCCCGCTAAGGACCTTCTTCCGTCGACCCCTGTTTCGCCTGGTCAATAGCCGCAAGTAATGACTGTAACGTTGGCGGCAGTTCTGGTTCGACCTCCAGATTTAAGAACGTTTGTACGTGATGACGATAGCCTTCGGAACGGATCAGTTTCCGAAACGCTTTGGAGACAGACTGATGGTCTGCTTTGTTGCTGGTTGTCATGTACGGGAAGTCCGTCCCAATGAGCCGTAACTCCCCCGCAACGAACGGGTTCCATCAGGAGGTCGGAATATTTGATAG
Organism: Mesorhizobium sp. M0983; assembly: GCF_040318975.1. Classification (NCBI taxonomy): domain Bacteria; kingdom Pseudomonadati; phylum Pseudomonadota; class Alphaproteobacteria; order Hyphomicrobiales; family Phyllobacteriaceae; genus Mesorhizobium; species Mesorhizobium sp. M0983. The sequence continues at coordinate 8,861 of NZ_JAMYNH010000043.1, read as the reverse complement.
AAATTTAGTGAGCGGGGGATCGGATAACTGGCTCGCGCGAAGACCCCCCGTGCCCCTTCGTTTCCCACGTCGCGCGCCGCTCGGTTCGCCATAAGCTGCCGCCCGTCCTAAATAGTCCGGCCGAGAGCGCACGAGGGCAGTTGTGGTACCTGTCGGGGGCACAAGAAAAAATGCCCGAGGGGGATCGGCCAGATGGTGAGCCTTAGTCAAGAGGTCCGAAGCAACCAGCGCTACTGCATCTATTGCGGTGGGGGGACGCTAGGCAACGACATCGATCATGTCCCGCCCACTGGCTTGTTTGACGGCGCGTGGCGTCGGACGACCTGATGCGCGATTCCTCCGTCGCTCAGAAGTACGCGAAGCTCGGCAGCGGGGAAGCCGGTTTTCCGAAACAGGCTAACGAACGGCGTTCAGTTCAAGGCGCTGTGCGAAGCGCTGGTTCGCGGGCCTGTCAGGAAGAAACAGCACATCGGCAGATTTGGTGCCGGTTGTTCTGGCCTCAAGCTCGGATTGGCTTGCCTTTTGGTGCCCGGTCCGGGTCAGCCAGTATGCCTCGTATCCGTTATCCGACAAGAGGCGCAGGACTGCCAAAACCGACGCCCCGAACTTGTTCAATCCTTGGTCGGAAAGTTCGACAAATAGGGCCGGCCGGGCGAACCTCAGGATCTCGATCATGCCCTGAAGCGTCAGCAGTTCGGCGCCTTGCACATCGATTTTCACGAGCGCCGGGCGCCGGGGTCCCTTTTCGGCGAGCAGTCCGTCGAGCGTCACGGCGGTGACCGGCACGCCGGTGCCGTTCCGGGAAAGCTTGTGGTCGGCCGGGTAAAGCGGATTGATTTCGAGAAAGGTCGTGCCGGGCTCGGCGGCGGCGACCACCCTGAGCGCCTCGACGCGGCCAAGGAGACCCGCGCGCTCGAGCGCGCAAATCAGGCCGCTGTAATTCTGATCCTCCGGCTCGATGGCAATCACCTTTCCGCCATCGCCGACCCATTCAGCAAAGCGGAGCGAGAAGAAGCCGACATTGGCGCCGACGTCGATGACCAGCGATCCGTCTGGCACGAATTCCCTCAGCTGATCGATTGGGCCTGCTTCAAAATACGCTTTGTAGAGGGGATAAAGCGCAAGATAGGCGCGGTGGAAAAGCGGAAGACGCTGCAGGCCGAGCTTGGCGGTCAGCACGTATAGCCTGATAGCCGAATCTCTTAGGAAAAGTTTGAGCATTCAGGAACCATCCAATGACACCGATGCAGGATTTGTTGACAGTGGCTTGTCGAGGGGCCTCGCCCGGAGGGCCGCAGCGCAACGATCTTCGTTCGGCTATGCAGACTTTATCACTCGATCAAGAACCTGATCGCGGGAATAAAGAGGTACCTCCTGAGGATCGGCATCGACACACCGCCCCAACACCACTGGCTGGATAATGCCGCCCTCGCCACGAGCCGGAGGTTTCCAATTACGAACGTCAGGAGCACTTCCTCACATCACCGGCTGGCGTGGCTCAGCTCGGAAAACCATTGTTGGTCCCGGCGAACAGCTTCGCTGAGTACGCTCCCGAGCCCAGCCCGGTGACCCAAAAAAGCGTGGTCTGGTTCGCCCTGAGGCATGTGGACGACGTTCAACGGCGACCGACGGACGAAGTCCAAACCCTTGCCCGGACCGCACTACGTTTATGGCTTCCTCACGACAGCGCCGAACGAACCGATCCATCCCAGGATCATGCGGTGATCACACCACGAATGAGGAGCACGAGGTTTGGATGTGCGTGCCACATGGGGTCAGGCGAAGGCGTGGCTGCGGCCGTATGATGCGCTGAAGATTGTAATGCGCGGCGATGACAAAGAGGGTCAGCCAGCAGCCTTAAACCGACTGAGACCTCTATAACCTGGTGCCCTATTGTCGCATCGAGGCCCACCTGCCGCGCCGCAATAGAGTCGGGGTAACCAGTCCTCGTCGTTTCACTATAAGATTGGCTGTGCCATCGGTAAGCGGCGGCGACCATTGCAATCGCACCTTGGTCAAGCCCCTCGTACGAGGAGGGCAATATGAAAGGTATATCGAAGTACATTTCTTTCACAGCGCTCATGATCGTCACGTGCTGCACGAGTGGTGGAGGTGGTGGATCGTCGCTGCTAGCGCCGGCTGGGTACACTACCAGTCAGCTGATATTCGAGGACACCTTCACCGGGCACTCGCTCGACTCCACGAAGTGGATAGCGGCGATCGCGGACCAGAACGGTATCTGGCAGCAGAGCGTGCCGTCGCCGTACTCCGCGATGAACGCTGGCGGATTCAACGCCGAGTACTTCGACCCGGCTCAGATCAGCACTGGCCCATCAGGCTTGAAGATCGTTGCGACGAGAAGCAACCGGTTCGCCGGGTACACTTGGAAGTCGGGCGCCATCTGCACGCACGGCAAGTTCGCGTTTGCCGGTGGCTACGCCCAGATACGCATGAAGCAGCCGGACGTCAGCACTGGCGGATGGCCAGGCTTCTGGCATCTCGAGGGCGGGGCCGAGATCGACACGCAGGAGGGCGGGTTCCTCAACGGCTCCGTGTCAGGCAACGGAGTGCTGGCAAACGCTTTGTTGGCTGCCACCAACGAACAGCGGTTCTTCGATGCTGGTGTGGACCTGTCGGCCGACTACCACGTCTGGGGCATGGAGTACGTACCGGGCGTGTCAATCAAGTTCTATTTCGATGGTGCGCTCAAGCGAACCGTCACTACGAACGTGCCGACCGGTGCCATGACCCTGCTCATTAATCTGAGTATCGCCAACAGCAGCGCGTCTGACTGGCACACGGCCTACGACAGTTCGACCCCGACAACGCTCGAACTGGAGGTGACCGACGTTCAGGTCTACCAGCTGAGCATGACCGACAGCATCGAGGGGTGACCCATTCGATCACCTGCAATCGATCATGGCAGCGGTTCGATCGGCATGGGTTCGTCGACCCGCACCGCCTGCGTGATTATCCACGCGGAGCCAATGAGATTGATGCGGCGCGCGCCCGACGCCTGCAGCTGGAGCGCCTCGCAAGTTCGGCGGTGAGCTTGTGCGATGGTGCCGCCGCGCCGATCGGTTCCGCGAAGGCGACGGACTTGGATCAATTCCTGCGCGGCAGATCGACTCGATTGGCTTGCCGACATGGCCGGTCGCGAGGCCGACGAGCCAACCGGCTCACTGGACAGTGGTACCAGCGATGAGATCCTATCACTGTTCGGGGTCTTCATCGCGACGGTCACACCATCATCCGGTTCCGCATGCCCGCGCGGGCCGACAGATCACGCAGCACGATGGTCGGATCCTCGGCGACGATGTGGCATCAGGCAGAAATTCGCTTCTGAACGCCATGAGCTTGCTCCCATGAGTCTTCTGGAGAGCCTGCGAACGCCACGCGCGCTTCGCGGGATCAAACTGCGGAGCGCATAGACCGTTCTTGGGATCGCCATTGGTGTCGCCGCACAGGCGAGCGCGGTGCAATTCGGTCCGGATCAGCAAAATGGAGCTACCCCTGAGGAACGATCGCGGATCGGAGAAAACCATGCGATGAATTCAGAGATGACGCATGAGACGCATGACCTTAACGACGAGCGCAGAGCTTAACGCCCAGCCCGGTCGAACTCCCGGCTCTCCAGCGGTCAAGGCTTGTAAATGGAAGTTCTCATTGCACAATCCGAAAGACTTAAGGCGCAAAAGCTTGCGCCCACGAAGAATAGGCGAATCCGGTTGGGTGAACCGCACGCTATTCTTGTATCGGGAGCTGCGGGCTTCGTAGGAAGCAAGCTCGCAAGGCTCTTTGTTGATCGTGGATATCCGGTCTTCGGCTTTGATGACCTGTCACGAGGTTCTCGGCAAAACCTAAGTGGCCTCCTCACGCATGAGAGGTTCATTTTTGAGAAGGTAGATCTCTCAGACGCCGGTGCAGTGAGAAGCCGCTTCATGGATTGTCACAGTCGCATTCCGATTTCCGAAGTTTGGCACATGGCTGCCAATTCGGACATTGCTGCGGGAATCGCCGATGCCTCTGTTGATCTACGCGATACCTTTCTATCGACGTTCAACGTGTTGAACGCAATGAGGGAGGCGGGCGTTCCGTTCCTTGCTTTCGCTTCCAGTTCAGCAGTATACGGCGATTTGGGGGAGGCTCCGATCAGAGAGGATGTCGGGCCGCTGCTGCCCGTTTCCAACTACGGTGCTATGAAGCTCGCATCGGAGGCGCTAATCAGCGCTGCCGTCGAGAACTGGCTAGCTCGGGCTTTGCTCTTTCGCTTTCCGAACGTGATCGGCGTTCCAGCAACACACGGCGTCATCCTAGATTTCGTGAGAAAGCTAAGGATCACGCCAAACAAGCTGAATGTTTTGGGATCGGGACGACAGCAGAAAGCGTATCTTCACGTCAATGACCTGATTGATGCAATTGTATACTTGCGTGCGAACGCATCCGAGCGGCTTGGCTATTACAATATCGGCCCCGGGGACAACGGGGTAACCGTTAGCTTTATAGCGGAGACGACTGTCGGGGCTGTCGCACCGGGCGCAGGTATCGAATATGGAGTTGAAGACCGCGGTTGGACGGGGGATGTTCCCCGATTTTCGTATGACATAGCAAAAATCAGCGCACTCGGTTGGCGGCCCCAGCTTGGTTCGGCTGATGCTGTTCGAAAAGCCATCGGAGAAATCGTGCGACAGGAAGGACACCTGTGATGCAGGCGGTTGTACTTGCGGGCGGTCGAGGGACGCGGCTCAGGAGCCGGACAAGTGACTTGCCTAAATCGCTGGTCAAGATTGGTGGCAGGCCACTTCTTGAGCATCAAATCGTCCTCGCCAAGCGACACGGTATCGAGAGGATCTTGATTCTGGTGAACCACGCTGCCGAGCGAATCGTGGAGTTTTGCAATCAGCGCGAGAATTGGGGGATTGACGTTCTTTGCGTAAATGACGGTGCGCCTCGCGGGACTGCTGGAGCAGTTCTGTCCGTTTTGGATCTGCTCGACGACGACTTCCTTACGATCTATGGCGACACGATGCTCGACGTCGATCTCACCCGCTTTAAGTGCTTCCATGAAAACGACAAGGCAGCAGCCGCAACAGTTTTCACCCATCCGAATGATCACCCGCATGATTCCGATCTGATAGAAACGTCAGAAGACGGTATGGTTACCGCGTTCTATCCATGTCCACACGATCCGGGTTGCTATTACCCCAACCAAGTCAGCGCAGCTCTTTACTATATTAGAAGACAAGCTTTATTCCGGTGGCGCGCCACAGTAACTCCGCTCGACTTTGGCAAAGACCTTTTTCCTGAAATGCTTCGGGCCGGTATGAAAATTAGAAGCTACAACAGCCCTGAGTACATAAAAGACGCTGGGACCCCGGCGCGACTTGACAAGGTTTGCGCCGACTTTGAATCGGGCTGCATAGCTCGAGCCTCACTCAGTTCTCCGCAGAAAGCAGTATTTTTGGACAGGGACGGGTGCATCAATGTTGACTATGGACACATCGATCGTCCCGAACGCTTCGAACTGATTGAGGGAGCTGCGGCCGCGATCGCTTGTTTCAACCGAGCCGAATACCGGACAATTGTCGTCACTAACCAACCCGTTGTGGCCAGAGGCAATTGCTCTACACGAGACTTGCGGATGATCCATAACAAGATGGAGACTGAGCTTGGCCGCTGTGGAGCTTTTGTTGATGCCATCTATTTCTGCCCGCACCATCCAGATCGCGGCTTTATCGGTGAGAAGGAAGAGCTGAAGGTCCGCTGTGAATGCCGCAAGCCTTCTACTGGGTTGATTAATGAGGCGGTCGAGGCATTCAATATCGATCGCAGCCAATCCTGGGTCATCGGCGATTCGTCAACGGATGTCGCTCTCGCAAAGCGGTCTGGCATCAGATCGATCCTAGTCGAGACGGGCGCGGGCGGGTTGGATAACAAGTATCATGCCACGCCTGACTATACCGTCTCAGACTTGTTGGAGGCAGCTAAGTTCATTCTCGCCGTTCATCCACCCTTGATAAATTCAGCATCTGATCTGATCTCGCATGTGAAGCCAGGTGATGTTTGTTTCGTAGGGGGCCTTTCCCGGAGCGGAAAGAGTTTTCTTTCCAGCGCTATCGCGGAGGTTCTTCGCGGGCGCGGCTTTGAGACGGAAATCGTTGCTCTTGATCGCTGGATACGGTCCGTCGCTGATCGCGAACCAACCGTGATGGGTCGCTCCAATGTGGACGAGATCAGGCCGGTTCTAAGCCGCTTAGTGGGAGTTCGCTCTCGCGAGACGCACGAACTGCCCTTTTACGAAAAGCTCAGCCGCATATCGCATCCAAGATCGGAAAGGATAACCGTTTCTCCGGAAACCATCCTGGTCGTGGAAGGAACCGTCGCCCTTTGGCTGTCCGATGTGGTTTTGGGTGGTCGTGCACACACATTTTTCGTTGATATTGATGAGGAGGTGCGGATGTCCAGACTAGTGCGAGAATACTTGCGGCGAGGTATGGATTGGGGGACTGCAGCCAGTATTTACAGTTCGCGCCAAGAGGACGAGACACCGATCGTGTTGGCATCGCGGGCGCAAGCTAAACATTGCGTCCAATTGCGGGCGATTGAGCTGGCAGAGGCAGTTCAATGATCATTAGTCAGACGCCGTTTCGAGTCAGCTTTGTGGGAGGTGGTAGCGATCTTCCTGCCTTCTATCGGCAGGAAGGTGGCGCCGTCCTAAGCGTTGCTATCGACAAGTACGTCTACGTGAATGTGAACCGCAAGTTCGATAGTGGCACTCGAATCGCTTATTCGAAAACGGAAGAAGTAGACAGTGTTGAGCACATTCAGCATCCGATTGTAAGGGCGACGATGGGATATCTTGGGATCCCTGGAGGCGTTGAGATAACAACTATTGCCGATATTCCTTCGAAGGGAACAGGACTTGGATCCTCAAGCACTTTTACCGTTGGCCTTCTGCATGCACTAAACGCGTTTCGTGGGCAGTATGTCTCCAAAGCAAGGCTCGGCGCTGATAGTTGTCGCATTGAGATCGAACTTTGTGGCGCTCCCATTGGAAAGCAAGATCAATACGCCGCGGCTTTTGGGGGGTTGAATCTTATCGAGTTTCACCCTGATGAAAGCGTCTCGGTGTCACCGCTCATATGCCCAGCTGATTTTATCGCTTCAATTGAGAAACAAGTTCTCATGTTTTACACCGGCATTACGCGTAGTGCTTCAGACATTCTCGTCCGACAGTCAGAGGAGATCGCAAGAGCACCGGACAAGCGCAAAGCGGTCAGGCGAATGGTCGAGCTCACGTATCACCTTCGTGATGAACTGCATCGATGCAACCTCGACGCCTTCGGCGAAATCCTCCATGAGAACTGGCTCTTAAAAAAGAGCCTCTCTGAAGAAATCACGAACGATGTAATCGATGGCTGGTACCGAACTGCGTTGCGAGCAGGTGCCACGGGCGGCAAGTTACTTGGAGCAGGTGCAGGAGGTTTTCTCATGTTCTTCGCGCCTCTCGATCGCCACGACGCAATCAAAGTGGCCCTCGGGGAGCTAAAGCATATCCCTGCGAAGTTCGACTTCGTCGGGAGTCGCATCGTTCATTATCAACCGACATCGGAGGCCACCCAATGAATGACTTCAGCGGCAGCGCTCAAGTATATTTCGAGAAGCTCGAGACCGTTCTGGCTTCGTTAGATCACCAAAGCTTTGATAACGCAGTGGCCTTGGTCGCGCAGGCCCAGGAAGACGGAAAGCAAATAATCACACTTGGAAATGGTGGCAGCTCACTTACAGCGCTACACTTTATCACGGACTGGAATAAGAGCATCTATCTCTCTACGAAGCGCCCGTTTCGTGGTCGGACTCTGATCGACAATGTGGGCCTTACATTTGCATACGCGAACGATGTTTCTTTCGAGGATGTATTCGTCGAGCAGCTGAAGAACATCCTGAACGACGGCGACTTGGTCATTGCCATTTCCGGCAGCGGGAACTCGGAAAACGTTTTGCGCGCTGTTCGATACGCTAATGATCATGGCGCAGTCACGTTGGGTCTTTGTGGATATAGTGGAGGAGCGCTCAAGCAGATCGTCCAACACGTGGTTTGGGCGAATGTAAATGACATGCAGCTCGCGGAAGATATACATTCTATGTTCGGGCATGTCGTTATGCAGCGTCTTTGTTTTGGAAGTACACAAAAGTGGAGCGATTGGCGACAGCGGCTCAGCGCTGCTGGAGGCCTCAACCCAAATCGAGCTGGCGCCGAGACGGCTTGGCAACCCTGATCGACAACAGCCATGCGGCAGCTGGACGAACGCGGTCAATTTATAGGCGGGGTCAACCTTGCCGATGCGGCCAAAGAGCAGGCCAGGCGGTTCGCAGACGGCCGCAAGGTGGAGCTTTGGCGCATGGTTGCGCAGTTCAAATTTGACAATCCGCGGGAGCGTCCCGCGGCGACGAAGCGCCCTCGCGCCCGAGTGTGACGTTTCAGCCATTTCAAAGAGCCACTTAAGCACTTAAGCAACCATACTTTCCTTGGGTCTTGGCGCTGTTCAGATCTTGAAAAATTCGATCCTGATGCAGGCACGCTGGCGTTGCGATCGAACGGCCTGTCCGGTGCTGTAGGGGCTACGCTCGACAACGGTGCCAGCCTTCCACCTTCGATCCGCGCAAACGGCACGGTCAAACATCCAGCCCGGCAGTTTCAGCCACAGGCAGGTCAGAGTTGTGTGCGTCAAGTTCTGCAAAATGGCGTGGCATTGCGGTGACGTCGGCGTGTCCGCCGCGCAGCCCCCGTGTTTAGCGGAGCGGCGGACACACGGCGGTGCTCAGGCGGCCAATGCTCTCAGGCTCTCCTTCTTGTGCTC
>NZ_JAMYNH010000042.1:0-27932 GCF_040318975.1 Mesorhizobium sp. M0983 | reverse complement strand
CCCCCCCCGAACGTGGATGAAAGGCGTAACGGACTATCTTCTTTGCCTCGCCATCCTGATAACGGGCATTATGAGCCCAGTCCGCCCGGCACCGGCAAGTCGTGGTTGGCCTGCGCCTTCGGCCGGCAAGCGGCACGGCTCGATCATTCCGTGCTCTATGTGCGCGTGCCGCGCCTGTTCGAGGACCTGGCGCTCGCCCGCCTCGATGGCCGCTTTCCCCGCCTCATCGACAAGCTCACCCGCGTCCAATTGCTCATTCTCGACGACTTTGGAACCCACAGCCTCACCGACCAGCAGCGCTTCCACCTGTTCGAAATCATCGAGGAACGCTATCGGCGGAAATCCACCCTGATCACCGCCCAAGTCCCGGTGGCCAGATGGCATGACCTGATTGCAGACCCCACGGTCGCCGACGCCATTCTCGACAGGATCATTCACAACGCTCACCGCATCAGCCTTGAGGGCGACAGCATGCGCAAGCAACAAGCAGCGCCCCTCTTGACCGGCGCCAAAAACGGCGAAATCAATCACCCATGAACGCAACAAGGCACCCGAGGACCAACGTCGTCAAACTGTCCGGCACAGTGAAGCAACTGTCCGCGACTTAGCGGAATCGTTGTCCGGTATTTGCGAAATGCGCAGTCAAAGAAGCGGTAGCCGCCTTCGCCGCCGCCCAGTCGCCGCAGGCCGCCGGGATTGGCTAGCCCGGCGCAGCTGACATCTGATCCAGCAATCGTTGCAGCCGACGGGCCAGACGCTTGTCGGGAAGGGCCGCCGCAGAAAGCTCTTCCTCCTGCCAAGCGGCTTCGCTGCTGCTGGTCTTGTCTCGCATCCGTGACGCCTCCGTGATTCGGCGTCACGGACAGAATCACGGCAGATTCATACGGGGCAATTGCCCCCGACGATGTGGGTAATCGGAAGCCGGCGGAGGCCCTACCGGTGCGATCGCCGACGTGGATGCATCGCGCGGGATCGCCGAACAGCGCGATCCAGCGGAAGCTCTCCTTCTCCTCGATGGGAACCGCGTCGGATTGATCTTCTTTTTGAGCGCGGCGGTTCCCTTGAACTTCGTCCGCGTCCAAAACTTTATGGCGGAAAGGCCAAGCGGCAGGCCGTCCAGCGTGACGGCCAGGCTCGAATGCATCAGCCCGCACACCGTGTGCATCCCGGAAACGGCAGGCCTTGTCCTTGCCGCTGTTGACCCGGTACGTGATGCCGATCCCCCCTGGCCGTTCTCTTTGAAACGTGAACTCCGTCGTATCCTGCAGAACCAGGATCGGACCGCTCGTCGCGGCAAAACGGCTGCGCGTGGAATGAAAGTGACCGGCGAGAATCTCCTCCTCGCTGACCCGATCATTCGAAAAGAAACGATAGGCAGCCTTGGTGTTGGCCCAGTCCTGGCACGCCAGCGGAATGCTGGCTCCCATGGCGCCCTCCATGCACTCCACAAGCTGGCGCAACCGCTTGCTCAAACGCTCGTCCGCAAACCTACATTCGGAAAGCTCACGATCAAACCATGCGTCTGCCGTTCCTTCCATGGCACCGTCCTCCGCGATTCGGTGCCAGACAGAGAATCACGCCTGATTCATGCCCCGCAAGAGATGTGGGTAATCGGAAGCCGGTGAAGACCAGACCGGATGGTTACCGTGGCGGAAGCGAATAGCTACGCTGTTTAAGGGACCGAGCCGCCGGCGTGCCGGCGTGCAACCAAATACCGGTCCAAAGCGTCCCATGTCGTGGCATGGAGTGGCAGCAAGCGGCTCTGGTGGTACTTGGTCTGTGGGATGATCAAGCCATCGGCGGTCAGGTCATCGAGTTGAAGCGAGAGGGCTTCGGAAATGCGCATGAGATTGTCGCAGACCACGAACTTCGGCACGCCGCCCAGAAAGGTGAAGAGGGTCGTGTGCAAACGCCGTCCTGATCGGGATCGTAGGCCGAACGGATGCCAAGGTCGCCCGGTCAATGACGGGAAGGATAAGGGACAGGTCGCTCGGGCTTGCGAGCAGGGCCTGTCGGTCGCTCGATCGAAAGAATCATTAGAGGTGGATGCTCTCCAGCGTGCAATTGGAAGACGCGTTCCTCCAGTTTCTTGTCTCCTTCAGTGAGACGATGGTTCAGGCGAAGGTAGTCCGTCCAGGTCGGCGTGCGGAATGTCTCTGTCCACTGCATAGGCTTCTGAAGGTTGCGCTGGAGCGTCCAATGCCGCGCACCCACGCGGCTCTGTACGCGCCGGCGTTCGCGCATGAGGTCCAGGAAAGCCTCGAGATTTCTCTCCGGTACCAGGTATTCGATTTTGATGACGATGGGACCGCTTCTCGGCTTCAGATCGAGGGCGACAGCTGGGGTGTCGAATTCCTCCAAAGGATCGGGCTCGGACTCGGGGCGCTCGCGAAGAGGAAGCAGAAAACCGGCTGCAGCGACCAAAAGCAGGGCTGCAGCGGAGCCCTCCAGCGCCACGGTCAGGGAATAGTTCTGGGCCACCGTGCCCCACACCCAACTGCCAGCCGCGATGCCGCCATCTATCAATGCATAATAGATCGAGATGGTGCGCCCTACGACCCAGCGCGGGCTCGCCAATTGCACAGTCACGCCAACCCCGGACCAGGCGGTGACCCAACCCGCGCCGCCTAAGGCGAGTGCAATTGCCGCCACCGCAAGCGAAGAGGTCAGCGCAAGGGCGAGCGAGCATGCTGCGCAGGCGACGCAGGCGAGCGTCATCAACCGTTCTTGAGACAAACGCCGTCTGAACACGCCATTGGAGACGCCGGCGAAGACAGCGCCTGTCCCGAAGCCAGCCATGAGCGTGCCATAGGCGACGGGGCCTCCTTCTAACTGATCGCGCACAACCACGGGCAGCAGCGCTAATATGGCGATGCTCGCCAGGCCAAAGAGGGTTCCGCGCGCGATCAGCGCCTTGATTTCCGATGACATCGCCGTGAAGCGCACTCCGTCATAGATCGCTGTCATCATCGACTCACGCGGGAGAGGCGAAGAGCGAACTTTCCACTTGCAGCGCCATATGGTGACCAAGGGGACCAGATAGCTGAGTGTGGTCACGGCGAGAGCCGTCACAAGCCCGAACGAGGCAACCACGATGCCGCCGAGCGCTGGGCCCACGGTCCGGACGGTGTTGAAGCCGACAGCGAGGAGAGTGACGGCGGCGGGAACATTGCGTCGGTCGACAATATCGCCAACCGAGGCTTGCCAGGCAGGATCGTTGAGAGCACCGCCGCATGCAATTAAAAAACTGAGGCCGAGGATCATCCACGGGTCGGCAAAGCCCAGCGCCACGGACGCGGTCAGTATTGCAGATACTATAGCCATAATGCACCGGCCGGCGAACATGACCCTTCGACGACTGAAATTGTCGGCCATTGCCCCGGCGAAAACAGATAGGATGAACGCCGGCAAGTACGATGAAGTCTGCACCAGCGCAACCATCAGATCGGAAGTCGAGATCGTCGCCATCAGCCAGCTGATGGCAACGGTCTGCATCAGCCAGCCGAGGCTGGAGACCTGCGTGGCGAGCCAGATCGAACGAAAGGCCGGGGTCCTGAGCGGCGCAAACGTCGTAGGCGAAATTGGATCCGGACCTGCGTCCGCCACCTTGCCCATTTAAACTGACCTTTGCTCGTATGTCATTCGCCACATTCCGTTGTTAGCCAAACAGACGCCACTCGACGCAACCAGCTGCGACCCCGAATGCCTGAGCGCCACGGACGCTCAGAAAATTGAAGCCCGGCAGGAGACTAAGCTACCTGCCGGGCGCGCCTTGGGAGGGGCGTATAAAAGACGCGACATCAAGATGCGCTTCTTAGCGTTTTTGACGCCAATCTTGATACGCGAGCCGGTACAGGACTTGGCGCCGCAATGGATCATCGGCTGCCTTGAGTGGGTGGTCGAAGTCGTCGTTTGGATCATGCGACATGCCAATGCGTTCCATAACGCGCTGTGAGGCGACATTGCCCACTGCGGCGTTCGCGACGATTTCGTTCAACTTTAAATTTTCGAACCCAAAGTCAAGAACAGCAGCGGCGGCCTCGGTTGCATATCCATGCCCCCAGTGATCTGGATGCAACCTCCAAGAGACTTCAATCGCCGGTGTGAAACGTGCTTGATAGCCAACCTCAACAAGACCGCAGAAACCAATAAATTCCGCAGTACCCAAACGCTCGATTGCCCAAAGGCCATACCCATGCTCTCTGAAGTACTCGCGCTCGGCACTTATCCAAGCGTCAATCCCGGCCCGATCGACGAACTTTGCGAGGTACTCTCCAACTCTTGGATCATCAACCATTCGAGCGATCGGTTCGACGTCTTCGTCGGTCCATTCCCGCAGCAGCAGGCGTTTTGTCCGCAGCTCCATCAGTAGGTCCTCCTCCCGCTGCGGATATCGGAGGTCGCTCCAGCTGAGCAGCCGCAGTCGCTTGGGGCCAGCCGCGCGACCGTGCACAATACGCCTCGTGCGCTGGTTGCAACCGCCCATTTACTTGAGAACGTAAGAGCGAGCCTTTTGGAATTAATCATGTATAGCTCCCAGGAATGCCACAAGGTTGTCACCGAGTTCGGGGCAGGGATATCCACCCTCCTGCAACATGGCGATGGGCGCATCGAAGTTGCCTATGACCTTGGCAGCCTTCCGGAAGCCATCAGTGGTGACGTCAAGAACACTGAGGGGATCGCCGCGATAGGCATCGAGGCCAAGCGCAACGAGTAGGACATCCGGTCCGAATTCCCCTATCCTGTGCATGCCCGTTGCAATTGCATCGACAAAGGCCCCGTCGTCGCTGCCATGTTTCAGCGGAAGATTGACATTGAAGCCTTCTCCGGCACCGGAGCCAATTTCATCTGCATAGCCGCTAAAGAACACCGGAAATCCATCAGGATCGGCATGAACCGATACCGTCAAAACGTCAGGCCGCTCATAGAAGATCTGCTGAGTGCCGTTTCCATGGTGGATATCGATATCCAGAATCGCGACGCGCCCGGCTCCATTCATCCGAAGGGATTCAGCAAGGATCGCAACGTTGTTGAGGTAGCAAAATCCCCAGGCCATCTCGGTGCAGGCGTGATGGCCTGGTGGCCGGCAAAGTCCATATGCACGGTGCTGGCCGCGCGCAATCAAGTCACCGACGTTAAGGGCGACGTCGACACTGGATCGCGCCGCCGCCCAGGTTCCGCGCCCCACGGGACACGCTGTGTCGGCCTGGTGGAATCCAGAGCGTGCAACGATGTGGCTGGCGTAGTGTGAAGCAAAACGGTTGGGGTGCGTGTTGGGCACAATTTCCGGGCCGGCGTGGGGCAGCGCAAGCCATTCATTTATGCCATTCTCCAGAAAGTCGAGATACCTCGCCGTGTGAACGCGCGTCAGAATAGAGGCGTCGGTTTGGCTTGCCTCGAGCGCCTCGTGGCCAGCATTGATCGCCGACGAGAGCAGCATGTCGGCACGCTCGGGCCGCTCGGGGCTTTGGACCAGCCTTCCGCGATGAATGAACGTTTGCGGATCATGGCTTCGGTGGCCTTCCGAGTAAACGATTTCCATGTCTATAGCTTTCTTGAGGACTAGACCGTGGCACCAAGAACCCATGGCGCGAATTCGGCCGCACCAAAGTCGAACTCTTCGCTTTTGGTGCGTTCTCCTGAAGCGACGCGCAGAATCAGATCGAAAATTCGCTTTCCGCATTCTTCAACGGTCTCGCCCCCGCTGAGGATCTCGCCACAATTGATGTCCATGTCGTCCTGCATGCGCTGGTACATCGCCGTATTAGATGCCAGTTTGATGGAAGGTGACGGCTTGCATCCAAACACGCTGCCTCGTCCCGTCGTGAAGCAGATGAGGTTCGCGCCACCGGCAACCTGGCCAGTCGCCGACACTGGGTCGTATCCGGGAGTGTCCATGAACACTAATCCAGGGCCCTTGACGGCCTCGCCGTATTTGACGACATCGACCAGGTTTGTTGTGCCGCCCTTGGCCATAGCTCCCAGCGACTTCTCGACGATCGTGCTTATCCCACCAGCCATGTTCCCCGGGGAACGATTATCGTTCATAACGGCACCTTCCCGCTTGAAGTAAGCATCCCACCATTCCATCAGCGCGATCAGCTTTTCGCCCACTTCGCGCGATATGGCGCGGCGCGTCAGCAGATGTTCGGCGCCGTAGGTTTCGGGCGTCTCGGACAGGATCACCGTGCCGCCATGCCGCACGAGAATATCGCTGGCAGCTCCCAGGGCTGGATTCGCTGTGACTCCCGAAAGGCCGTCCGATCCCCCGCACTGCAGCCCGACGATCAGTTCGCTGGCAGGGATCGGTTGCCGGGTAACCTGGTCCGATTCCTTGAGTACTTCCCGCACGAATTCAACCGCGGCTGCCACCGTTTTTCTTGCGCCGCCCATGGTCTGAATGTCCATGCTGCGCACCCGTCCAGCCAGATGTTGATCGTCGAGCAGACCACCGACCTGGTTGACCTCGCAGCCCAATCCGAGAACTATGACATGGCTGAAATTTACATGTCGCGCGTAACCACCAAGCGTTCGGCGCAGGACGTTTAGTGGCTCGCCCCCTGTCATGCCGCAACCCGTCTTGTGGGTTAGCGCGACCACACCATCCACATTCGGAAACTCAACCAAGGGATCGGCGCCGGTAAAAGGATTTTTTTTGAACACCTCCGCCACTAAGTTGGCAACGTGACTGCTACAGTTCACACTGCTGACGATTCCGACATAGTTTCGCGTTGCAGCCCGCCCGTCGGAGCGGCGGATGCCCGAAAACGTGTCGGGGGTTTCAACATAGTCGGTCTGATGAGCCGCCGCGCCGAAGGCATAGTCCTTTTCGAAATCACCGAGGGCCATATTTTGCAAATGAACATGCAAACCGGGCTCTATGTCTTTCGTGGCAAAACCGATTATCTGACCGTAGCGTAGAATTGGTTCACCGGACTTGATAGATCTGATAGACACCTTGTGTCCTGCCGGGACCGCGCTCTTGGCGACTATCGAACCACCTAACGCCATGCCTTGCGCTATCATTCGGCGCGCTATCGCGACATTGTCGCTAGCGTGCAGGATCAGCACCGGAGTGAAGTCCTGATGTTGCGGCATATTGTTTTGCATCGCTACTCCTGACCTGCTGGCGAGCAGAGACCCGAACCCGTTCCTGTCATCAACGATTCAATACCGTTTGGCCGACTTAACTCTCAGCAGAGCCTCAACTGAACCCTCGCTGATTTGGGCCAGGACGATCGAAAACGAAACGGAGAGCCTTAAAGCTTCAGCGGCTCACGCGAATATCGCTCACCACGCCCATCCTGATCTAAGCCGCTTTAGAGTTGCGCGCGCTCAGTGAGGCGATAGTGTTGTTGATCACAGAAGCCACCCTTTCGCGTTCATCTCCGACCAGTGACAAACGCGGCGCACGTGTCCACTCGGGCGCTCCGTAAACAAGATGCTCAGCAAGCTTGATGTACTGGACAAGCTTGACGCTGGTATCCAGATGAAAAGCCGGGGTCATCATCCGATACAGTTCCCGTGCTTCGGCAAACTTTCCGGCTCGGCCCAATTCGAAGATCCGCACGCACTCTTCAGGCCAAGCATTCGTCATTCCTGAAACCCATCCCGTCACACCCAAGGCGAGGCTCTCGAGTATCAAGTCGTCGACGCCGCAGAATACCGCAAAGCGATCTCCGAGCTCGTTGTAGAGATCGGTGACACGGCGAATGTCGCCGGATTCCTCCTTGATGCAGACGATCTGATCGACATCCTCGAGCGTACGCAGGATTTGCGGCGTCACGTCGACACCATATGCGATCGGATTGTTATAGATCATGATTGGGAGATCGCAGCCGGCCGCTAGCGTCCGGTACCATTCTGAGGTCTCACGGGGATCAGATTTGTATGCAATGCTTGGGAACGCCATCAATCCTTCCGCCCCAAAGCTCTGGAATTTGCGCGCCGTATCGACTGCGGCTTGCGTTGAGACTTCGGCGAGACCCGAAAGAAGCGGAACGCGCCCGCCGACAGCTTCCTTTGCAGCTCGAATAACTTTCTCTTTCTCATCCAGGGTCAGAGACGCGTTTTCACCCAGCATCGGGAGAATAATAATGCCGGAAACGCCACTCTGAATAAGGCGCTCGATACTGCCTTGCGTCGCAAGCAGATCAACATCGCCATTTTCCTGCAGCTTGGTCGTGACCGCTGGGAAAACGCCTGCCCACTTAGTCCTCATTTCAATTCCTCGTTTGTCGTCTCATTAGGAGACCTGAATGACGTTCTGGATGGAACTCCATTCTGTTTGAATTTTCTGACATTGTCAATGTGGATGCCATCACATCGGCATCGATAAGCCACATTCGCCGTATGACTGGGGAAGCAATGTTGCCGAGGGGCGAAACGGACGCAGATCGAAACCTATGGTCGAAGGACAATCTTTTGCCGTTGTCGGCCAAGTCCATCAGCGCCTAACTCGACGACGTCGCCGGCCTGCAGAAATACCGGCGGCTTCATCCCGAGCCCCACACCATGTGGAGTGCCGGTCGTAATGACGTCACCGGGCTCAAGCGCCATGAACCGAGAGATGTATGAGATCAAATGCCTGAACGGGAAAATCATCTTGGCTGTCGATCCTGACTGCCGAGTGATCCCATTTACTGTGAGCCAGAGATTCAGGTTCTGCGGATCGGGGACTTCATCCTGCGTCACTAGCCAAGGTCCAAGCGGACCAAAGCTCGGCGAAGACTTGCCTTTTATCCACTGCCCCCCACGATGGATCTGGAACTCGCGTTCGGAAACGTCGTGGCAGATAAGATAGCCTGCAACGACCGACAGCGCGTCATCTTCAGCCAGTTCAAAGGCATTCTCACCTATGACGACTGCAACTTCCGCCTCCCAATCTAACATGCGCGACTCTCGAGGCATCAGGACGTCATCATTTGGTCCAACGATGCATGACGGCGCCTTCGAAAAAACAACCGGCTCATCTGGAATGGGAGTGTCGGTCTCGATTGCGTGATCGGTGTAGTTCAAGCCGACCGCGATAAAGTGACGAACGTCAGCCACCGGAGGCCCAAGGCGAACATTATCGTCTACACGGGGCAATGATGAAGGAACTACCGAGCGCAACATCTCTAAGCCAGCGCGTGATAAGGAACTGCCTCGAATATCCCGAATAACGCCGCCAAGATCTCGAATGGCCCCAGTCTCGTCCAGCAATCCCGGTCGCTCTGAGCCGGGTGGCCCGAACCGCAAAAGTTTCATATCACTTTCCTTAAGCTCAGCCGGCAGCCGCGTCGGTCTTCAAACGGGTGTATTCGAGCAGATAGCGGCCGACTTGCGCCTTTCGTATGTCAGGGTGTTGCAGAACAGCTTGGAGAGGCGCCTCCAAGGATTCCACGGTACATCCCTCCAGAAGGATGAACCAATTGGGCGGCGCATCATAATCCGTGCGCCCTTCACTCTCCGCGGTGCGCACCTGGGTGGCCTCTTCATCTGCCTTGCAAAGATGCGCCCCAGTCAGGAGCGGGAATCGCGCAGTGCTGGACACGAGCGCTGAAAGCTCACTCGTGGCCTGCTGGTCATCGGTTGCCGCAGACTGGAAGCGCACCGTGGCAAGGACGCCACCCTGCCCAGGGCCTTCCGACGAAAGCACTCGCGCAAGCGCGCGGGACGTATTGAGAAAATGCGATGTTGCGCGCCTCGTCCACGGAGTCGGGGCATTGAGCCGCTTGGCATACTCCTCGCCTGTAATGACGTCGAATTGCTCAACTTCATAGAGCGTAAAGAACTCAGGATGGGTTTGCCTATCAGCAGATCGATAGCGTCGGCCCCGCAAAAACCCAGGAATGCCGGTTCTCTCAGGCATGTGCTCGTGTATGTGCCACTGATAGAAGTCCAGGCGCCCCTCCTCTGATATTCCGTTCCAGATGGCCACCATGCCTTTACCGCAAAGCATAGATTTCTCCGCTGTTCTCAAAACTATTGAAGGTCACCGACACGGACGCGAAACCGTCAAACTCGGCTAAAATCTCGTCACCGGGATTTGCGGTATGAAAACCTGTGTAGCTTCCAGTCGTGACAAACTCGCCGGGCCTGAGGGCAAGGCCCCTGTTACGCAGATCGTTTGCCAACATGACCAAGAGGCCAATGAGGTCCCCGTCGGGGTGGCCGCCAGTATCTTGGCAGATCGTAGTTCCGTTAATGACGAGACGAGCCCTCAGGGTTTCAAAAGCCACATTTCGCCAGTTGCTGTTTACCGAGCCAACGACCAGCGCACCGTTCGAGAGCAAATCCGCAATCATCGCATTACGAGGAGTGGAGAAGGTAGTCGCCCAGCGGCTATCTACGACCTCAACTGCCGCGCAGGCCCCGCCGATGGCCTCAATGATGTGCTCTCTCGCGAAGCCGTTTCTCCCGGGAACTGGCTCTTTCGCAAAGCGGAAGGCGATCTCGCATTCGACGCCACCGAGCCCAAAAATCACAGGAGAAATCGATGTCGGACTCCGTAGAAGCCGGCTTTCGACGATGGGGGCCGATATCAAGTCTCCATCAGGCAAAGCCGCGACTTTCCAACCCACAACCGGGAAAGACAATGCACTTACGACTTCGTCCTGAATACTTAAGGCTTGAGCGCGGCTCAGCGCTTGTAACACTGATACCTCGGCCGAAACCCGCTGGCCGCTTCGATGTGCGGCGACGAGTTTCTGAGCAATGACGCTTGCCATTTCGCTTGTGCTGTGTGACATATCATATTATCTGGAACATTGTTCTATCAAGGGGTAGGCCTTTTCTCGGGCGAGGTCAACCGGGCTCGCCAGAAAAATCACCGGACACAACAAGGGCGGCGCAGCCGGAACGGATGAACGATCGTTTCAGCAATGTTGACGCTGAGAGCTCAGTCGAAGGAGAAAGTTCGTGGCGGATACCGCTGTAAATTCCACAGACGTAATCGTCGTCGGAGCCGGAGGATCTGGTCTGTTCGCTGCGATCGAGGCGGCTGAAATGGGCCGACGAGTGTTAGTGCTAGAGAAGAATCGGGCGCCGGGCGGCACGACAAATTGGGCTATCGGTTCCCTCTCGTCGAGCGCATCGCCGATGCAGGCTGCCATCGGCATCCACGACACGCCGGCTGCGCACTTCGAGGATATGGCGCTGTTTCACGGCGCACTGTTGTGCCGTGACAATCCCGAGCTCCGCAGAGCCTTTGTAGAGAATGTTCCAGATACTTTAAGGAAACTACTCGAGATGGGAGTTGTCTTTTTCGGCCCCATGCCAGAACCTCCCCATCGCGCTCCCCGCATGCACAACGTACTGCCAAATTCGCGAGCCTACGCACACGCGCTGTATCGGCGCGCCCGCGAGCTTGGCGTCGATATACGCCTTAATCATCGTGTTCGTCGTCTACTATTCGAGCGCGGGAGGATTATGGGGGTCGAGGCCGAAGCAGATGGCTTGCAGCGTCGTTTCATCGCGCGTCGTGGCGTTGTCCTAGCTGGCGGAGATTTCAGCGCCAATCGAGAAATGAAAAGAATTTATGCGGGCGAAGCAATCGCGCAAGCGGGTGCATTGATTGAAACAAGCACAGGTGATGCGCATCAGCTTGCATTGGACGTTGGTGCTGAAATTGTGAACGGTGACATCGTTAGCGGCCCGCAACTTCGATTTGTGCCGCCCAAGATCAACCTCATGACAATGTTGCCGCCGAGTCGATTTCTGGCATTGCTGATGAAATGGTCCATGGCCAACTTGCCTCAACCTATAATTCGACCTTTCATCATGATGTTTCTTACAACGGTACTGGAACCACAGCGACAGTTGTATGAAAGTGGTGCGATACTGATAAACAGAGACGGGTCTCGATTTGCTGACGAGTGCGACAAGCCTCAGTTCGCCGTACCTCAGCAGCCATACAAAGAAGCGTACATAATATTGGATGGCCTTCTTGCCAAGAAATTCAGCACTTGGCCGAACTATATTTCGACAGCTCCGGGACTCGCTTATGCCTATCTACCAGATTATAAGCGGAATCGCAAAGATATTTATAGTACGGCGAACTCACTAGGTGCGCTCGCCCGAAAGATTGGTGTTCCCTCAACTAAACTCGAGAAAACTGTCTCGGATTACAATAGTAATCCCCGTGCAGGTACGCCAGGGTTGCTGCAGCCGCCCTTCATTGCACTCGGGCCTGTTCGAAGTTGGGTCTTGACTGAAGGGGGACTAAGAATTTCGCCCGCTATGGAGGTTCTCTCGAAAAGTGGAGAAGCCATCCCGGGTCTCTTTGCTGCCGGAGCAACCGGCCAGGGCGGGATTATCTTGGAAGGCCATGGCCACCATTTGGGATGGGCGTTTACGTCTGGGAGGTTGGCAGGCCGAGCCGCTGCCCTTCGGGAGGTGGGATGACTTGATGCACCCAAAGCCCCGACCTAGTCACATTCACCAATAGATCAGAGCGGAACAATGCTTGTGATTCAAACAGGATATGGATGTAGCCTACTAACGTGAATTGCGGCACGCTCAGCCCAGCAGCGTTGTTGCTGACCGATTGTCCGAGATAGTCGTGCGGCTCGAACCGGGTCCAACTCACAAGCACCCATTTATCATGTGCCAGCTGGGCGACAGCTTATCTCGTCATGCAGGTAGATCATGCGCCATCCACTATGGAGAATAGTCCGCTATGGAAAATAGTTTGCTCGTTCCCGTTAATCCGTCAGAAGCCGCGCCTAGCTTCTCGCAGGGTATGATCCTCAAGGGCAGCGGTGTGTTCGTCTCCAGCGGACATGTTGGCACCGATGAGAAGGGGAAAATGGTTGTGTCCTCCTTCGAGGACCAAGTCGTGGCAGTCTTCGAGAGTATTGGTCGTACATTGAGTGCCGGCGGCCTTGGCTTCGAGCACGTCGCGCGAGTGAAGTACTACATCACCGATTTTGAGCCCATGCTAATGGACATCGTTCGAAAGGTCCGTAGCCGCTATCTCAGGGCTGAGATCCCGCCTGCATCAGTTCTAATTGGGATTTCTGCTCTCCCTGATCCCGGCGCGCGCATTGAGGTCGAGGTCATAGCCGTGGTCCCGTGAGGATGTTCGGGCGGCCGACATAAACAAGGACACGCGATCATCGTCAGAGCCGCGCCTCCCGGTCGGCCCGTCCTGTCTTCGCAAGGCAGGGTTGGAGATCGGGCTGGTTCCTCATGGCCTCCAACTCGTGCAGGGCGCGGTGGAAGCCATACCGATAGCCCGACAGTTGCTGGCCGAGGGTGATCGGCAGCGCATCCTGAAAGCAGGTCCGCGAGAGTTTTATCACACCATTGAACTCGGCTTCTTTTGCGACAAGCGCCTCGACGAGGTCCGACACCGTCACCTCAAGCTGCGCCAACAACTTATGCACAGCAAGTTTCATCGCCGACGGAATGACATCGTTGGTCGATTGCGCCATGTTCACATCCGTGTTGGGAACCCTGTCATAACCCTTGCTGCCGGTCAGTGTCTCGTTGACTCGGTTCGCCAGAACCTCGTTGACGTTCATATTGGCGGGGGTGCCGCCGCCGCCATGGTAAATGTCGACGGGAAACTGCGACGGCTCGAAGTTTTCCAGACAATAGTCGCCGGCCGCGACGATCGCCTCGGCGATCTCCTTGGACAGCCCACCAGCCACCACATTGGCGAGCGCGGCGGCCTGCTTGATGCGGATGATGCTCTCGGTGAAGCCCGGAATGTCGGCGATCGTCTTGCCCGAGATAGAAAAATTCTCGCGGGCGCGGAGCGTTTGGATGCCCTAGTAGTGAGTGTTGTCGATGCTCCGGCTACCCAACAAGTCTGTCTCAATGCGCTCACCGTTGCTAACTGCCGACCTGGGCGAAGTCTTGTTCATGTCGATTTTCCTGGCTTGGAGGGAGGCAACTTCAAAGAACCTTGTCCAAGACCCTCTTTGGTCCGCGGATAACTACCGCAAAGCCCTTCCACGGATCGATCAGGAACGATTAAGGCGTCGTCGAATGAGGTCTGCAGCCCTCTCGGCAACCGCGATTGCTGTAGCATTCATCCCGCCAGACACAGGACTGGGGAGGACAGAATTATCGACTACCCTCAGCCCTGACACTCCG
This sequence comes from Mesorhizobium sp. M0983, assembly GCF_040318975.1. Taxonomy (NCBI): domain Bacteria; kingdom Pseudomonadati; phylum Pseudomonadota; class Alphaproteobacteria; order Hyphomicrobiales; family Phyllobacteriaceae; genus Mesorhizobium; species Mesorhizobium sp. M0983. Next base: position 13,847 of record NZ_JAMYNH010000042.1, on the reverse strand, counting down.
CGAACGCGAAGCGAAGTATCCGTTACGCTCGTGTCATCTGAACCCATTTGGCATGTGCCGGCATAGTGAGCGGCCGTTGACCCCACCCGTCGCGCAAAGTCGTACAGTTCGTCGTCCGTTCCTACACCGGGCCCTGGCATCGTCTCGCCTACACTCCACTTTTTGAGGGCATCCATTTCGAATACCCGCCGGGCAGTGCGCAATCCAACAAGCAGTCGCGGCCAGTCTGTTGGCGCGCTAAGGTAGTTCGGACTTATGGCGGGTAACTCTAGGGGGTCTGAGGAGCGAGCCAACACAGTCCCGGTGCTATCGGGACAGGTTAGGAACACTCCGATCGTCATCCCCCCTGCCTTGTCAAGAGCGCCTGGAACTGAAGGCGAAAAACTCACTGGGGCGAACATTAGTTGCAGATCAGCAAACTTTGCTGATGGAGAACTCCTGCAGAAGAGGGAAGCCATACTCGCTCCAAGGGTGAGCAGCCCCCTATTATGAGCGAGGTATTTCAATCCCTCTAGGGCAATGGTCAGGAAATTGTTCATTTCGTTGACCGTAAGGATGCCCTGGGTGCGATGAGATATTCTGACGATATATTGGTCACGGAGATTCTGGCCGACATTCGGTGAAGCATGAAGGACTGGAACGCCAATCTGCTTCAGGTGCGCCGGGTCCCCGATCCCGCTTAGCTGGAGCAATTGCGGCGATCGCAGAGTGCCACAAGAAACAATCAGCTCACGACGTATTTTCACGCGCCGAAGATGTCCGTTTTGGACAAACTCCAAGCCGTCCACCTTCTTCCCAGCGAATAAAATCCGAGCACAAATTGCGTTCGTCTCGACTCGCAGGTTACGACCTTTTTTCAAGGCGGGACGAAGGTAAGCTGAGGCGGTGTTCGCCCTGAAACGACCCTTGCGGTTTTGTTGAAAGAGGCTGGCGCCCTCCCTGACGGGAGCATTCATGTCTGCAACCTCAGCATGTTCCGCCTGGGTCGCCGCTCTTACAAAATCCTGCGCAAGTGGATGAACCGTGCGAAATGGGGCGACCGCCACGGGACCGAAGGTGCCGCGATGCTGGGACGCTTCACCAACAAAGTTCTCTGCCTTTCTAAAGTACGGAAGTAATCCTGCATAATCCCAACCCTCGCATCCCAGGTCCTCAGCCCACCAGTCATACTCAGCAGCTTGTCCTCTCGCGAATAGGATGCCGTTTATGGAACTGCTGCCCCCGAGACCTCTACCGGCGGGAGCAATGATGCTCCGGTCGAGGGTCCTGGGATTCGGCTCGGTCTTGTACATCCAGTTGAAGCGGCGATCCTTCAGCAGGTAGAAGTAGCCTGCGGGAATGTGGATGAAAGGGTTCCAATCCCTGGGACCGGCCTCCAACAACAGCACCGAGCTCTCATCCTCGGATAGGCGAGCGGCGATGACGCTACCAGCAGACCCAGCGCCAGCGACGCAATAATCGGTCTCGAAATCCCAAGCTTTGACCATTCTCGGATCCATACTCGTTCTTTATGGAAAGTGGCCAGTCGACGGGCGCCCGACATCTGCCGACAATCGCGGTTGGCGGTGATTATTAGCGTTCTGGCTGGCACTAGGTTTGGCTAAGCGCAACGCTGCACGTCTCCACGCTCCAAATGGTGCGTCCTATCAACCTTGTGCTCGACAAGTTGTATCAGGTGGACCGAGGACAAGCGGCTTTGTGGTACCGGCTCAGACCTGGCCGTCGCTTGCATTGCGACGAAATTAGCTCATCCCACTATTATTCTTCCGAGAGAGTCGGCACTTACGTATCAATGATTTCGCACTGCCTCGAGATTCTGCTCAACACCGTTGTCGCGCTCTACTTGAAGCGGTAAACACCCATTTTCTCAAAAATCTTGTAGATCTGCTCGGCATATTTATCGAATTCTGGATATTGCCCAAGATAAGCCGGCCGTGGCCTTGGCAAATCGATGCGTATCTCCTCGACGATTTTTCCAGGGGAGTTCGACATGACCAAAATACGGTCTGACAACCCGATTGCTTCCTCGATTGAATGGGTGATGAACAGAACGCTCTTGGAGGTCTCCATCCATAGCCTTTCAAGGTCATGCCGTATTTGCGTCCGTGAAATGGCGTCAAGGGCCCCGAATGGTTCATCCATCAGCAGGACCGAGGGATCATGAACCAAGGCCCGAGCGATGGCGACGCGCTGCTGCATTCCGCCCGACAATTGCCGTGGATAGCGCGTTTCAGCCCCGGAAAGTCCAAGCTTTTGGAACAGTTCCTCCGCACGCTTTCGAGTTGCAGCGCGGTCAAGACGTCGGATTTCTCGCTGAAGAAGGACGTTGTCAATAGCAGTCCGGAACTCAAGCAGCAAATGATCCTGGAATACAATTCCGACATCAGTCATTGGGCTTGTAAGGACTTTTCCGTTGACTTCGATACGTCCCTTCGTTGGTTGAAGCAACCCCGCGATAATTAGCATCAGGGTACTCTTGCCACATCCAGAGGGGCCGAGAATGCTTACAAATTCTCTTTCGCCGATATCGACGCTAACCGGCCCAAGGGCACGGAAATCGCCAAAAGATTTGGAAACATCCGATGCGGCGATAAATCTACGCCTCTCTTGCGCAACTGCGAGAGGTGGTATGCCTTTGACCACATGTGGAGTTGCTCGCATTTGAGTCACTTTGTCGTGCAAACTAGGAATTCCGCTCACTGGTCGCTCCTCCAAGGCATTAGCCACTTTTCTAGGCCAAGTAAGATTCCGGTTAATATTGTTCCAAGCATGGCGGTAGCAAATATTCCAGCGAACATTAAATCCAGGTCCATGTAATCTGACGCTTGCAGTATCATCGCCGCAAGACCTTCATTTGCACCGATGAATTCGGCCGTTATACAGCCTGTCACCGCGTTTACCATCCCGATCTTCATCCCGGTAAAAATATATGGCATCGCTGCTGGAAGTCGAATGAACCGAAAGGACTGCCACGGGCTGGCGCCCATAGATTTCGTGATGAGGTGCAGCCGGGGGTTTACTGATGTGAATCCAGCAATGCTGTTTAACAAGATCGGAAAAAACGTCATCACCACTGTCAAAGTGATCCGGGGTGGAAACCCGAAACCGAGCCATACAATAAAGAGGGGAGCCGTGATCGTCTTGGGTATAATCTCGAAAAAAACGATCACCGGCATAAAATTGCGCCGCAGCGAAGGGTATGAGGCGATCGCCAGCCCCAACGGGATCGCAGTCAACGATGCGATGGTAAAACCAATCACAACGACGTACCCGGTGGCCAGAGCGTGGTAGGCGAGCACCCTCCAATCGGAGACGAACCTGTACATGAAGTCCGTTGGCGCCGGAAAAAGGTATTTTGGCACGTCAAACCATTGGCTGCTGAATTCCCAGGTAACGAGGAGTACAATCAGAACTGATACTGGAGGGATTATCCGTTCAGCCCCTCCCCCGACGCGAAGTCGAAAGGGCCTTGAGATTTCAGCGAACGCGATGGCCATGGTTGTTCTGCTTTTTGATCTTGCAATGAAAGGAAATCGGTGGCGCGCCCAACTGCTACGCGCGCCACCACCCTTTGTGGTCAGGGACATGCAGGAAGCGTGCTCGGAAGATAGGCTTCGGTGTACATCGCTTCGATGCCGCCATCGCCCAGGGACCCAAACGTCGCGGTGAGAATCTCTCCAGTCATGGCCCAATCATCGGCAGGAAGCTTACCAAGACCTGGCGCGCCAGGTGCACACCACGCAGGAATTCCGTATTTTGTCAGCTCCTCCAGCAGTGCTTCCTTAGGCGCGGAATCGGGATAGCGCTCCCGGAGGGCATCGACGGCAGCCTCCGGATTCTCGATTACCGCCGCGTACCCTCTGAGGGTCGCATCGAGGAACTTTGTATAGAATTCGGGATTTGCTTGGAGCTTGTCCTCTCGGGCGATCAGGCTCAGCCCAGGCATCGATGCACCCCAGTCCTTATAGTACATCTGTTTCGCCTCAATCCCCCGCTCGGCGAGCGGGATCATAATGTCGCCGGGCGACGCCGAAACACCATCGACCTTCTTCTCCGCCAAAAGACCGATTCCCCCTGCGCCAGAGACCATTTGAATATCGATCTTTGATTTATCGACGCCATTCACACGGACCATCGTATCAAAGAGCGGCATGTCCGCAGTGCCAGGCGCAAGAACGATCGTTTTCCCTTCCAGGTCCTTCGGACTTGAGATGGGCGTATCCTTGAGAGAGGTAATGCCCCAATCCCCCACCTGCCAAATTGGCGCGATGATTTTGAGTGGCGCTCCCTTTGCTGCAACCCCAATCGCGCTTGAGGCGGCGGCAAGCCCCACATCGGTACTGCCACCTGCGACGAGTTGCGACGTCGCCCCCGACCCCTTTCCTGGTTCTATCTCAAGCTCAATCCCGACATCTTTATAGTACCCGAGAGCATCGGCGTAGAAAATCCCGATGCCTGAAACATCGGGCAGCCAGTTGAGGCTTAACTTGGCCTTTTCTGCTGCTACTGCTGGCGAGTTCGCGACAGCCGCAAGCATAAAACATATTGCGGCAGCTGAGGTCCGGTACCTTCGAAATTTCAACATGTGTTCCACCTTCTGGCTGTTGATTTCACCTTGCCTCTCAATCCCGGTATTTTCTTAAGACTCTTTGTTCCGGAAACTGAGCAATTGCATTAAGCAGGACCCCCAGGGCTGCTGTTATTAGCACGACCGCAAAAACCTGGACGGAGTCCCTATTCCTAACGCCCCGCAATGCCGCGTATCCGAGGCCTTCGTTTGAGGCTATGAATTCGGCGACTACGGAGACCGTGACGGCAACGGCCAAAGATATACGAAAGGCGCTCATCAAGTAGGGAAGCGCCATAGGCCAGTCGACGTGTCTCCAGGTTTGAAGGCGGCTCGCCCCCATGGTCCGTGTGACGAAGAAAAGTCGGTCGGGTGTGCTTCGTACCCCTGCAATCGCGTTCACCGTAACGGGGAAGAAGACGCTGAAGGCAACCAAAATCCAAGTCGAAGCCAGCCCGTATCCGAGCCAGATGATCAGGACCGGTATAATCGTGATCAGCGGCATGGCCTGAAGGAAAACGATGAAGGGATACAGAGATCGGTCCAGCCATTGTATTTTCGCGAGCGCGAAGCCAACCGGAATGGCAGCTGCGACGCCAGCGCAAAAGCCGATAGCAATGAGCTTAAGTGTGGAAGCGGTGGCAGCCAAGAAATAGCCCGGCCTATCGACGATCCAAACCACAACGAGATCGGGACTCGGAAGAATGTAATCCGGAATTTTCAGATACCGAACCGCAGCGAACCAGATCGCTCCCACTGCCAAGATCCAGAACGATGCTAGCAGCCACTCTGGCAGGTTGATCTTCTTTCCCGGAGGTTCTGGCAATCCGTCCATCGAACTCACTTGAAACGTCTATTCATCTGGAACATCGTTCCATGATTATCTCTTTCCGTAGCTCAGTCAACAGGGAAAATGGGGACCTCAAAAAATCACGTTCCGACACGGATGGGAGAGTTCACACCGCGAGTGAGTTCTGATGAGCGCGCCAGCGGGCTGGGGCCCGGCACTCAACCGTCACCTTAACGACATCCTGTTCTAAGCCTAAGCTAAAGCTAGGCCGCCAGGCTCGGCGGCTGGCGGACCGGCCGATCACGCCCGAGAGCGCCAAGCCGCCAGCCAGTGATTTGGCGACCGTGATTAGGTCGGATTCGCTCCCCGAATGCTCGGCGCCGAACATCTTCCCGGTGCGCCCAAAGCCGGTCTGCACCTCGTCGGCGATGCAGGATGCCGTGCTGGTTGCAGATCGCGCGCAACTGCTCAAGGAGCTCGGGCGGGTCGGGAGGGAACCCGCCTTCGCCCTGAACCGGCTCGATGATGATCGCGGCGACGTTCTCCGGCCCGATATCGGCTCGAAACACGTAGTCCAGCGCCTTGAGGGTATCGGCGACGCTGGTGCCGTGATGCGGGACCGGGAACGGCACATGGAAAACGCCAGGCGGGGCGATGCCAAACTTGTATGGCGCCACCTTGCCGGTGAGCGCCATAGTCACGGTCGTCCGGCCATGAAAGCCGCCGGTGAATGCAATGGACCCCCGCACGCCCGGTCGCGGCGCTGGCGATCTTGACGGCGTGAGTCCCGCCTGGCTCGCGCGGAACGGAATGCCCGTCTCGATCGACGAGCTCATGCAGCTTCTGCTCATCCACGAGGAATCCTATGCGCAATGGACGAGCTGGTTCATGCAGGCCGGGTGAAGCTCGATCGGCAGCTCAAGGGGCCGCGTCTGTGGGATGCCAATCTCGGTTTCGATACCGTCCTTGCCGGCCAAGGCGCGGCCCTGACCAGCAATCTGATGGTCGCCGAGGAGATCAGCCAGGGACAGCTTGTCGAGCTCTTCGACACCCACGTTCGCGTTGGAGGGTACTACCTCGTGACAGCCCCGAATGCGCACGACGAGCGGATAGGACGGTTCGGTCGTGGATCGCCGGTTCACTGGCTGGTTACCAGAAAGCCGGCGGTCGAAGTCCGCGCCAGGGGCGCCGGCGCTAATGTAACCGTGTGTGGGAGTGTTGGTATTGCAGAGCGATGGAGACTCAGGGCGATCCATCCTGACCGATGCTTGCCGGCAACTCCACCCGAATGCCCCCCTCGTTCGGATCGGCCGTGTCCGGCTCCGCTGACGGAGCGGCCTCCGCTGGGCGTCGGCTCCGCTTCGGTTGCCGCGCTTTCCTGAGTCTCAACACCAGCAACCCAGCGGCTTTGGCCACACGTATGCGCCGTCGAACTGCCCTGCTCGCAAGGCCTTGAGCGCTTCTAGAAGTGCTGTCCCGTCTTCTGCGCCGTTGTCGTGAGCGACAATTTCGATAAACCTCGCCGAACAGCGGCCTATGGGGATATTTCGCCAGCTGATTCTCCGTTCCAACCTCAGCGATTAATCTCTCGACGCTCGCCGGTTTCAGGCCGGGACCCGGCGCATTTCTGGATGAGGCGGCCTTGACCAGGGGGAGCTCCCCTGTTCATCTGTTGAAGGCGGTGATGAGAGGCAGCCCGAAGAGCCGTGCCCAGGCGATCGTGCTGGCGTTCCGGATGGCGACGATGGAGGTGTCGGCGGTCCACCAGCCGTTGCCGGCGGCGACGATAGCGTCGGGCGCGTGCAGCATCGACTGCAGGACGGGCCAGATGACGAGCTGCTCGTAGCAGATCAAAGGCGCGATCCGGCGGCCAGCGAGCTCGACAACGGGATTGGCGAAGAGATGTGCCGTGCGCCGCCGCCTTGCCCCACCAAGCCGCGCCAAGGCTGCCACATCGAGACGGGGACCGGCATGCGCTCGCGATAGAGAATGCCGGCCTCATGTGCCGAGACTTCGATCAGGACGTTGTCATATCCCGACGGACCGACGAGCGCTGCGCCCGCGATCACGCTGACGCCGCTGCCGCTGAGAGCATCGCGCCAAAAGTGCTCAACGCTCGGCGTCCAGAATCCAAGCGCGCCTGCGGGAAGCACGACGATCTCTTTGCCCTGCTCCGCTACGCGCATGACTGTAGCGATCAGGTCACGCTGCCGTCCGAGTGAGTTATCGCGACCGAGGCTTTGCCCCATCTCGAGGTCGACGCCACGGAACCCGTTGGGCGCGGGCGGCGCCGTCCATGTTGCGGCGGACCATAGCCAAAAGCCTGCCAACGCGATTGCCGCAGCCGGCCACGTTCTCCTGGTCATGGCGAGCAGGCCGACTGCGGTAGCCGCGAGGCCAAGCCACCCCCAACCGGAAAACAGCACGCCGGCTGACGTCAGCGGATGCGCCCAGCCGACGATCCCGAAGGGCGGCACCGCCATCAGCACAGCCGCCAGCGCGAACCGCACCGCCCTTCTCCCTCCCGGACGCTTCGTCGAGAGAGCCGAATGGATGGCAACGAATGACAGCGAGGCGGCGAGCCATAGCAAGAGGCCGGGCCAGAGATCGGAGCCGTAGAAGTTGGCCACGCCTTGCGGCAGGCCGCGCGAGGACGCCAGGAAATAGGCCGCAGAGAAAAGCGCCGCGACAATGCGGTTCCGCGCCGTCGCCCACAGCGCCGGAAAGATCATCGCCAGCGGCAGCGTCAGCGGATCGCCGCTCCAGGCAATGGCGCCGGCGAGCGCGGCGAGCGCGATCAGCATCGCACCGTGCGCCATCTCATGGATCGACGGTAAGGAGCGCGCGGGCGCGGCCGAGCAAGCCGAGGGCGGGATCGGCCCGAAATATCGTGAGTCATAGGAGCCTGCAAAATCAGAATGAAGGAAGAGTAAGCCGCCCGGCACCTGCTCGCCGAGATGGGGCGTGAGCGCCCTGCCCGCAGCGTCGCATGGGCGAAGATCGGAATGGGCGAGTGGCCAGCCGTCGATCGAGACGGCGGTGCCGATCGCAATCGTCTGGCCTTGTGTTGCGACGACCGTTTTGATCAGCGGATTGAACCAGCCGGGGCAGAGCCCGCGGCCGAGATAACCGCGCTCCCGCGCCATCCGGAACGCCGGCGTGTCCGGTGGGCAGATGAAGACGAGGTCGCCCGCCTGCGCCGGGCGTTCGAGCGGCTCGATGCGCCACAGCCCGAGCGGATAGCTGCGCGTGAGATTGAGGCGAAGACCGCCGAGCCAGGCGATGCCGGCAAGCATCACGAGGCCCGCTACTGCGATCGCGATGATGACGAGGGCGCGCCGCTGTTTCATTACTTCAGCACCGGCGTCTGCCGCTGCGTCTGGCGCAGTGTTTCCGACTGCTTCAGGGTTTCGGTGGTGCTCATGGGCGGCGAGCTGCTGCGCCGTGCGCATTACCGGCCAGGCCTCTGCCAGCTTCTGCCGCTCGCCCGGCGCGAGACGCTCGGCCGCCTTCTCGACACGGCTCGCGCGCCGCATTGGTCAACAGCGTGCGCTCGCCGAACCGTTCCGCGATCGCCTTGTTGAAACCGTCGATTTCCCCCTTCACCTCGCGGCTGGAGATCGCGTAGCCGAGTGCTGCCGGCAGGTCGTGCGGTCGATCGCGTCACGCACCCGCTCGAGCACGCGATGCGCCGCCGGCGAGAGCGCCGGGATATCGATGGAGACGCGACGGCGCATCGCCTGCTCCTCGGCCTCAAGCTTCTGGGCGGCAGCCTCGCGCAGGCTGAGATAACGCTCGATATCGCGCTTCAGAGCCGGCACATTGAGCTCGGCGACATGCCGGTCCTCGCGGTCCGCCTTGCCGGCAAGAAGACCGGTCCTGCCCTTGAGCGCGCCGAGCGTCGCCGGCTCGGAGACAAGCCGCTGCAGCGCTTCCTTCGCCTTGGCCGGGTCCGACAAGACCGCGTCGAAATTCATCGCCCGGAACGCAGCCTCCGGATCGGCGAAGACGTAGCGGAACCGCGTTGAGATCTCCTCTCATCGCTTTGATACGGCGGGATCGGCGCTAAGCTTTTCCTCCACCGCGTCCCTTATCGATCTGGCAAACAGGGTGACACCGGCGACCATCGGTGCGGCCTCCTTCGGGGTCTGGCTTATGGGTTTATCGAAAAGTCCGAGACGCTCGCCGAGGCCGCGCAGGCGCAACGCCAGTTCGGCAAGTTTTTGTTTCTGCCGGATCGTCCAGTCGAGATGGTCGCTGAGCAGCGTGCGGGCGACGCGGACGATATTGAGGCCGCGGTTTTCGGCGAAGCGCAGCGCCTGCCTGTAGAGCGTCCCACGTTCGTAATCGAGCGTCGTCTCCTTGGGCCGTGCGCGGGACAGAACCTCGGCCAGCCCGCCGTTGAAGGCGAAGGAGCGGCGGCCGTAATAGAGCGCCATGTCCTCGCGATGCCGGGTCATCGCGACATAGGTCAGGTGGCGGTCGAGCGAAAGGGAAGCCAGCACCTTCACGCGATCGACGGTGGCGCCCTGGGCTTTATGGATCGTGGTGGCGTATCCGTAGTCGACATTGCGGTAGAGGGTCTGATCGACGGCGACGGAACGGCGCTGGTCGCCTTCGCCGATTGCCACGACGACGCGGTTCGGCGCGGCCTCGACAACCTTGCCGAGCATGCCGTTCTTCACGCCAAGCGCGCTGTCGTTCTTCAGAAAAACTATTCTGTCGCCGACATCGAATTTTAGCACGCCGTCCTCGGTGCGGAACGCATGCCCCTCGCCGACAACGCCGCGCGCCACCAGGTTCTCGCGCGCCATGGTGTTGAGCGTGCGTACGTCGCGGCGCAGATGCGCCAGGATGAGCGAGGTCTTGCCGGGATCGTAATCGCGATCCCAGTCCGCGATGAGATTGGCGACAGCTTCGGCCTTCAGCAGCGACTCCATCCCTGCTCTTCATAAACGTGGTTCGCGGTGCGCCCCCGCGAACGTCAATCCCTGATCCAAAGCCGGGGGTGGGAAACTGTACTCAGACAGTCCTGCGACCTTTAGCACCGAGGCGCCTGGCATACGTCACAGGCCCCGGCCTAAGGCCAGAGGATCGTTGGTGCCTTCCCGGTTGGCACCGACCGCTGAGTAGGGGTTTCCACACCCCGGGGCAGCGCGTACTACCCTTCGCGCCGCCTCATAGAGAGGTTAGCCTCCGTTTGCCAGTGTCGTCCCGATCACGCGCACGAGCCAAGGTCCGGTTACGGTCGGGGCCCCGCCGAGCCGGCGTCTTCCAATTCCTATTGATCGTCACCCCGCGACGAGAGGCGTACAAGTCGGTACTTCTGTCGCTGTTGCCGCTCGAATGCCCAGCCTCAGATCAGCTTGAGCTTCGTCGCGCGGGCGGTTGCCTGCGCGAGGCTTCCGGCGTCGAGGGCCTTGCGGGCATTATTCAGATGGAAGTTCACTGTCGCGAAGGACATACCCTCGATCGCCGCGATTGCTCTCATCGATTTGCCCTCAGCCGACCATTTGAGGCAAAGAGCCTGCCTGGCGGTGAGCTCGACTTGAACGCTCGCCGTCGGTTCGGCCTCCTGCTGTTCGAACTTCGCGTGGAGAAGCGCAACAGCTGTTACAGCCGCAAGCTGATCGATGTCGCGCTCCAGCGACAACGACGGCTTGCGCGATGCAACCGTCAGCATCGACATGTGGCCGAACGCCGTCTTGAGCGGGATCGTGACGCCCGACCGGATGCCGAAATCGCCTGCCTCAGCATAGAAACTGCGAACTCGCCCTGATGATACCCTTCTTGGGCTTTCAGCCGCCCAAGTGAAGGCCTCCATTTTTGCCCGCGCGGTAGTGACTACTGGATCGACATCCTTGTAGCCGCGTCCCAAATAACGCTGCCGCCACTCAACCGGGTAGTTCGATACCGCGTAGGTCCGCACCGGTTGGATGTTGAGGTAGGCATAGCAGTCGAAGCCGAGCTCATGGACCGCATGGGTGAGCGCTTCCTTCAACATAGCCTCTGTTATTGCCAGTGACGAGATATCGGACAGCTTGTGGAACCAGGTTCTCAACACTCGAACCTCCTGTTCGGTCTTCTCCGTTTTTGGTGCCTTGATTTCCGCTGAAAACCACCTGGTGTTGGCATTCCGATATCGTAGCTCTCAAAACCTCGGTCGCGGATGCGCTGCAACCACTCCCATGGAGCTCTTTGAGAATAGCGCCCCGCCGGTGGGGAGGGCACCGGCAGGGCGCGCCGCACGTAGGTCTCGGTCGCGTGACGACCGGACAGCGGCGGCAGGCAGCAGCTTCAGCGAGAGAAATCGCCCCTTCTGATCTCACCAAATTCCGGCATCGCCTCGTCGTCGCCTTCAAAGCGTTCTGCGATTGGGGCTCAAAGGGATTGCGGACCGACGAAGCTAAGCGGCCAATCGACGCCTCTTGAAGTCTCTAATGATCTCCCGGGCGGCGTTGTGGCCGGGCATACCAGATACGCCGCCTCCAGGATGAGTTCCGGAGCCACACATATAGAGGTTAGGTATGGGACCGCGATATTGAGCATAACCCCCGACTGGTCGCATGGAGTAGAGTTGATCAAAGTGCAGAGCGCCGTGGAAGATATCACCGCCGACTAGGCCGAACTCGCGCTCCAAGTCCAATGGTGTCAGTACCTGGCGACCGAGAATGCTCGATTCAATGTTCGGAGCATACTTACCAATCGTCGCAATGATAAGGTCAGCCACTTCTGGCTTTACGTCGTCCCACGTTTTGCCGCCAGAAAGCTGGGGATTGAAGTGCTGGCAGAAGACGCTCATAACGTGACGCCCCTGTGGGGCAAGGCTTCCGTCATAAAGGCTCGGAATGTTCATTGAGACTACCGGCTCTTTTGACCAAGCGCCGCGCTTAGCATCGTCGTATGCGCGTTCGAGATAGTCGAGCGACCATGCTATGTGAATTCCGCCGCTGAGCGCCGTTGTAGGGTCGGTTGCTTGGTCCAATCCGTTAAAGCGCGGCATCTCCGACAGAGCGAGATTCATCCGAAAAGACCCGGAGCGGCAACGCCATCCCTGGATTTGGCGAAGGAACTCGGAGTCGAGTGCTGATTGATCGATTAGCTTAAGATATAGCAACTTTGGGCCTACGTTGGCGGCGACGGCACGTGCTCGAATGACACTGCCATCTTCCAACACAACACCCCGTGCAGCCCCTCTCTCCACGATTACTTCGCGTACCCCAGAACTTACGCGTATCTCGGCGCCCTTCGACTCGGCGGACCGTGCCATCGCTTGAGTGATTGAGCCCATGCCGCCAATGGCGTGTCCCCACGCACCCTTTTTGCCGTTGATTTCTCCCAACGCGTGATGGATGAGGACATAGGCACTCCCCGGGTGATAGGGGCTGACCATGTTTCCGACGATCGATTCGTATCCGAGGTTTCCCTTGAGGGGATCGAACTCGAACCATTCGTTTAGGTAATCGCCGATACTCATCGTCATCAAGTCTATGAACTCTCGTTGCATAGCTGGTTTCAGTTTCCGGAAGCGGTTACCTGTGGTCAGGAGAGTGAGCAGGTCCCCGAGCCCACCGCCGATGTTTGGAGGCGTTTCAAGCAATGTGCCTCGAATTACGTCAGCAATAATTTGCAATTGATCATCGAAGACGCGAAACCGTTCGGCATCGCAGCGTGAAAATTTGGCGATCTCGCGCACTGCTGCGTCGACGTCTCCAGGTACGACCATGGCGCCGCCATCAGGCAAAGGTAGGTAGCTGGAGCTAGGCCGTTCCACGATTTTCAAGCCGTGGGCTCCGAGCTCCAAATCGCGGATAACTTTCGGATGAAGTAGGCTCACAACGTATGAGCAGACTGAGTTGCGGAAGCCCGGGTGGAACTCTTCAGTGACCGCCGCGCCTCCAACAACGCCGCGTCTTTCCAGCACAATCGTCTTAATCCCGGCGCGAGTTGTGTGCGTCAAGTTCTGCAAAATGGCGTGGCATTGCGTTGACGTTGGCGTGTCCGCCGCGCAGCCCCCGTGTTTAGCGGAGCGGCGGACACATGACGGTGCTCAGGCGGCCAAGGCCCTCAGGCTCTCCTTCTTGTGCTCGCGCAGATGATCCATGTTGAGATAGCGGGTCGCCTCGAGCCAGTTCTCGTGGATCTCCACCGCCAATGCCCGAACCAGCCGCAGACAGCTCCGCGGGTTGGGGAAGATGCGAACGACCAGGGTGCGCCGCTTGATCTCCTGGTTCAGCCGCTCCAGCATGTTCGTCGACTTCATGTGCTTGTGGTGAGCTAGCGGCAGCCGATAGAAGCTCAGCGTCTCCTCGATGTTATCTTCCACCCAGTTGACCAGCTTCGGGTATTTGGCCTGCCATTTGGCGATCCACTGCGCCAGGTCGCGCTTGACCTCGGCAAGGTCGCGCCGGTCGTAGAACCATCTGAGCTCCATCAGGCAATCGTCGTCGACCTTGCGCGGCACGTAGTCGAGCGCGTTTCTGAGGAAGT
>NZ_JAMYNH010000041.1:0-28201 GCF_040318975.1 Mesorhizobium sp. M0983 | reverse complement strand
CCGCTCGGCGAAGAACTCGCTCATTCGCTGATCCCGAGCGACATGTGCGTCGAGGATGCCCGCTATATCCTCGACTATTTCCGACTGTCAGCCGACAAGCGGATGATCTTTGGCGGCGGCGCCGTTTATGGTGGCACGGATCCGGCCGATGTGGTGGCGAAGCTCCGGCCCAACCTCGAAAAGGTCTTCCCACGGCTCAAGGACGTGGCGATCGACTATGCCTGGAGCGGCAATTTCGCGCTGTCCTTCACGCGCGTGCCGCAGATGGGGCGGATCGGAGCGACCATATATTTCGCCCACGGCTGTAGCGGCCACGGCGTCACCGGATCGCATCTTTTTGGCCGCATCCTAGCCGAGGCGATCGACGGCGATACGACGCGCTTCGATTTCTTCGAAAAGCTGCCATGGTATCCATTCCCAGGGGGTCGAATGTTTCGGGCGCAATATTCGACGCTGGGGTCGTGGTGGTACATGTTTAGGGATGCGGTCGGATGCTAGCGGTAGCTCTCCGGATCAATGGTATGGAGTCAAAAGCTTCCTTCTGCGGCACGATCGTCGATTCCCGGGCAAAGGCAATCTGGGGTCATAGACACTGGCGCGGGCTCTCGGAGCAGACCTTTCCCTTCCCTCACCAGCAGTTTGTCTACGAGGAATACAAGCGCCGCATCCATGAACTCCAAGATCGTTGCGAAAGGCTAGAACAGGTCTTGAAGTAGGCTGCAGTCGAATGGCCGATGGCCCCTGTTGTCGAGGCACTGCAAGCTCTGCGCGGCATCAAGTTCATCGCGGCCATTACGCTGTGGCTGAGATCGGTGATCTGCAGCGCTTCGACAACCCAAAGCAGCTCATGGCCTGGATCGGATTGGTTCCAGCCGAGCATTCCAGCGGCAAGCGCATCAAGCGCGGCGAGATCACGCGCACCGGCAACGCAGCCGCACGTTCCATGCTGATTGAATCGGCATGGCATTATCGCTTCCCTGCTCGTGAGGGCCAGGCGCTGCGGGAGCGCAGCGCCAAGATTCCCGAACGTATCCGCTCGATCGCATGGAAGGCGCAGCTTCGTCTCTGCGGCAAGTTCCGGAGATTGGCGGCCTCGGGTAAGCGGACCGTCAAGATCGTCACCGCAATCGCCCGCGAGCCGGCCGGGTTCGTCTGGGACATAGCACGTCAGTTCCCCTCGCCTGTCGGAGAGGCACGAGGGTAGCGCGCGGAGGGCGAAGCTGGTCGGGGTTGCGGAGCCCGGAGCGCGCGGGCAGCAAAAACACGGAGGTGACGAAGGAATATAAAACAGGGACTTGGCTGGCGTGCTGCGCGCCCTGATTGACGCGGACAATCCTCGCGGCGCGGGGCAGGGAGTAACCATGCCCGCTCAAATTGAAGGGGGACGGTCCACGACGGAAAAGGGTCGTGCGGTAGCCAATCCACGAATGGGTGCTTGATCAATCGTCGTCAGACAACAGGTGCGCAGCATACCAGCCCGGTCCTCATCAACAAGCTTGCACCCGGCAGTTGCCGGATGCCACTATCGCTATGCGCACACACAGTCGTGATCGTCATGGGAGCGCCGTAGCGAGCGTGCGGCTTGGTGGCCCGTTACACCATCTAACAACCCTGAGCACGCCCTCAACACGTTGAAACACCAGCGCTTTCAAATTCGCGGTGTTTAAGTTGGGCCTGACGTCGGCAACCGAGGACGAGCTCGTCGCGCAGGCCGCGAAGACCCAGACCGTGCGTTCCTTGCGCGTCTGCACGAACTACTGCCTTGGGAATGGAAGCGGCTGCGCGAAGCCGACAAGCCCGCCGATCAGCAGGCCGCCTGACCTCCACGCAACGCCATCACAGAGCCCGCCGCGCCCACGCGCGTGCGCCAATCAAGCGGCCTTCGTCGTATGCGTACGACGCTGACGCGGCTTCACCTGGTTCTGCGACCGGTTCCCGGTTCGCCGGTTCGCCCCCTTCCGGCGGACGAGCGCTGTGTTCCGCAACCGGCATGTGGCTGGCGCGGTGTTGCAGACCGACTATGCCGGGCAAACGGTGCCGGTGATCGATCCGGCGACCGGCGCACAGCTGGGGGGCAGGCTTGACCTGTTATTCAGCGTCTTCGACGCTATGATTATGGTTTATAACCATAAATAATCATTCCATCGATATTATCTTCTTATTCTCAGGAATAGATTCGTAATCAGTGAATACCTTGTCAATATTGCTGAGGGGGTGGAAGCTGAGAAGGTGATCGTGATCCGGTCTCCAACTCCTTTTCATCAAAGCAGCTGCCCTAACGAAAGAATCACCATGTCCATTCAGGTGGACGAAGTAGATGTTAGGCTGCTTCCATGGGAGCCTGTCGGGGATAGCCGGCTCATCGGAGTGGTACCTACTCACGACAATCAGCCTGCCGAGCTTCGCCAACCGAGCGCAGCCATGAAGGAAGCCATCCGAACTGCCGGTGGCTTCGAAGACTACGTTGAACACACGGTCATCGGCGCTGTCCAATATCTTAATCCGGCTCGGATAAAGATCCTTTAAGGCGGCCATCTTGGAGTGCGCCTTGTCATAGATCCATATTTCTCCAGTTTGTGTCTCAAGGAGATTGAAGACCAGTAACGTGCCGATACCGCCGGTGCCGAGTACAAGTGTGGCCTCGTCAGCTAGCGTGCATTTGGAGATGTCCGCAGCATTAATCGCGACGGATAATGGCTCGATCAATGCCCCTAGATGGCGGGATCTGTATTCCGGAAGTTTAAGAAGGTATGAAGCTTCTATATCGATGAAATTCGCATAGCCTCGATTTGAGTACCGATTTATCGTCGCCCTCTCACACAAATGACCAGCACCTATCCTGCAATAATGGCAGGAACCGCATCGATAATTCGGATCAATCGCCACAAAATCTCCCGCCTGATAGGGCCTGACCTGGTCTCCGACCGCGACGATAGTGCCGCAGTGCTCGTGACCGAGACTGATAGGATAGCCTTCATCGCGGTGGCCCACATAGAACGATCTATCTGTCCCGCAGACCCCGCAGAATTCGATCCTTATTCGAACGAAGTCTGGGGGGAGGTCCTCGCTCAGCGCATCACACGTCAGCATTAAACGGCGCGGAGAAACAAGGCGAGCGACACTGTTGGGTCGTAAGGGCATATTGTTTTCCCTGTGTTATCGTGACGAGAGGCTTTGAAGCGCATCCCGCGCAGCATCGACAGTGATTACTATGTCGTTGGCGGAGTGCGCTGCGGACAGGTACCAGAGGCCTTCGGGCGTGATCCGGACCCCTCGATCCTGCAATGCGAGGTGCCATGCGCGTTGGAGGCTAAAATCTAGACCTTCGGCTGCCGAACGATGGTTGATGACCTGCGTGGACGCGGCCCTGAAGGCTGTAGTGACTGCGCCTGGGCTCGCCCGAACTAGAAGAGGTAGCTGGGTTTGCCCTGCTAGGTCTCTAAGGCCCCGCTCGAGCAATGCTGCGTAGTGATGTATACGCTGGAGCTTTGCGCCGGAACTCGCCGCAAGGAGGGTCAGATGCCTCAAGGCCCCCGCGACGGCAGGCGGATAGGCATTATAGGTTCCTGTGTGCACGGTATTGGTTTCGACGAGTCGCTTCATAAAATCCCTTCGACCAGCAAACGCAGCGAGACAGACGCCTCCGCTTAGTGCCTTTGCAAACGCACTTAGATCTGCGGCGACGCCAAAGTGCTCTACAGCTCCTCCGAGCGAAGTACGAAAGCCGGATTGGACCTCGTCGAAAACCAACAGCGCACCGTTCGCGTCGCATTGTTCTCGAAGAAACCTGAGAAACCCTTCGAACGGGTGGATATTGCTCCAGAAGCCATTGAACATAATTGGCTCGGCAATGACCGCCGCAACTTCTCCACGACATTTCTCAAAGGCATTTGTGACTGCTTCCGGGTCATTCCATTCGACTGCCAATATGTTCGAGGCATCAGAGGAGGGCTGGCCGAGAGACATCGGCACGGGTAAAGATGGACCCTCCGGGCTGGCATTCACGCCCGAAAATCCCCAGGCTATGCCATCATACCATCCATGATAGTGGCCGATGAATCTGATAATTTTCTCTCGACCAGTTGCCGATCGAGCGAGTCGAATGCAAGCATGTATTGCCTCTGAACCAGAATTGCAAAACCTGACCATTTCGGCATTGTTCACAAGAGAGCAAATTAATTCTGCAAGTTCTATCTCTGCCTCTACCTGACCTGCAAAAAATTGGCTCACTTGAAGTTGACGGTATATCGCATCTATGAGCTCTGGTTCGCCGTGACCAAGGATCAGTGGTCCCCTGCCCAACACGTAATCAATGTATTCGTTGCCATCCACATCCCACACTCGAGCACCATCACCTCGAGCGTAGTAGAGGGGGAATGGCGCCCAATTCGCTCGATTTCCGCTCGAAACACCTCCTGGGATGACAGCCCGCGCTCTCAGGAGGAGAGCTTTGGATTGAGTATACGAATTGCTCATTTTGCCTCCCGATGGCCAGAAAATAAAGCGCACGAAGTTCTCAAGGCGGAAGAACAGGATTTGCCCTGAAGCGATGGATGTTGAACAAGGCGGGACACCACGAAGGCTCCTCCAGACCAGTACCCTGTTGCATTCGTAGGCGATGCACCATTCACCGAGCGAATTGCAGGTTTTATCTAGGAAATGACATGCAAGATAAACATATCTTCCAGGATATTTTTTGCTTATTTTGTGCATGGCAGCTGGAGCCAGAAATTTGCAGCTTGAATATTTACACCTTTCTGTCATCGAGCGAACTGCTCGGAATACCACGCCTGGCGCTTGCAAGGGCACTGTACAGTAATGAAAGCCAAGGGATCATGCGAGCAGACGGCATGGGCAAGCTCATCCTGATCGACCGTATCGTCCTCACGCCAAGGTCGTCTAAATCACGCCGCTTCGACCATCTGGGCGGCTTCACGAACGCCCGTCACCATTTCTTCGACGTGGTCTATAGACATCGGAGTGGATAGGCACAATTGGCACGTTGGCGAGACGATTACATCTCTGTCCTGTAGAGCCCGAACGAACATGTCCATTTTTCTTTGCTGCTCGGCCGCTGCGTGGGCCTCACGGTAGCCTTTGGGAGCTTCAGCGCGCAGGTGTATGCGGAACATCGATCCCATGCCGGTCACGGAGTATGGCAGGCGATTCTGACGAAATATCTCGTTCAGCGAAGCGCGGGCATATTCGCCCAAATGTTCGAATTGTTGAAAACTTTGCTCTGACAGAGATTGCATTGTCGCAATGCCTGCTGCCATTGACATCGGATTTGCACTGAAGGTGCCGGCCTGAGGGACGAGGGGCTTACCATTCGTCGAATCAAAGGGAAGCATGAATCGCGATGGGCCTCCGACCGCGCCGATTGGCAGGCCGCCACCGATGATCTTAGCAAAGGCACAGAGATCCGCTTCGAATCCAAATCGGCTTATGCCGCCGCGATACGATAGCCGAAAACTCATCACCTCGTCAGAAATCAGAACGATGCCATGACGGGCCGTGAACTCGCGCAGAAAGGCAAGATAGGTGGGGTCTATGGGAACCAATCCGGCACGTTGCGGAAGGATATCTATTATGACCGCTGCGAGCTTGTCCCTGTTCCGTTCGAGAATTTCTCGGGTTGCTCCGATCTCGTTGAATGGCAATACGACCGTGTCGGCGGCAAGGGACTCAGAGATTCCCGCACTATACGGTATCGCGTTCGGCACCGACCGGGGTCCCCAATTTGACGGCGCAGAATCGAGGCTGACTTCAATCGCATCATAACCCCCATGAAAGGCGCCTTCGAGTTTGGCAATCTTCAGCCTTCCCGTTAAGGCACGCGCTGCCTTAATAGTATACATAACCGCTTCAGTCCCGGAATTCACGAAACGGACCTGGTCAAAGTAGGGGACCCTGTCACAAAGCAGTTCGGCAAATTCAACTTCCAGCTCCGTTGGGCCGCTGAAGCTTATGCCCATTTCCAATTGATGATGAAGCCTGTCCAACACCGGTCGACAGCCGTGGCCGTGGATCAGGGCGGTAAAGTTATTCAGGAAATCGAGATAAGTGTTTCCATCAACATCGACGAGATGAACCCCTATGCCTTTAGTGAAATAAATTGGGTGAGGACGTTGGAATATAGTCAGACGAGCATTCCCTCCAGTTATGACGCGCTGCCCGCGCCCGAACAGTTCAGCCGAGCGGAAGAGGTTTCGCCCCGTTAAATCATTGTTTCGGTGAATGTTCGATGACGACATGGCTTACCTATCTGCGTAACTATCTTCGATTCAGTCCTTGAGGAAAACAAGAACTAGCGATATTAGACGGAATGGCCCGAAGCGACACCGGTATCGGCGCAAAGCTACACGACCGGATCCAATGTCTTCCGCAGTCACGATCCAAAGTCTAATGAGCGGAGAGGCGATGATCACGTAAAAGTTCTGTTGCAAGACTGGGAACAAGAAAACACACGGAACGGCAACAGGAGGGCAGTCTCTCATAACGACATTTCCTCGAATGGTGAGGTCCTGATGTTGCATCTCAATTTGCATTGCTATTTCCGATCCTCCGGGCTGCCGGGAACACGAATTGCGCCGCCGGCAATCAGCGCATCGATGCGCTCTTGATCGATGCCAGTCTCCTGCAGAACCTCGACCGTATGCTCGCCCAAATCGGGCGCAGGGCGATCAAAGACGAGCGACGAGCCGGAGAGCTTCAGGGGCTCTAGTATGACACGATAGCGGCCCCCGTAGCTGTGCTTGACCTCGCGGACTAGTTCGTTGGCCACATCGGGATCCGCCAGCGCCTGATCGATGCTGCGTACAGGGGCTAACAGGATACCAGTGGGTGCGAGGCGCGTAACCGCATCATCGCTTGTCAGCTGAAGCAGCCGGTCTGACAAGATACCGGCGATCTTGTCCCGGTTTGTCCAAGGGCCCTTCCGCTCCAGCAGCGGTAAGATCTGGTCGCTGAGGCCCAACACGGCGGCAATATCGGCAAGGGATTCGGGGTAAGCCACAACAGCAATCGCCCCGTCTAAGGTCGAATAGATGCCGTAAGGCGCCGGCTGGTGACTGTGGCTAATGCCGTTTCTGCCTCTACTTGCCTTTTCCTGTGCGTTCAGCGCATAGCTAGACTCCGATGCCAACAAGTGAAGCGCGCACGACATCATATCCACGCGCACCCATTGACCAAGCCCTGTATGGTCGCGCTGGCGCAACGCCGCCTGAATGCCGATAACCGCCTGCGATGCCGTATAGGTATCAACGATATAGGCGCCGGCGGGAATGGGCGGCCCACCGGCTGGCCCGCCGAGGCTAGCGATGCCGGACAGGGCTTGGATAATCAGATCCTGCCCCGGCTTGTCGCGGCTGGGACCGGCCGGATCGTAAGCCGCGATCGAGCAATAGATGAGGCTGGGGTGTTCGGCAATAAGTTTGCCGCTGCACAATCCCATCCGCTTTAAAGCCCCCGGCCGGAAATTCTCGAGAATGACATCCGCCTGGGAGATCATCTGGCGGATAATCGCCTGTCCGTCCGGCCGTTTCAGATCAATAGACAGTGAACGCTGGTTGCGATTTAGGCCCAGGAAATAAGGACTGGGTGCGTCGGGAGCCGCCGTCGACTCCTTGATCCCCCTACGCTGATAGTCGCCACTCGGAGCCTCTATCTTGATGACCTCCGCCCCAAGCGAACCGAGATACTGCGCCGCGATTGGCCCCGCGGCATAGTGCGTGAATGCCAAGACGCGAATACCGGTCAGTGGACGCACGTCACTGTCCAGCGCGCGGGCTTTCGCTCCTCTACCAGCCGTCACTTTGGCTTTCCTGGCACCCATAACTTTCTCCTGCGTTGCCTCGCAACCTGGATGACTCGACGCCCCAAGCGCGCTCTAATTCAGCGCGCAAGCGGTTCCCCGCATATAGATCCAATCCGTTAGGACGGGGTCACTTTGCAAACTCAAGTGCCCTGATAGCCTGAAGTCGCCCTCACGAATGTGAAAGTTCATTGAATTCTTTGTTACGTCGCGGTGTCGAAGTACATTAATGACTTTTTGCGTGCCATGGCGACCGAACAGCCGCAGGCCGTTCAAGGTTAATCCAATTCAACATGTTGCGGTCTTTTACGAACTCTTATCACTGTCGTAACATCGATTGCGGTAAGCTCGGCGCTCACAGTGTGTTCAACATTATTAAATGGAGCTTCTCGTGATCGGATCACCACTTGAAGGAGTGAGCGTGCTAAAGAGGACGAAAATTTCGGGAATGGTGTGATCGACCAACCGATTAAGCCGATGGCACGCTGAAGTATCGCCTCGGGGTGCGTCCGCAGCCGCAGTCGGCTCCTTGATACCGTTACGCTGATAGTCACCGGTCGGAGCCTCGATCTTGACGACATCCGCCCCAAGAGAACCAAGATACTGCGCCGCGATCGGCCCCGCGGCGTAGTGCGTGAATGCCAAGACGCGAATACCTGTCAGTGGACGCACGTCACCATCCTGCGAGTTGCCTTTCGCTCGGATCCCCCTTTCCCTCCCTTACCGGCCATAACTTATCGCCTGCATTGCGTCGCGAGCTCGAATCTAGATGACACGAGGCGCCTGCCGAGGCGCGCATTGGTGCCGATCGGTCGTACCCAAACCGTTGAGGACGCGGCCACTTGCAAACTCAACTCCTGTATAGCTTGAATTCGTCGTCACGAATGTGAAGCTTTATTTAATTCTCTGCTACGTCGCGCCATCTGAAGGACATTCATAGCAACTCGCGTTGCCATGGCGACCGAGGAGCAGCAACCTCGTCACCATCGATCGCAGAACTTTTCTTCACGAAATCTTGTCACTGTTGTCACATCGAACCCGCTACGATCCGCTTCGTTAGATTGGTGGCAACGTTGAAGATTGTCTGGAGCTTCTCATGATCGGATCACCACTTGAGGGAGTGAAAGTTCTTAGTCTCGCGGAACAGTATCCTGGGCCGTATGCAACCCTGCTGCTGGCAGACTTAGGCGCAGATGTCACCCTCATCGAGAGGCCTAACGGTGGTGATCCCGCTCGCAAGCTCAAAAGCCTCTTTTCCTCGCTGAGCCGCAACAAGCGAAGTGTTGTCCTCGATCTCAAATCAGCGGCCGGCCAGAAATCGTTATTCGAATTGAGCAAAACTGCGGACGTCCTCATCGAAGGCTATAGGCCCGACGTAATGAGAAACCTCGGATTGAGTTACGCAGAGCTCAGCCCAAAGAATCGCCGTCTGATATATCTCTCGTTGACCGGCTTCGGTCAGAATGGCCCTTACCGCAGGCGCCCGATTCACGACCTCTCCTGCCAAGGCCTGGCCGGGGTTCTATTTCAGCAGCATCGAACTGGACTCATTGAGAAACCGTTTCAATTGCCCGTCGCCGATCTCGCCTCGGGTACACTTGCGGCATTTGGTGTGGTTTCGGCTCTATTTGCGCGGGAGCGAACCGGGCACGGCTGCTACATCGATCTCGCTATGACCGATAGCCTGGTATCATGGATGACCGCATTTCACTACGCGACTTTAAACGGAAGACCAATGGCAGAGGTGTACGAGGAGGAACCAGCTTATGGGACATTCGTTTGTGCAGACAATAAGATGATTACGCTGAGCATCGCTAACGAAGATCACTACTGGCAAGCTTTGTGTCAAAGTATTGGTGTGGCACATCTCGCCTCGGCAAGCCATCAGGACCGCGTGGAACACGCGGCTGACTATCGCGCGCAACTTGCCGCCGCGATCGCAAAGCAAACACAAGCCGCGTGGGCAGATCTTTTCGACGCTGTTGAAATTCCTTGGGGGCAGGTGCATGACCTAAATGATGTGGCAAGAGATCCACAGCTGCGCACACGAGACTTATTTGTCCGGCTTGGCCTCGAAAAAGGCGGTGAATGGCACGTGAACCAACCGCTCCGATTCGACTGTTACAAAACCGGGATTCGGATTCCCCCGCCGGAACTCGGTGAGCACACTCAAGAAATTCTGTCCCGTTGCAAGTCAAGCGCGAACACGCCCCCTGGAGAGAGCAAATGAGGAATTAATCTGTCGCAGTCTGCCTGGCAGGCGCTGCTGGCCTTGTGGTGTCGACCAGCGATGATGCCCGGGAAGTATCTGCGAATGGCCCGGCCCACGTGTGAAACAGGCCCCTCACGGACGACGAAATCCAACCCAAATTCACGCATCTCGCACGGGAAAGTCCGTGGGGGCCATCAGCAAGACACTGTGTCAGCTGATCGATTTCGCTCGCAATGCTCACAAGCGCCCTCCGATTGGTCGCTGAACGCTGCTTGGCCGACCCATCCAAGCCAGCTTGCCGCACGGCAAGGCGACAGCTAAAGCTTATGCCTGTGGCAAAAGCTCGGTGTCGAGACGATCGGTCTTGGCGCGCCGGTGCTCACGCGACACCGCAACGCTGGCGGGGTGGATGGCATAGGCCTCGATGTCGCGCGCCCACAGCCAACGTGCCAGCCAAAAGCCGTCGCCGGCCGCCTCATAGGCGACGGCGATCCGCTTGATCGCATGCCCGGCCCGGCCGGCCTCCTCGCGCCAGCGCTGCAGCAGCTTCAACAGTGTATGGTGAGTCGGCATCGATCTTCTTGAGGGGCTGGCGCTCGAGGCCGGGTACGAGCGCGGCAATCAGCCATTTCGCCTTGCTCATTTCGATGACGGCGATGACCGTGTTATCCTGTTCAAGAGCGTAAGGGACCGGCTCGCGTCAAAAGACTGCGACATCTGGTGCCTCCTTCGGATGGTGGATCCAACAGCGCCGAAGGATGCCATACCCTCGCCGCTCGCCCGATAGCATCTACTCCCTGGGACACGATCGCAATCCTGGATTGCTTGCTCCATCCTTGCATCGTCATCACCATCCGAGGCGACAGTTACCGCCTGGGTGAAAAGGGTCGTGCCGGTATTCTGCAAAAGCGCAAAAGCCCGGCATAATGCCAGAACAATCAACCGCAACCGCCACCCAATTAGGGCCAGTTCTCCATCTCCCCCAAGCAAGCGATGGGGCCGTCGTCAAGGCAGCGTGGGAGGGCCGGCGGGGTTCCACCGTGCTCAGCGTCACCTTCAAGCCTCACACGGGCGATATCCGTGAGGCGCGCCGGCCTTGAATCGGTCGGGCACAGCCCGACACGAGATATGGTCAAAGAGACCCGGCTAAGATTCACGTGGGAGCCGTCGCCTTAACTGATGTGAAGCTCGGGCGTCGTCGGCGGCACGCCAAGTCCATGACTGACCACCCTGTCGAGCTCCCCGAGCATCTTTCTGCAGATTCCGACGATTTACCGGTCAGCATCCGATCAAAAGCCGGACGCGATTGGATTTGGTTTCGTCTCGGAACCACTGTCCGGAATCATTGGAATACGAATCTTTACAAGCGCCACCGCTTTCCCCAGGTGGTCACAGCCCATAGCGTGTAGCCCAATTGCCGCTTTCCTTAGGCGGACAATTCCTCCCAGGGAACGGAATTCACGCGCTGTTCACCCACACTCCGCCCTGTCCGAGGTCCGACGATGTCGGATACGCGACTCGCAAGCCAGATCTATCACCCTGATTTAAACTGTTTTCTTGTTTGGCATGGGAGATGCACGGTCATCCGCAAATGC
Source organism: Mesorhizobium sp. M0983 (assembly GCF_040318975.1). Lineage (NCBI taxonomy): Bacteria > Pseudomonadati > Pseudomonadota > Alphaproteobacteria > Hyphomicrobiales > Phyllobacteriaceae > Mesorhizobium > Mesorhizobium sp. M0983. Next base: position 16,581 of record NZ_JAMYNH010000041.1, on the reverse strand, counting down.
GTCGCCGACTGAGGAGAAATCGTCCCATGATTACGCTCACCGAAAAATACCGCCGTCGCGGGTCTCCCGATTGCAGAACGAGCCAAGACGACGCTCGCGTAGGCCTGGCAGCATGAAGACGGTTGCTTGTGTCCTCCGCTCGGGCGGCGAATTCGAGCCGCGCCATGTTGTTCGCCTGTTAGACCAGGTGAACGCGCATTTGCCCGGCGCCAAGTTCCATTGCTTCTCCGACGTCGACGTGCAGGGCGTTGAGGTAATACCGCTTCAGCACGAGTGGCCGGGCTTCTGGGCGAAGATGGAGCTGTTCCGGCCAGAACTTCCCGACGACTGGCTGTTTTTCGATCTGGACACTTCGATTGTCGGCAGTCTCGCGGATATGGCGGCGGTCGAGGGCCCGGTGATCCTGAACGAATGTTACTGGCCGGGGGGCGTTGCAAGCGGCATCATGGCGATCCCGCACTCGATCAAGGCGGCGGTATGGGAGGCCTTTACAGCCGCACCCGCGGACCACATACAGCGGTTCGCTATCGGCGGCGATCAGGCGTTTCTTGGGAGTTGCCGGGGAGTCGATTGGCGCCTGTGGCAAGACATCTGCCCCGGTCAACTGTGTTCCTACAAGATAGACGTTCAGCGCCTCGGCCACGTTCCGGCCGGCGTCCGCGTGGTGTATTTCCACGGCAAGCCCAGGCCATGGGAGGTAGGTTGGTGAAACCATTCGAGCGACGTGGCAACGCAATCATCCGTCGCCTCATTTTACCTAATACCAATTCTCACAAGAATGGCTGTGAACCGTTCGCAGCCTCTATTATACTGAGTTCGGAGGGCAGGAATGTGACGGATCTTGAACAAATCAGGACGAAACTCAAGCGCAGCCAACAGCACACTTTTCCACTGTACTTACATGAGTTCGGACTGGAGTTGACTGTAAACGAGGGTGTGCTTTCACCACATGAATTCCAGAGTTGGCGTTGGTATACAGAGAATTTTCCTCCTGTTGCCGGGAAACGTATCCTGGAGATCGGCGCGGCTTCGGCCTCCCTGGACTGTACCTCGCGAAACTCGGCGCGTTGTCCTTGGCTGCTTGTGATATCGATCCTAGGGCGGTCGCGAACACGTTAGAAAATGCTGCAAGAAATGGCATCCACAATGTTGAGGTAATCGAAAGCGACATCTTAGCAATATTCCGCCCCGCCGAAAATTTGATTTTATATTTTGGAACTGTCCATCGGACTTTGCGCCGGACGACTATGCGTATAGGGACGACCTCGAGCGAGGAGCCATTGATCCGGGTTATAAATTGCTCAGCCGCTTTCTATCGGAAGGCCCAGAATTCCTCACGGAGTCAGGCAGCATACTCTTGGGCTTCCCCAGTGGTCAGCGGGACGATCTCCTCTCGGAAATCATCCTCGCAAACGATCTCGATTCCGTACCTCTCGGGTCCGGCACCTACCCTAACGTAAGCCCGGTCTACAGAATGTTCTCCATACGCAAAAGGAGGCTAAGCCCATGATATCAGAACATTGCATTGCATGCATGGAAGCTCGTGATAGTAGATAAGAAACAGGTCCCCTCGATTAAGGTACTTAAACGCCGTGGAACTTCGGCAATTCCATTAGGGCTACGGCACGCCGAACGGTTGGTGGCGGGTTTCATTGCGTTATGTTGGACGTCAGGCGCAGATAAGGCAGCATGCGTAGTGATTGCCAATACAAACTGCCAGCTTATCTGAAATCCACGGACTACTAGGACCAGCTGCGGCAGAAATCAACATTACTCGTTGAAAATGGAAGGGTCGCATGAACTGTCAGACTATCGGCTTTATGCCGGCTGTCGAGCTGGCCCAGCTGATCCGCACCAAGAAGATTTCGCCAGTCGAGTACATGCGCGCCCTGCTGGCCCGCATTGCCGAGGTAGAGCCCAACATAAACGCCTTCGCCTACCTTGCCGCAGATCGCGCAATGAATGACGCGAAACAAGCGGAAGCCGCGCTGATGAGCGGTGCGCGAATCGGACGGTTGCACGGCGTGCCGGCCACGATCAAAGATGACTCGATCACACAGGACATGCCGACACAGTACGGTAGCAAGATCTACACCGGGCATCAGCCGACCGAGGATGCGCCGCTAACGCAGCGCCTGCGCGAAGAGGGCGCGATTGTCATCGGCAAGACCACGTTGCCGGAGATAGGCTGGACCGGCGTTTCGCGCAGCCCACTCACGGGCATCACCAGTAACCCGTGGCAGCTCGGCTACAACGCCGGCGCGTCCTCGGCCGGCGCGGGCGCCGCCGCAGCGGCGGGATATGGGCCTCTGCACCAAGGCAGTGACGGCGCGGGATCGATCCGCATGCCTGCTCATTTCAGCGGTGTATTCGGACTGAAGCCCAGCTTCGGGCGTGTGCCGAACTGTCCCGTCCCCGCAAGTGACATGACGAACCACAACGGCCCGATCACACGCACCGTCGCCGACAGCGCACTGATGCTCGAGGTCATGGCCGGTCCGCATTTCCTGGACCATACGTCGCTCGAGGCGGAGCCCGCAAACTACATCAATCGGCTGCGCGACGGCGTAAAAGGCCGGCGCATCGCCTATAGTCCGAATCTAGGTATCGCCCGCGTGGATCCGGAAGTCGCGGAGCTAGTGAAGGCCGCTGTGACGCGCTTTATGGAACTTGGTGCAACTGTCGAGGAAGTATCCACCCCGTGGGCGAAGGATGGACCGGAACTGATCCGCTTCTTCTGGTCCGCGCATTTGACCGGCTTCGCGCAGTACCTTGCGAAATGGGAAGCGGAGATGGATCCTGGGCTCGTCGCCTGCATTAAGCATTCAGAGAACGTCTCCGTCGCGCGCTACCAAGAGATGCGCAAGCGGAAGATGGTCTACGTCGCGAACATCCATCGCTGGTTCCAAGATTGGGACTTCCTATTGACACCATCGGCTTCAGTTGCCGCTTTCCCGGCCGAGAAGCTGATGCCCGATCATTGGCCGACGCATCCTTGGGATTGGATCATGTGGGCGGAGTTCTCTTACCCATTCAACATGTCCTGGAACCCGGCCGCAAGCGTACCATGCGGCTTTACTCCGGCGGGGCTGCCAGTCGGACTGCAGATCGTTGGCAAACGCTTTGACGATCTGGGCGTGCTGCAGGCTGCAGCGGCATTTGAACTGCTGCAGCCATGGGCGGACAAGCGCCCGCGGCTCTGATCAGACTTCGCAACACGTAGTGATCTAACCCAGGTGACGTGACTCTAGCGGAACTGACGCATTGAGTTTACCAAGATGCCGAAACCGTTGCTGACGCGGACACAGGGCTTTTCGAATGGTGTACCTCCTTCGCAAGGATATTCGAGACAGAGAAGCTAGCCGGCATCGATGGGCCTCATGCAGCAGGAGGGGCGAATACCCGAGTCCACCACTCGGCAACGTTGGGCATTTCTCGGAGCTAGAGAGGCAAATCGACTGGCGAGAACGATGGACATGCGGTCTTGGGCAAGGTCGCGCGGCGGGCCTCGAACGAGTGCGGCTCCTCAACTGGAGGGGTGCTCGACTTTTTCAGCGGGGGGCGACCTACTGATGGAGACGCGGACAAAACGCCTGCTGCTGCGCGAATGGAAGGACGAAGACATCGAACCATTGGCTCGAATGAATGACGATCCCAGAGTTGTAAGATACCTCGCAAGACTGGCCGATCGGAGCGCGATTGAGGTATGGATAAATGCCCAACGTAAGCATTTCAAAAAACACGGATATGGCCTCTGGGGACTCGAGCGTTTGGATGTTGCCGGGCTTATCGGCTTCTGTGGTCTTGTCAACGTTCCCTATCAAGCGCATTTCACACCGGCGGTTGAAATCGCTTGGAGGCTGCATCCGGATTGGTGGGGACGTGGATATGCAACCGAAGCCGCCGTTGCCGCTCTTGCCTTTGGGTTCCAGAATCTAAAGTTGAACCAAATCGTGGCAAATGCCGCAGGGGACAACGTCGCCTCGCGACGGCTTATGGAACGCATTGGCATGTCCCATGATCCAAAGGGCGACTTCGATCATCCATTCAAGGCTGTCGATGATCCCTTGCGACGCCAAGTCCTTTACAGGCTCACGTATCAAGATTGGCACCAAAAACTTCAGTAGTAGATCTCGATGGCCCACCTTTGCGCAAAACGCAATCGGCCTACCATCGGCTACCACGGCGCTGCAGCTGAACCGCCGATATCTAATAAAGGCGTACTGATCGGGACCATAGAAAAGAGATTGCTACGCAAACCAGCCGCCGCTGTCCGGTCGTCTCACGACCGAGACCTGTGCATGGCGCCCCCTGCCGGTGTTTCAAATCTAGCATCCTAGGTCGCCAGGTACTGACTCCGTTGGCCTTGGAACGCGAGTTCAGCTTGGTTGGCGGCGACATTTTCCATGGCGCCTGCACTTGGATCAGCTCTATTTTATGCGTCCAGTCGGTGGCTATGCTCAGTATCGCGGCCCCATAGCCATAGGCGACGAGCTGTGATGAGGCTTGGGCGATCGTGTCCTCGGTTTCGGCCGCCATCGCCGTCGCGTCCTAGTCGAGCGAGCGCGATTGCGTCTGGAACAGCTGGGTCGAAGAACGGCCTAACTTCTGCGGACATTTCTTGCGCGTGCGCTCCAGCCGTGCCCGCGCCTCCTGATCGTCGAGGAAGATTGCGCGATGACCACCGATAGGTTAGCGGCATCGGATCGAGCTCGTTGAGGACTCGGGCGGAAAGCCGTCGATGCCGACCACGGCGAGATAGCGGCTGTCGACCATTGGCGTGAGGCCGTGAGTGAACTCGCCGATCGCCAGCCAGTCGAGATACATCGGAATCTCGGACAGGCGCACGGGATGGGTTTTCGCCGCTGATGCAGAAGTGGATGAACTAGACAGCTCGTCATAGCGGGCAGTCTGGAACCCACCCCGCTCCAACACCGAGTGCGTCACCCCGGCGAGGGCGAGGAAATGGTTGTCCTCCAATGAATTATTAAGGATGAACACGGCGTCGCAGGTCGCCGTATTCTTCGGCTACGCGGGCGCCAGTCTCGAAGCTCTCCCGCACGATCCGCGCCTTCACTGAGCGACGAGTTGATGCCGGAGCTCGTTGTGCTGGTGGCGACGCGGCCGATTCTATCGGCAGCGACGATCGCTCGGAGTTGGGGCACCAGCGGGCTGCGCTGGATCTTTCTTGGCGAACTCAGTTTATGCGCGTACAGGAGGCCGCGAAGGGCGTGGGGAGCCTCGCAACTTGTGACCCTGTCCCTCTGTCCGATGATAGCCAATTCCAAAAGCCCGCAACTTGGGTCTGCATCGCTTCGCCTAAAATGGTGTGATCGACCAATCGATTAAGTCGACGGCACGCTGAAGTATCGCCTCGGTCTCAGCAGGGCTGGCTGAAGCGGCGATGACATGTCCGATCGTGTCGCGGTAATCGCCTTTCCTGACGATCGGCGTTTTGGGTTCAACGTACAATTTGACCTCGGCAACGCCTGGGATAGCAGCGGCCCTGTCGCCATCGATCGAGTCGAGGACGCCATCGCGATCAGGAATGAGGATCCGCACGGCCGCAACGTGCGAATGCCTTCTGCACAAGTCCCATTCATCGCCGATGACAAGCTTGATGTGCTCGGTGACGAGATCCACACCGTAAGCCAGCTGAATCAGCCTGGGACTGGGCACGCCAGGAAGACGCGGATTGACTTCAATGACGACTGGGCCACGCTTCGTCCACCGGAATTCAATGTGCGCCGGCCCCCAGCCAAGGCCGAGGGCTTGCAGACAGCTCAGCGAAACATCGGTGAAACGCTTATGCTCGTCATCGCTCAGCGGGGCCGGAAAGATGTTTTTATGAAAGACGAAATGCGGTACCGGACCGAACTCAGAGGCGGAAATCCCAATGATCTCATTCCCCATTGTGTAAACGCTATACTGGGGGCCTTGTGCGAATTCTTCGACAAGTATCCTCGGTGAAGACCGCCAAATGTGCTTCCCGCCCAGCAGATAGGTCGTATGTTCGGTCAGCTCATCGACGTTACGGCACAATCGGACACCGCAGCTGCCGCTGCCGGAGGCTGGCTTAAGAATCACCGGCAGCCCGATCTCCGCGGCAGAGCTTTGTATGTCGGTTGCATTCCTTGCCAGGCGATAAACAGGCACTGCAACGCCGGCCTCTGCGAGCAGCTGACGTTGAAAGAATTTGTCGCAGCATCGTTCAATCGACGTCGGGTTTGGTCCCGGTAGATCGAAATGGCGGCAGAGCTTGCCAACTGTCGCGTAGAACTCCTCCAAGGCGCCCGTAATGCCGGCAATGTTATAGGTCTCGCCTAGGCGGGAACACTCGCGAATCAGTGCATCGAGATTGTCTGTATCGACACGGATTGCCTCGCTTTCCGCCGCAAGATAGTCGTACTGAGCTGGCTCAGCCGCCAGGATAATTGGACTAAGCCCAAGCCGCTGGGCCACTTGGACGTATCCCAGCATGTTGCTTGCACCTTCAACCAATATGAGCGCTCTTGCCATTGGCGTTGATTCTCCCATTGCGTTCTCTGCGGGCGGTATGAGTGTAAACAGGCATCAAATTTTTTAGCCGTGCCTGAGCTCGATTTTGCGTGAAGTTACCATTGTCAGCGATCTGCGGTCGCAAAGATTCTGTAATTTCAGTTGAAGGATCTGTTGCAGCGTTCCCGGCGCGCTGCTGTTGAAGAATCCGAACGCTTGGCGAGCTCCCGCGCGGTTTGTTGCCGCGACAGTATCAATCGGGAGATCGACCGCGGCGGGCAAACCTCTAGGGTGCAGTGTGACGGCTTGGCCGGAACCCTCATGTTTGAAGCTGCGGTGGTCATTCTCACAAGCGCCAGCGCGGCCGGCCGTCAGACGGAAAAAACCTTCGAGAATATGCGGGTCGCAATGTCAGGCTCTGAGGCCACAAACGGGTTCAAAGGTTCAAAATGCTGCCGTTGGCAATGTATGAACGTATGAACTTCGCTTTAGTGGATAGAGACGCTCGGCTCGGGAGTTTCCGAGACGAGGATTGTCGCTGAACCGCGAGCGCTGGCCCTCGGTCAAGTATCCTACGATCGGCTCAAGCTCATGGACAAGGCCGCCGGCCGCTCTTCCGTGACTTTCCAAACAGGGCTCTACAGGACCTCGCATCACAATCTGCCATTGTCCTGGCCGCAATCTGGCAAGTGAAGTGGGTATGGTCCGGCACGCTCTCCTTCTGAGCCCTCAAATTCGCCAACGGACCGAGCTGTGAGATCGCATCCACGGCTGCTTTCAACGCTCGCATGCGAACGATCGAAGCGACGAAATCAGGTCCATGCTGCCCAGTTGCGAAACTGCAGCACTAATTTAATTAAAAGATCATCCCCATTTTCTGATTGATCGCTATACAGCCTCTATCCGACGTCACAAGGACAGTCGCCAATTTGATCGAGGCCGATATCATGACACTTGTTGGCTACAGAAGTACGGTCCCGCGTCCCCATGGAGAGCCAGCTCAGCAATATACTGAATCTGGCAGGGACCTTAGCAGCAAAATAGTCATGCTTGAGCGAGCCAAGGCCATCATCCGCCAAGAGGCTGCCGCGTTGCAAACCCTCTCAAACAGGATCGACGATCATATCTGCGTGCTCGCGGACTACATCTTTTCTTCAACTGGCATTGTCATAGTGTGCGGTGTCGGCAAGTCGCGACTGATTGGCGAAAAGATTTCCGCAATTCTCGCATCGACCGGCACTCGATCGATCACGCTCGACCCGGTCGACGCTCTGCATGGCGATCTCGGGCGCGTGCGCGCCGGGGATGTCATTCTCGCGCTCTCCAATTCTGGCGAAACTGCGGAACTTATGCAGCTCATCCGTGCTATCCGGCAGCTTCCTGTCATCGTTGCGGCGATCACGGGGCGCGCCACCTCGTCGCTGGCACAGGCTGCCGACGTGGTGATCAACATCGGGTCGATCCAGGAAGCATGCGCACTTGGCCTTGCTCCGACTACCTCGGCGACGGCTATGGCCGTAATAGGGGATGCTCTAGCGCTTCTCCTGCAGGAGCGGCGTGGGTTCACGCGTCATGACTTCGCACGTCTTCACCCGGGTGGAAGTCTCGGACGGGAGCTGATGCGAGTGCGCGACCTGATGTGGCCGCTTGAAGTGATTCCAGTGTTCCGGCCAGGTACACCGCTATCGCTGGCGCTCTTGTACATGTGCCGCGCCTCCCCAAACCTAGGAGTCGCCGCAGTCGTCGATGAGCAATGCAACGTCGTCGGGACCTTGAACGGGGACTCCATCGGCCGATTAGCTGAGTGTGGCGCCCCTCCCGACCTTAGCGATCCGGTGGAGCGGCACATGCAGCCGCCGCTCAACACAATTTCCGGGCACGCATTTCTCGATCAAGCCGCGCAGCTTTTCCGTCAGCACGAGATCGAGTTGATACCCGTGCTTGACGACCAGGACAAGTTCGTCGGCCTGATATCTCGTCAGGACGTGCTGAAGCCATGTTGAGTGATGAAAGTTGTACCAATGGCAACCATTCGAGGGACGATCTCACAACGGCTCTCTTGGCGGCACTGGGGATCAGAGCAGGGCTTCGATGATGCGCGCGTTGGCGAACGACTTCGAGATTGTCTACCGGTCCGAGCGGCCACAAGATGTATACTGCTACACGCCGGGCATTGTTGTGACGGCGAGCCGAAGAGTGGTAGCCACCTTTGACCTCGGCGGTGCCGGGGTCAGGGATCTCCTCGGGCCGAAGGGATCTCGCGCGGGAGGTACGCGCTTCGGAATGGGCCTGGTCTATGTGTCCGATGATGGGGGCTGTTCCTGGGCTGAGCGAAAGAGCTTTCCATTCTGGCACGCCCGACCATTCACAGCTGGCGGGCGGCTCTACATCCTTGGTCATGCCGGCGACCTCATGATCATTCGTTCCGACGATGACGGGGAGACGTGGAGCGCGCCGGTCACCCTTACCTCGGATATGAAATGGCACGGGTCGTCCTGCAACGTGCATTACGCGAATGGGTCCCTCTACCTCGCCTTGGACGAGCGGCGCGATCTTGCAATCGAGGGATGGAATACAGCCGGTTTGGCACCGCGGGTGTTGCGCGCTAGAATTGACCACGATCTTCTAGACCGTGAGAGCTGGACTATCTCAGAGTCCCTCGCGTTCAACGAGATAGTCTCATCGAGGGATTTCGATCTTTTTGGTATACCGTTCTATAGCACGCCACCCCGAGCTTCGGCCGAGCTCGGATCGGGACGCTTGTGTGCACCAATGGGCTGGCTTGAACCGAATATCGTCCGGTTTTTCGATCCCTCACATCTGTGGCACGATCCGGACGGGCGAACGTTGCACGTTTTCTTGCGCACGAACACGGGTGGAACGGGCTATGCTGCCCTGGTGAAGGTCGTTGAGCAGGATGATGGTCGTCTGACCACAGCATTAGAAACCATGCCGTCGGGGAAAAGGGCTCTCTTCGTCCCATTTCCGGGAGGCCATATGAAATTCTTTCTGATTTATGATGACAAAACGCGGCTCTACTGGTTGCTGAGTTCACAAGCGACGGACTCTATGGTGCGCCTTACGCACATATCGAAGGCGCGCTACAATTTGCCGAACAATGAGCGCCATAGGCTGCAACTTCACTTCTCCAGAAATTGCATCGATTGGTGCTTTGCCGGACTTGTAGCCGCGGGTCAGACCGAGCGTCACGCACGGAACTACGCGAGCATGGCGGTAGACGGCAATGATCTTCTCGTGTTGTGCCGGTCAGGGGATGACGAGGGGAGGGATCCTCAATATACGAACCTGATCACGTTCCATCGCGTCAAGGAATTTCGCAACCTCGTCTATTAATCTTAGGATCCCGGAGAGTGAGGAAAACATGCCAAGAGCTTCGAGCCCAGTCGCTATCATCATTCCGGCTCGCTACGGCTCGACCCGCTTCCTTGGCAAGCCGCTCGCCATGATCGCTGGCCGGACGATGATCAACCGTGCCTGGTCTTTGGCCCGTGCAGTATCTGACGTAGATGAGGTTTGCGTCGCCACAGACGATGAGCGCATCGCCGAGCATGTTCGAAGCTTTGGCGGAGCCGTGGTGAGAACCCCGAAGGAATGCATAAACGGCACCGAGCGGGTGCTGACAGCAGCCGAGATGCTCGCCACGACGCCTGCCGTCGTGGTGAACCTTCAGGGTGACGCTGTCCTCACGCCGCCCTGGATCATTGCCGCTCTGATTGATGAGATGCGCCGCGACCCGACAGCGGAGATCGCTACTGCCGCGGTCCGGATGGACAAGCGCAGTTATGACGCGTTGCGCACCGCCAAAGGGCACGGCGAGGTGGGAGGCACAACAGTGACTTTCGACCGACGCGGCAACGCCCTCTATTTCTCGAAATCCATCATCCCGTTCGTGCGCAAAGACAAGCAAGGTAATGGTACGGATCCCCTGCCTGTCTTTCGTCATATCGGACTCTACGCGTACCGCTACGAAACCCTGCGCAGGTATATCAGTTTCGAGTCCGGTCCCCTCGAACGTTCTGAGAAGCTTGAGCAATTGCGCGCGCTCGAGCATGGAATCCCTGTACGCGTGGTCCAAGTCGACTATGGCGGCAGGACTCACTGGGCTGTCGACAGCCCGGATGATTTGAAGCGCGTTGAGGCAATCATCGGCGAAGAGGGCGATCTCGTCACGGATTGAGGCAGACAGCCAGTCCTGTAGGGTGAACTTCAACACAAAGCGGCCGTTATCCATGAAGCTTATCCTCAGCCGCCACGGCAACACGTTTGATCCCGGCGACAAGATCGTGTGGATCGGCCGCAGAAGCGACCCTCCGCTCACAGAAGAGGGACGCCGCCAGGCTCAGAATCTCGGCAACGTTCTATGGCTGTCAGGTGTTATGCTCGGGGGACTCTATTGTGGACCGCTGCAGCGCACACGCCAGTGCGCCGAGATCATCGTGGAGCGGATCGGTGGCGCGCCCTTACCGATCGTCGATGCGAGTTTAGCCGAGATCGACTATGGTGCATGGGAGGGTCTTAGCAGCCACGAGATCATAGAGCAATTCGGAGGGGAGGAATTGGAGGCGTGGGAACACCGCGGGGCATGGCCACAATCGGCTGGTTGGAGCCCTCCCGAGGCCACTTTGGCAAATGGCGTCACAACATTTGTGGGGCAGCTCGCCCGGACCCAGGGAGAGGATAGTGCAGTCCTCGCCGTGACGAGCAACGGCGTGTTGCGCCACTTCCTGCGGCTTGCCGGCAATACGCTAAATGGCAAGGTCGCCACAGGTCATATCTGCGTTCTTGAGGTGCTGCAGGGAAACTGCCGGGTAAACGCCTGGAACATTGCACCAGATCCGGATCATGTGTCAGAGCTATTGAGGAAGGCCGTGCGCAAGAGATCAAGCGATGGCATATCCAGCCCTTGAGCCTCGCGCGCGTGCCAATGTCGCAGACGCGATTGCGGCCTGCAGGGAACAAGACCTCCAATATTGTCACTACCCCGGGCCGTAAGACCCCGGCGCCTGGACGACGCAAAAGAGGGATTGACTCATCGAGGCCCGTTACAGAAGCACTACAAAGCGCGTCGAGGGAGGATTCCGAAGCCGGCTCAGGCAGCCTGTGCTTCGGCCACGTTCGCATGGCCCGCTCGGCGTAGCGGCCAACTGAAGCGGCGAGCCGATCGAGATCACCCGAGCCCAGGACCGCCTCCTTGCGCCCGAGATTGCGGATGATCCGCTGCTTTATCCGCCCCTCCTCACGCACGCTCTCGACGAGGTAGAGGTAGGTGTAGCCGCGGATGTTCTTCTCGCGCACGAACATGCAATCAGCATTACTAAAAACCGCGATTCGTCAAGCTCTACACTGTAGACGACTATTTAGCATTACAGCATAGAGCCGTGCCTAGCTCCACTTCAACAAAAACAACAAGCTAACGCAGAAAACGCGCCGGAATCTCCCCGCAACTGTTCAAGTCGGGTCAAACGCTTCGACCACGCAATGTGATAATGTGATCGCGATCTGGTGGTTACAGCAGACCGGCAACGGGCGACAAGTGCCTCAAGCGCTAGCACCTTGCAGCAGACCAGATCCGTGTGGATAAACTCGGCTCTAAGTTGGACGCGGTTGAGGCCTGCGGGACTCGTCGGCCTCTTCTCGCCTCGCTCCGTGCCGCCTATGCGGCAACCTGCGAACAACGCCGGTGATTCAACTCGGAAGCCGCATTGAAAGCTACGCTCTGATCGGCGGTTAGCGCGAACCCGCCCGCACAACTACCTTCAATTTCAGGTCGGGTGAGATGAAGGTGCAGAAAAGAGATATCTTATGAGTATAAGTCAGTTTTTATCGTTGAATCGTTGCCTCAGGGGCCACAGCGCTCCGAGTTTGGCAGCTGTTGACGACACCGACGAAGCTATTTTTTCGTGCCGATCTGCAGTTAAGCGCGAGCTCGGACCTGCGACACTGACGGTCCCAACCGTTTGGCCACCCTCCAAAGTAATCGGGGCAGCAATTGCGATGACGCCAGGCTCAGCCTCCTCGACTGAAATTGCCCAGCCTCTTTTCTTAGTCAGCGCCAGTTCTCCCATAAACTCTTCCACGGAGGTAATGGATCGCTCCCCTGCACTATCCCCTCCGTCATTGACGGCGATTCGAATTGCGTCTGTCGGATCTAGCGTCGACAAATAAGCCTTGCCGTTAGCTGTGGTCGCCAAGCGAACTCTCGCAACCAGTTCGGGCTGATATTTCAAGCCGTTCCGAGCGCCTTGGACCTGTGCAATCCAGGTCAGCGTTTCACCCTGCACGACTGCCATACGAACAAGTTCCGCGCTTTCGCCAGCCAATTCCTCTAACACTGGCTGACAGACGTCAGTTAGGTGCGTGGCGCTCAGAAAGCGTTGTCCTAGAATGGCCAGTCTTAGAGTGAGTTTGTAAAAGCCCGTGGCTGGCTCCTGCTCGACCCAGCCGATTTCGCACAAAGTGGTAAGCATCCGGTGGGCAGCACTTTTTTGCAAATCGAGCTTTTCGGCAATTTCGCCGAGGCGGATTGTCGATGCCTCGTTCGCCAGCAACTCAATAACAGCGAAACATCGCTCCACAAGAGAGTTGACAACCCGCACACAAGCCTCCGAAATGATGTTCCAAAGAGGATGGTGTTGCTGTAACTTTTTAGCCCGCCTCGGTCAAGTGGCGATCAGTCGCTCCATCACACCGATAAGTCGCAGCTTGTCAACGAACATCGGATGGTGGACAGTTCTACAATCGCACCAATGGCACGACCACCGTGTTTGTCGTACCCAGCGACGGCACTGTCACCGGCCGCAACATACAGCGCACTGCATCCAGGAGTTCATTGGCTTCGTCGAAGACTGCCGGCGAGCAGGCCATCCCCGTAGTAGGGTCGACAAATACGTCCGCTCCCGCATTGACACCGCCTCAAAAGATGGTTATTGGAACTATATTCCATCAGATAACATGTTCCAGATAAGTATGACTCTTCCGGCTCGTGGGTTCGTGATTTCGACCGCAGTCGGATTGGGAGAGGCCCCGATGTCTACTCTAGGTTCGGTCCTGGACCGTAAGCCTGGTCTGCCGTAGCGAAAGCACCTCCACCCTCGTCAGGACGAGATCTGATGCTACTCAAGTCTCACGCACGAAATGGCTTCGTTATTTGGTTGTGAAAGAGCAAATTCATGGCTGATGTGGGCTGAGATTTGTACTTGGCTCGGTCGATCCCAAAAGTGCCCGGTGAACAACTGGAATGCAAGGAGTAAAGCGATGAGCGACGACGTGAGTGCCGGATTCCCGGGCCAGGAGCCTTTTGAGTTTGTTCCTCGGAGACAGGGGTTCAACGGAGTGAAGACGCTCTACTACGAGACCGTCTTCCAGGATCCGGCTCACCTCGAAGTGTTTACCTATACGGATCGCATGTCGTACAGGCCTGGGGATGTCGTGCGGTTCCACACCAGCACGACCGCAGAGCGTTTCGACATCAACATCGTCCGGGATGGCGTGAGGCCTCAGACAATTGCTCATCTGGAAAATATAGGTGGCGAGTCGGCGGGGCTCCGCGATCGCTTTTACGAGCGGGGCTGCGATTGGCCGCAGAGCCATGCCTGGAAAATTCCTGATGACGCACCTGCTGGGTTTTATATCGCCACTAGCCACGCAAGCCGGAACGAGCAGCGCCAGGAGCAGGAACACGGTTTCTTTGTTTTACCCCGCAAAGGTCAGCAAAAACCAATTCTCATGGTCGCCGCTACAGGTACTTGGAGAGCTTACAACGATTGGGGCGGCTACAGTCACTATGTTGGTCATAAGTTGACCGACGGTTGGCGTTTTGCCCCCAGGGTTACTTTGCATCGCCCTTGGGCGAGGGGTTTCATCTGGCTGCCACCGGGTGCCCCCCGCAAAGCCGCGATACAGCCGACACCGATGGGGTCGCCACCCCGCTATCTTCAGGATGAGTTCGCGTGCTCACGGGGCTTTAGCAAGTTTTACGCCAGTGCCGGCTGGGCGAGCTATGAGCGGCCATTCCTGTGCTGGACAGAGGCTCAGGGGCTTGGGGTCGATATCGTTTCTCAGGCCGACATGATCGCGGATCCGGATCTGTTAGCTGCATACAAATGTGTCGTATTCGTCGGTCACGATGAATACTGGACCTGGGAGATGCGAGAAGCAATCGAGCAGTACATGGAGAACGGAGGCAGTGTGGCGCGCTTTGCCGGCAACTTCGGGGTCCAGATTCGCCTGGAAGACAACGGAATCACTCAGGTGTGCTACCAGGAGAGGGCGCTCGAGAAAGATCCGCTCGCGGGCACCAAGGGTGAACGCCGCTTGGCGACCGATTTTTCCGATCGGCGGGTTGGCTGGCCTGGGGAACAGACCTTCGGTCTAAATACTCACTACGGGCTCTTTGCGGGAGTAGGAGGGATGGTAGCCCGTGGAGTCGGGGGCTTCACCGTGTATGCTCCTAACCACTGGGCGTTTGAAGGACTCGACCTGGGGTACGGAGATGTTATTGGCGCGGAGGCGCGAATCTTTGGCTATGAAGTCGACGGATTAGATTACGAGATGATAGACGGCATCCCACGCCCGAGCGCCCGCATGCAGACACCTGAGGGTCTAGAGATTTTGGCGATGGGACTCGCCTCTAACTTAGAGGTGGCTCATGGCCGCAAGGGCGAGAGCCTCTACTGGGGTGACCAAACGACCGCATTTGCGCTTAAGCGCTACGGTGTCGCAACTGAAGCCACCCGGGGTGCCGCCGCTCGGGGATGTGGAATGATTGTCGCTTTCCAGAAGGGGCGCGGGTCTGTATTTCATGCCGGCACCTGCGAGTGGGTCGCGGGCCTTCAGCAAGGCGATCTGGCTACCTGCCGCGTCACCCGCAATGTGTTGGAGCGTTTTACACGACTTTAGGTCCGTTGTGTCGAACTCCACCTCTGCGCGTCCTGATTGCAGTGGTCGCATCAAGGCACCCTCGCTGAGATGGTAAAGCGGCGAGGTACGCATCTCGAAATCTATCTGGCAACGGCAGAGGTTATGGCTAAAGTTACCTATCGGGTCGCCACCGAATGCACTCGATAGCCATGGTGGGCGCCGCTGTTCTGCAAATGCGAACGCTACAGGTTTTGTGTAACGCATGACATCAATAGCAAAATATTTGGGCGGCAAGACGCGCGTGAAGCTCAATACGGGGGGCGCCGACCGTCGTCGTACGCCTGGGCTTCTGCGGCATGCAAATGATTGACAAAAGAGCGACGTTGTAGGAGTGTTCCAGTTAGAACACCGTTCACCACTGCATGCGCGTGAGCTCAAGCGAGGATCAAAATGGCGGTCAAACCAGATTACGACGTTATAATCATTGGCGGCGGGCATAACGGGCTGACTACAGCCGGTTACCTTGCACGCGCCGGGATAGTGTGCTGAAGGTTCTGCAAAAAGTTTTGGAGAGAGAACGGCGCTTGCTCTGAGGGGCGAGCGGCCATGGCACGGTGGTGACGTTGCGATCACCGATTCCCGTGGAAGGGGAAGTGCCATGACCAATCGAGACGTTAGACTGAGCAGAGGCGAGTTGAAAGCGTTGCTGTTGTCGGATGAGGACGGCTTTCGCCAGGCATTGCAGAGTGTCGTGCAGGAGGTTCTTGAAGCCGAGATGACGGAGGCGATCGGGGCCGAGAAAGGCGAGCGGACGGCGGAGCGGACGAGTTACCGGTCCGGCTATTACGAACGCAAGCTGGTGACGCGAGTCGGGGTGCTGGAGCTTCGCGTTCCGCAGGATCGGGCTGGCCGGTTCTCGACGGAGTTGTTTGAGCGCTACCAGCGTTCGGAGAAGGCATTGGTGTCGGCGCTGGTCGAGATGTACGTGCAGGGCGTTTCGACCCGCAAGGTGAAGGCGGTGACGGAGGAACTGTGCGGCCACTCTTTCTCGGCCTCGACGGTGAGCGAGGCGACGATGCGGCTGGATGAGGCGCTCAAGCCGTTCTTCACGCAGCGGCTCGAGGAAAGCTATCCGTATCTCATCTTGGACGCGCGCTATGAACGGGCTCGCGAGGCGGGCGTGATCGCCAGCCAGGCGGTGCT
>NZ_JAMYNH010000040.1:10000-29915 GCF_040318975.1 Mesorhizobium sp. M0983 | reverse complement strand
CCGCCGCGCCGCGCCGGGCGCCCCGTCGGGGGGGCGGCGCGCCTCACCGGCGCGCGCCCGCGGGTGCGGGGGGGGGGCGCGCGCCGCCGCGCTCGGGGGGGGGCGGGCGCCCCCCGCGGCCGGCATCCCCGCGCTGACCGCAGAGGTGGAGAGCGCATCGCTGGTGCTGGAGACGCCGGCGGCACGCCTTGTCGCCCGTGGCGAGGAACGGCCCCTTCTGCTCGACGAAGTCGAAGCGCTCCTGGCGTCGGGGGCGCTGGTGGTGGATGCATGCCGCAATGTCGTGCGGGTCGCAGACACCGTCATCTCGCTGGCGACCCGCCCGGTGCTGTTCGCTGTTGCCCGCGCGCTGGCCGAAGCCTGGCCGAGGGACGTGGCAAGATCGACGCTTATTGCGCGCGCTTTCCGCGGAAAGGACGCGGACGAATCACATCGCGCGCGGTTACGGGTCGAAATCGGGCGACTTCGCGCGGAGCTTCGGAGCTTGGCCGATGTGAGCGCGACGAAGCGGGGCTTTGCCCTGGCGCCACGCCGCGCCGGCGAGGTCGTCGTGCTGGCGCCGCCCGTCGAGGACGATCATGCCGCGGTGCTCGCCTTCCTCGCCGACGGCGAGTCGTGGTCGAGCTCGGCCTTGGCGATTGCGCTTGGAGCCAGTTCGCGTACCGTGCAGCGGGCGCTCGAGCAGCTCGCCCAGTCAGGCAAGGTGCAGTCGTTCGGCCGCGGGCGGGCGCGTCGCTGGATGACCCCGCCGGTACCGGGTTTCCCGACAATCTTGTTACTCCCCGGCCCGTTGCCGGGCTACTAGGGTGGTATTATGAAACGATCCTCAGCCGAAATCCTCCGTGAATATGGACCCTTTCCGGGTGTCGACCACGTCGACGGCGTCACCTTCGACGGTGAGCATGTCTGGTTTGCGTCAGGCGACAGATTGAACGCCTTCGATCCGGCGAGCGGCAAAGTAGTGCGCTCGATCGATGTCGCGGCACACGCCGGAACGGCCTTCGACGGCCAGCACCTCTATCAGATCGCCGAGGATCGCATCCACAAGATCGATCCGAAGAATGGCCAGGTGCTGGCGTCGATCCCGGCGCCCGGCAATGGCGGTGATTCCGGGCTCGCCTGGGCCGAAGGAACACTCTGGGTCGGGCAGCACCGGGGCCGAAAGATCCATCAGGTCGATCCCGAGACAGGGGCAATCCTTCGCACCATCGTTTCCAACCGCGTCGTCACCGGGGTCAGCTGGGTCGATGGCGAGCTGTGGCATGGCACCTGGGAGGGTGAGGAGAGCGATGTCCGGCGGATCGATCCTGAAACGGGAAAGGTCCTGGAGAAGCTCGATATGCCGCCAGGAACAGGCGTGTCGGGGCTCGAATCCGATGGCGGTGACCAGTTTTTCTGTGGCGGCGGAAACAGCGGCAAGATCAGAGCTGTCCGCCGGCCCAAACGAGGCTCCGCGGCCAGGATTTGAGTTTTCCACCTTCTCGGCCGGCCCTTTTGGCCGGTTTGGTTAGCCTAGGCTCGCGATCAATTTTTCGAGCAGGCGTGCCAGCATGACCTGCTCCGGGCGTATCAGGCCGGAAAGTATCTCGTGCTCGTTGGCAACGTGCGCGGCAACCGCCTCGTCGATCAAAGCGAGGCCCTTCCGGGTCAGTTGTACGACGATGCCGCGGCGATCGTCGGGATGCGGCCCGCGCTTGATCAGGCCGGATTTCTCAAGCCGATCGAGGCGGTTGGTCATCGCGCCCGACGTCACCATCGTCGCCTCGTACAGAGCGGTCGGCGTCAGCGCGTATGGCGGCCCGGAACGACGCAGCGTCGCCAGCACATCGAATTCTCCGGATTGCAGTCCGTAACTTGCAAACAGCGGCGCCAGCCGCTCCCGCGCGATCAACGAGGCAGCCTCGTTCAACCGTCCGAGCACGGCCATCGGCGAGACATCGAGATCCGGCCGTTCCTTTTTCCACTGCTCGATCGCTTTTGCTGCGCGATCCATGTCTCTCACCGTTATGTATCTTGACGTGAAGAATCTTTACCGTATCGTACCTCAGCTTGTGGTATCGGCCAAGTGCGAACAGGCGATGGGACGGCGATGAAATTTCTCTGGGACTCGGCGCTTGGCCTTCTGGTCGTCACCGGTGGACTGCTCGGCCTGACGCTGCCGTTCGGCAAGATCGCGACGGCGGCCGGCGTCCCCGCCATGGTCTGGGCCTTCGTCATCTCGCTTGGCGCCGGCGGCGTGCTTTTGTGCGCATTGCTGCTCAACGGGCAGCGCATGCGGCTTTCGCCGCACAGGCTGCGCTATTTCTTTGTCACCGCGGCCGTCTCCTACGCAATCCCCAATCTGCTGATGTTTTCAGCCATTCCGCATCTGGGCGCCGGCTACAGCGGCATCATGTTCACGCTGTCGCCGGTCGTCACGCTGGTGTTCTCGATGCTGCTCGGGGTCAGGCGCCCGACCATGCTGGGCATCGTCGGCATAGTCGTCGGTTTCGTGGGCGCAGTCATGGTGGCCGTGACGCGCGGGGAAGCGGGCCATCCGGCCGAATTTTTCTGGGTGGCGATGGGCCTGCTCATCCCGGTCAGCCTCGCCGCCGGCAACATCTACCGCACCGTCGACTGGCCTGAAGACACCGGCCCGATCGAGCTTGCCGTCGGCAGCCATCTGGCAGCAGCCTTGATGCTGCTTGCCGGCATTCTGGTCCTGCTGGGCGGCAATGCATTCGGGTCGCTCGGCGGCGTGCCGCTGGTCGCTGCGGCACAGGTGGCATCAGCCTCGGCGATGTTCGCCTTCTTCTTCCGCCTGCAAGCGGTCGGCGGCCCGGTCTATCTCAGCCAGATCGGCTATGTGGCGGCGGCGGTCGGGCTGTTTGCCGGGACGCTCTTCCTCGGCGAGCGCTATCAGTTGCTGACCTGGGCGGGTGCCGTCATCATCACCGCCGGCGTGTTCATCACCACCAAGGCGCAAAGCCAGAAGACATAGGGGCCAGAAGGCGTAAGCTTCAGACGGATACCTTCTCCGCCAGCACCATGTAGTTGACGTCCATGTCCTTCGACCGCTGCCAGCGATCGGCGAGCGGGCTGTAGGTGACCCCGGTGCGGTCGATGACGGTCAGGCCGGCGCCGGCAAGCGCCTTTTCGAGTTCCTCGGGGCGCACCAGCTTGCCGAACTGGTGGGTGCCGCGGGGCAGCCAGCGCAGCACATATTCGGCGCCGATGATGGCCAGGCCCAGGGCCTTCAGCGTGCGGTTGATGGTGGCGACGAACATGATGCCGCCGGGCTTGACCATCTCGCCGCATTTGGCCAGGAACAGATCGACATCGGCGACATGCTCGACCACTTCCATGTTGAGGATGACGTCGAATTTTTCGCCGGCGTCGGCCAGGTCTTCCGCGGTCGTTGCGCGGTAGTCCACCGTGACGCCGACTTCCGCGGCATGCAGCTTCGCCACCTCAATGTTGGTGACTGAGGCATCGGCGCCGACCACTTCGGCGCCAAGCCGCGCCATCGGCTCGCACAAAAGCCCGCCGCCGCAGCCTATGTCGAGGAAGCGCAGGCCTTCGAACGGCCTTGCCGCACGCGGATCACGGCCGAAGCGGGCCGCCACCTGGTCGCGGATATAGGCAAGCCGGATCGGGTTGAACTTATGCAGCGGGCGGAACTTGCCGTTCGGGTTCCACCATTCGGCGGCAAGGGCGGAAAATCGTTCCACCTCTCCGGCATCGATCGTCGATCGTCGGGGCTCTGGCATGGCGTGGTCTCCTCGGACGCTAGGAAGTCGGGCGCAAGGCTGCGAATGTCAAGGCGCGAAATTCACCGCCGGCAGCGCGATGCGCGTGATGCCTGACAGCACCGCCTTTTGCCGGAGGCAATTGTGTCAGCACATGTCAGTTGATGGTGTGCCGGAAGGAAACACCAATGCCCTGGCGGACGAAGCAGAGACATCGTGATCGAAGGAGTGCACAACGATGCGAACGGTTGCTTCCATTCTTTGGCGCCGGCTTGACCAGGAAGGCCACGACGCTTGCCTGCTGTCGGAAGCGAGTTCCGGGTGGAACCTCAGGGGACACGCGCTTTTCGTCCAGGACGGCAAGCCGTGCAGCATCGCCTACGAGGTGGACTGCGATACCGGCTGGCATACGCGCTCGGCGCGTGCCGACGGCTTCCTCGGCACGCAAGAGCTGCATTATGGCATCGACCGGCTTACCGAGCGCCAATGGACGCTGAACGGCGAGCATCAAGCGGAAGCCGACGGTCTCATCGATGTCGATCTCGGCTTCACGCCCGCCACAAACCTTTTGGCGCTCCGCCGTTTTGCCCTCGATGTCGGCACGGCGACGCCCGCCCCGGCGGCCTATCTGACATTTCCCGACCTGAGGCTGACGCACCTGGAACAGACCTATCGACGCGTCGATGCAGCACACTACGCCTATGCCGCGCCGCTGTTCGGCTACAACGAGATGCTGGAGGTCTCGCCGCTCGGTTTCGTCCTCGATTATCCGCGCCTGTGGAGAGCCACGGCACTGCAGGGCTGAAGCGAGCGGCATTTGCCAACAAGCAGTGCAGGCGTGACACTGCGCTCGTGTGTCGCCTGGCCGGCAGCGGCGGCATGCCTTGCGAAACCGCGATCATTTGGCTAAGGAGGCCGCGCATTGAGCGTCCGGCCCGGTCGGACGCATTTCCGCTTTTCGGCCCTCGGTCCGGCATTCAGTCAAAGGCATTTCGCTTCCATGGCGCGCATCGTGATGAAATTCGGCGGAACGTCCGTCGCCGACATCGCCCGCATCCGCAATGTGGCGCGTCACGTCAAACGCGAGGTCGATGCCGGCCATGAGGTCGCCGTCGTGGTCTCGGCGATGGCCGGCAAGACCAACGAGCTCGTGCATTGGACGCGCGAGGCCTCGCCGATGCACGATGCGCGCGAATATGACGCCGTCGTCGCGGCCGGCGAGCAGGTCACCGCCGGCTTGCTGGCGATCGCGCTGCAGAATATCGGCGTGCATGCCCGCTCCTGGCAAGGCTGGCAGATCCCGATCAAGACCGACAACGCGCATGGCGCGGCGCGCATTCTCGATATTGACGGCGCGTTCCTGATCAAGCGCTTCGGCGAAGGCCAGGTGGCGGTGGTGGCCGGTTTCCAGGGCATCGGGCCGGACAACCGGATCGCAACGCTCGGCCGCGGCGGTTCCGATACCAGCGCTGTCGCCATCGCGGCGGCGGTCAAGGCCGACCGCTGCGACATCTACACCGATGTCGACGGGGTCTACACGACCGATCCGCGCATCGAGCCGAAGGCGCGGCGGCTGGCCAAGATTTCCTTCGAGGAAATGCTCGAAATGGCCTCGCTGGGCGCCAAGGTCCTGCAGGTGCGCTCGGTCGAGCTTGCCATGGTGCACAGGGTGCGTACCTTTGTGCGGTCGTCCTTCGACGATCCCGATGCACCCGGAATGGGGGATTTGCTCAATCCGCCGGGAACGCTTATTTGCGACGAGGAAGAGATCGTGGAACAGCAGGTCGTCACCGGAATTGCCTATGCCAAGGACGAGGCGCAGATATCGCTGCGCCGCGTCGGCGACCGGCCGGGCGTCGCCGCCGGCATTTTCGGGCCGCTCGCCGAGGCCAACATCAACGTCGACATGATCGTCCAGAACATTTCCGAGGACGGCAAGTTCACCGATATGACCTTCACCGTGCCATCCGGCGACGTCGACAAGGCGCTTGCCGTGCTCGAACGGCTGAAGGCGACGATCGGCTACGATGTGGTGCAGTCGGAAGCCGGCATGTCAAAGGTCTCGGTCATCGGCATCGGCATGCGCAGCCATGCCGGCGTCGCCGCCACCGCCTTCAAGGCGCTGGCCGACAGGTCGATCAACATCCGCGCCATTACAACGTCCGAAATCAAGATTTCGATCCTGATCGACGGTCCCTATACGGAACTAGCAGTTCGCACTTTGCATTCCGTCTACGGTCTGGATAAGCAGTAGCAGATCGAAAGTCTTGGAGCGGCCTTTATGCGTCCAATTGGACGCACGGCGCTCTAATTGAGTTGTTGCGTTTGTGCCGCTGTGCAGGGCAACCTGCACCGGCTGAAATGCTATTGGAGAAGAAGCCGCGATGCGTGATTCGGCCAGTGGCCCGCGCGTTTTGCTGAAACGGCTCCGCGAGCTCATGCAAGAGCCGCTGGAGCCGCAGGAGCGGCTTGACCGGATCGTGCGCGACATCGCCTCCAACATGGTTGCCGAGGTCTGCTCGCTCTATGTGCTGCGCGCCGATTCGGTGCTCGAGCTCTACGCCACCGAAGGCCTGAACCCGAACGCCGTCCACCTGGCGCAGCTCAGGCTGGGTCAAGGCCTGGTCGGCACGATCGCGGCCTCGGCGCGGCCGCTCAACCTTTCCAATGCACAGGAGCATCCTGCCTTCGCCTACCTGCCGGAGACCGGGGAAGAAATCTACAATTCCTTCCTCGGCGTGCCGGTGCTGAGGGCAGGGCGGACGCTCGGCGTCCTGGTCGTGCAGAACAAGACCATGCGCCATTATCGAGACGACGAGGTCGAGGCGCTGGAAACGACGGCGATGGTGATCGCCGAGATGATCGCCACCGGCGATCTGGAGCGGCTGACGCGCCCCGGCCTCGAGCTCGATCTGCGTCGCCCGGTAAGCTTTACCGGCCTGTCCTTCAATGAAGGCGTCGGGCTCGGCCATGTGGTGCTGCACGAGCCGCGCATTGTCGTCACCAACCT
The DNA here is from genome assembly GCF_040318975.1 of Mesorhizobium sp. M0983. Taxonomy (NCBI): domain Bacteria; kingdom Pseudomonadati; phylum Pseudomonadota; class Alphaproteobacteria; order Hyphomicrobiales; family Phyllobacteriaceae; genus Mesorhizobium; species Mesorhizobium sp. M0983. The sequence continues at coordinate 23,177 of NZ_JAMYNH010000040.1, read as the reverse complement.
GTTCAACGAGGACAGCGAGGAGGAGGTCAGGCGGCTCGACGCGTCCCTCGGCTCGCTCAGGCTCTCCATCGACGACATGCTGGAGCGCCGCGACGTCGCCTTCGAGGGCGAGCATCGCCAGGTGCTCGAAGCCTATCGCATGTTCGCCAACGACCGTGGCTGGGTACGCCGGCTGGAGGAGGCGATCCGCAACGGCCTGACGGCCGAAGCGGCGGTCGAAAAGGTGCAGAGCGACATGCGTGCCCGCATGCTGCACATGACCGATCCGTATCTGCGCGAACGGATGAGCGATTTCGACGATCTCGCCAACCGGTTGCTGCGGCAGCTTATGGGGCGCGGACCGGAGGACGTCGCGGCCTCGCTGCCCAAGGACGCCATTATCGTCGCCCGCTCGATGGGTGCTGCCGAGCTGCTTGACTATCCCAGAGACAAGCTGCGCGGACTGGTGCTGGAGGACGGCGCGGCGACCAGCCATGTCGTCATCGTGGCCCGTGCGATGGGCATACCGGTCGCCGGCCAGATGAAGGGCGCCGTTTCCATGGCGGAAAACGGCGATGCCATCATCGTCGACGGCGAGGAAGGCGCGATCCATCTGCGCCCGCAGCCCGACCTCGAGGCGGCCTATGCCGAGAAAGTGCGCTTCAGGGCGCGGCGGCAGGAGGTCTACCGCGAGCTGCGCAAGAAGCCGTCGGTGACCAAGGACGGTGTCCAGGTCGATCTTCTGATGAATGCCGGGCTGGCGGTCGACCTGCCGCAACTGGCCGAAGCTGGCGCGGCCGGCATCGGCCTGTTCCGCACCGAGCTGCAATTCATGGTCGCCTCGACTTTTCCGCGCGCCGAAGCGCAGGAGCGGCTCTATCGCGACGTGCTCGAGGCGGCGCGCGGCAAGCCGGTGACGTTCCGCACCATCGATATCGGCGGCGACAAGGTGCTGCCCTATTTCAAGGGGTCGATCCAGGAGGAGAACCCGGCGCTCGGCTGGCGCGCCATCCGCCTGACGCTCGACCGGCCCGGCCTGCTGCGCACCCAGATCCGCGCACTGCTCAAGGCGTGCGGCGGGCGCGAACTGAAGCTGATGCTGCCAATGGTGACGGAACTCGGCGAGATCGTGCAGGCGCGCGAGATCATTGATCGCGAGGTGCGGCATTTGTCGCGCTTTGCCCATCATTTGCCGACCAGCCTCAAGGTGGGCGCGATGCTGGAGGTGCCGTCGCTGCTGTTCCAGCTCGACGAGTTGATGAAGGCGGTCGATTTCGTCTCGGTCGGCTCGAACGATCTGTTCCAGTTCGTCATGGCGGTGGATCGCGGCAACACCCAATTGTCCGACCGCTTCGACCCGCTCTCGACGCCGTTCCTGCGTGTTTTGAAGAAAATTGCCGACGCCGGAGCGCGCAACCATACGCCGGTGACCCTGTGCGGCGAACTTGCCGGCAAGCCGATTTCGGCGATGGCGCTGATCGGCCTTGGCTATCGCTCGATCTCGATGTCGCCGGCTTCGATCGGCCCGGTCAAGGCGATGCTGACGGAACTGCCGCTCAGCGAACTGGAAGCGTTCTTCGACGACAATCTGATGGCGCCGGCGCAAGGCCTGCCGATGCGGGCGCTGCTGCAAGCCTTTGCCGACGACCGCTCCATACCGCTATAGACTTCGCCATGATCAACCTGCCCCGCGACCGTATGGACCAAGTCGTCAAGCGTTTCGACATGCTCGAAGCGCAGATGTCGGCCGGGCCGGCGGCGGACGCCTATGTCAGGATGGCCTCCGAATATGCCGACATCCAGGAGATGGTGGCAAAGATCAGGGCGCTGCGCGCCGCGGAGCGCGAACAGGCCGATCTGGAGGCGATGCTCGCCGACAAGGGCACCGACGCCGAGATGCGGGCCTTGGCCGAGGCCGATCTCCCAGGGGTCAAGCATCGCATCGAGGCGCTGCAGCAGGACATCCAGATCCTGCTGTTGCCAAGGGATGCCGCCGACGAAAAGAACGCCATCCTCGAAATCCGCGCCGGCACCGGCGGTGACGAGGCGGCACTTTTCGCCGGCGACCTGTTTCGCATGTACGAGCGCTATGCCGCGGCGCATGGTTGGCGTTTCGAGACGGTGTCGGCCAGCGAGGGCGAGGTCGGCGGCTACAAGGAAATCATAGCCACCGTTTCGGGCAAGGGCGTCTTTGCGCATCTGAAATTCGAATCCGGCGTGCACCGCGTGCAGCGCGTGCCGACGACGGAGGCGGGCGGGCGCATCCATACCTCGGCGGCGACGGTCGCGGTGTTGCCGGAAGCGGAAGAGGTCGATATCGACATCAGGGCCGAAGACATCCGCATCGACACGATGCGCGCCTCGGGTTCCGGCGGCCAGCACGTCAACACCACCGATTCGGCCGTGCGCATCACCCATCTGCCGACCGGCATCATGGTGGTGCAGGCGGAAAAGTCGCAGCACCAGAACCGGGCGAAGGCCATGCAGATCCTGCGCGCCAGGCTCTACGACCTCGAGCGCAGCAAGGCGGACGAGGAACGCTCCGAATCGCGCAAGTCGCAGGTCGGCTCGGGCGACCGCTCGGAACGCATCCGCACCTATAATTTTCCGCAAGGGCGCGTCACCGATCATCGCATCAACCTGACGCTCTACAAGCTCGACCGGGTGATGATGGGTGAGCTTGACGAGATCATCGACGCGCTGATCGCCGATCACCAGTCGAAGCTGCTCGCCGATATCGGCCTCGATGGCTGACGGCCTGCCCGGCACGCTCGCCTCACTGTTGCGGGAGGCGCGAAACCGGCTTACCGCGGCCGGGATCGCGGATCCGGCGCTCGATGCCAGGCTGATCGTCGAGCATTTTTCCGGCACGACCCGCACGCAGGCCATCGCCGATCCCGAGCAAACGGTCGATGCGGGCGTGAGAGCAGCGATCGATGCCGCACTGCGGCGGCGTATCGCCGGCGAGCCGGTGCACCGCATCCTCGGCTATCGCGAATTCTACGGCTTGCGCCTGTCGCTTTCGCCGCAAACGCTGGAGCCGCGGCCGGATACCGAAACGCTGGTCGAGGCTATACTGCCCTTCGTCAAGGCAGTGGCGGCACGCGAAGGCGGCTGCCGCGTCCTCGATCTGGGGACCGGCGCCGGTGCCATCGCGCTGGCGCTGCTCAGCGCTGTCCCGGCCGCGACCGCCACCGGCGTCGACATTTCGCGAGAGGCGCTGGTCACGGCCATGCGTAATGCCGGGGAATTGGGGCTCGCCGGTCGGTTCACGGCGCTCAAATCCGACTGGTTTGAAAAAGTTTCTGGCCGGTACCATGTAATTGTCGCAAACCCTCCCTATATACCCTCAGACGACATTGGAAATCTGCAGGACGAGGTCCGCGGTTTCGATCCACGCCAGGCCCTGGATGGCGGCGTGGACGGTCTGAGCCCCTACAGGAAGATCGCCGCAGGAGCGGCAGCCTATTTGGAACTCCAAGGCAGGATTGCGGTCGAGATCGGCCATACGCAGCACCAACAGGTTACGGGGATATTCTCCGCGGCCGGGTACTGTCCGGTCGGGGTGTTTCGTGATCTCGGCGGAAACGACAGAGTTCTTGTGTTCGAACGGTGGAAGCCGTGATGCAGTGCGAAAAAAGCGCTTGGCAATACCGGGGAATGCGGCTAGGGTCGCCTTAACCGGATGAGACGAAGCAGGCAGTGCTCTTAGCGATTCGGTTTTCCTTGGAAATAGCTGCCTTCTTGCGCAAACGACGCCCAAGCTTCGTGCGGGAATCGTCCGGCAAGTGAAGTAACCGGAACAGGATGGCACGTGGCGCCAACGCAATTGATGCGGGCGAACGCCGGTGAAGGAACGAAACGGCTGGCCGCATGAGCGCCTCCGTTCGTGAAGAGTTTTTCGAAAATTTCAAAGTGAAGAGAGTCTAATGAGGCCACAACAGCAAAACAGGCGCATGCGCGGTCGCAACAACAATGGCGGCGGCGGCAACAACAATAACAACAACAACCGAAAGGGGCCGAATCCCCTGACGCGCAACTATGAGAGCAACGGTCCGGACGTGAAGATCCGCGGATCGGCTCAGCAGATTGCCGAGAAGTACGCAACCCTTGCCCGTGACGCGCAAAGCTCCGGCGACCGGGTGATGGCGGAAAACTATCTCCAGCATGCCGAGCACTATAACCGCATCATCGCAGCCGCTCAGGCACAGATGCCGATCCAGAACGCGCAGCAGAATCGAGACGATTTCGACGATGACGGCGACGAGGATCGCGACGAGTTCGACAATGCCGGCAACAACAATGCCAACGAGGCCTCGGCGTCGGCCAATCACGGTGCCGGCCCGCAGCCGGTCATCGATGGCACGCCGGCCGAACTGGCTCTGAACCAGGAAAACAGCCGCGACAATCGGGGCGGCCGCGATAACCGTGACGGCCGCGACAACAATGGCGGACGCCACCGCGACCGTCGCCCCAATGGCGGTTACGGTCAGAACGGCCAGCGCGGCGAATATGGCGCGCGCGGCGAGCAGCAGGGTGGCCAGCGCGTCGAACAACAGCCACAGCGCGACGAGATGCCGGCGCAGGCGGAGCCCGTGCCGGCCGCTGAGCCGGTCTTTGTGAGCGAGCCCGCACCGCAATTCGAAAACCTTTCGCCGGCGGGTCTCGCCGCCCAGGCCGAGCTCAACGAAGCTGCTGCCGAAAACAGCCCGGCCCGCCGCCCCAGGCGTCCGCGTCGTCCGCGCCTCGATGTCGAACAGGCAAATGGCGGCAACGACAATGCCGGCCCTGACAGTTCCGGCCCTGACCGTGCCGAAACTGGCAATGTCGATGCGGCGCCGGCTGAAGATGCCGGCGGTCAACCTATTATTGCCGACGTCGAGAATTGATCGAAGAAACGTTCAGGCGATCTTAGCGCATCCTTTACCCTGGACGGCGGAGAGAAATCTCCGCCGTTTTCCTTTTGCGCGCTCGGAATATTATGCGTTCGCCAGTGTCGAGGCGTCTTGAGGGTCCGTGGTTTGCGTCCCATATCTTGCGTGAACAGGATCCGGCTCGAACGGGCGGGTCCGTCACCGCAATCTGATCCGGTGCCGCGAAGCGGGCCGGTGACGGAAGGAGACAGGCATGAATCTTGAAAAATATTCCGAGCGCGTGCGTGGCTTTATCCAGTCCGCGCAAACCATGGCGCTTTCCCGCAGCCACCAGCAATTCACCCCCGAGCATATCCTCAAGGTCCTTGTCGATGACGACGAGGGCCTGGCTGCGTCGCTGATCGAGCGCGCCGGCGGCAATGTCCGTGACGTCAAGCTCGGCGTCGAAACGGCACTGGAGGCAATGCCCAAGGTCGAGGGCGGCAATGGCCAGCTCTACTTGGCGCAGCCGCTGGCAAAGGTGTTCTCGACCGCCGAGGAACTGGCCAAGAAGGCCGGTGACAGCTTCGTTACCGTCGAACGGCTTCTGCAGGCGCTTGCCATGGAAAAGTCGGCCAAGACCGCCGACATCCTGTCCAAGGCCGGTGTCACGCCGCAGGCGCTGAACCAGGTCATCAACGACGTACGCAAAGGTCGCACCGCCGATTCGGCGAGCGCCGAGCAGGGCTACGACGCGCTGAAGAAATACGCGCGCGACCTGACGGCGGACGCCCGCGCGGGCAAGCTCGATCCGGTCATCGGTCGTGATGACGAAATTCGCCGCACCATCCAGGTGCTGTCGCGCCGCACCAAGAACAACCCGGTGCTGATCGGCGAACCCGGCGTCGGCAAAACGGCGATCGCCGAAGGGCTGGCGCTGCGCATCGTCAATGGCGATGTGCCGGAATCGCTCAAGGACAAGCAGCTGATGGCGCTCGACATGGGGTCGCTGATCGCCGGCGCCAAATACCGCGGCGAGTTCGAGGAGCGGCTGAAGGCAGTGCTTTCCGAAGTCACGTCTGCCGCCGGCGGCATCATCCTGTTCATCGACGAGATGCACACCCTGGTCGGCGCCGGCAAGGCGGATGGCGCCATGGATGCGTCGAACCTGCTGAAGCCGGCGCTGGCCCGCGGCGAACTGCACTGCGTCGGCGCCACCACGCTCGACGAATACCGCAAGCATGTCGAGAAGGATGCGGCCCTTGCCCGCCGCTTCCAGCCGGTCTTCGTCAATGAGCCGACGGTCGAAGACACCGTCTCGATCCTGCGCGGCCTGAAAGAGAAATACGAGCAGCACCACAAGGTGCGCATCTCGGATTCGGCGCTGGTCGCGGCCGCTACGCTGTCAAACCGCTACATCGCCGACCGCTTCTTGCCGGACAAGGCGATCGATCTCGTCGACGAGGCCGCCTCGCGGCTCAGGATGCAGGTCGATTCGAAGCCCGAGGCGCTGGACGAGATCGATCGCCGCATCATGCAGCTCAAGATCGAGCGCGAGGCGCTCAAGGTCGAGAAGGACGATGCCTCGAAGGACCGGCTCACCCGGCTTGAGAAGGAACTCTCGAACCTCGAGGAGGAATCGACCGAGCTGACCTCGAAGTGGCAGGCCGAGAAGCAGAAGCTCGGGCTTGCCGCCGACCTCAAGAAGCAGCTCGACGAGGCGCGCAACGAACTTGCCATTGCGCAGCGCAAGGGCGAATTCCAGCGCGCCGGCGAACTTGCCTATGGCAAGATCCCGGAACTCGAAAAGCAGCTGAAGCAGGCTGAAGCCAGGGATGGCAAGGCCGGCATGGTCGAGGAAGTGGTCGGCCCCGATCACGTCGCTCATATCGTGTCGCGCTGGACGGGGATCCCGGTCGACAAGATGCTGGAAGGCGAACGCGACAAGCTGTTGCGCATGGAAGACGAGGTCGGCAAGCGCGTCGTCGGCCAGGGTGAGGCGGTGCAGGCGGTGTCGAAAGCGGTGCGCCGTGCGCGCGCCGGCCTGCAGGACCCGAACCGGCCGCTCGGCTCGTTCATGTTCCTCGGACCGACGGGCGTCGGCAAGACCGAATTGACCAAGGCACTGGCCAGCTTCCTGTTCGACGACGAGAGCGCCATGGTGCGCATCGACATGTCGGAGTTCATGGAGAAGCACTCGGTCGCCCGGCTGATCGGCGCGCCCCCCGGCTATGTCGGCTATGAGGAAGGCGGCGCGCTGACCGAAGCGATCCGGCGGCGGCCCTATCAGGTCGTGCTGTTCGACGAGATCGAGAAGGCGCATCCGGACGTGTTCAACGTGCTGCTGCAGGTGCTCGACGACGGCCGGCTGACCGACGGGCAGGGCCGTACGGTCGACTTCCGCAACACGCTGATCATCATGACGTCCAACCTCGGCGCCGAATATCTGGTCAATCTCGGCGAGGACCAGGATGTCGACGTGGTGCGCGACGAGGTGATGAATGTGGTCAGGGCTTCGTTCCGGCCGGAATTCCTCAACCGCATCGACGAGGTGATCCTGTTCCACCGGTTGCGCCGGCAGGATATGGGCCGCATCGTCGAAATCCAGCTCAAGCGGCTGGAAAACCTGCTTGTCGACCGCAAGATCGCGCTTTCGCTCGATCAGGAGGCGATCGACTGGCTGGCGGCCAAGGGCTATGATCCGGCCTACGGCGCGCGGCCGCTGAAGCGGGTGATGCAGAAGGAATTGCAGGATCCGCTGGCGGAAAAGATCCTGCTCGGCGAGATCCTCGACGGCTCGACCGTCAAGGTCACCGCCGGGTCCGACCGGCTGAACTTCCGCTCGAAGCCGGCGGTCGTGGCAACCGAGGCGGCCGCCTGACTTCAAGCCAAAGCCTGTTCCATCCCGATGGAATCGGGATGGGCTCCTCTCTTCTTTTTTGACCATGATCTCATGGTCTACCATCATTGGCGGGGCGCAGATGACGCTGGACGATTATAACAGCTTCTGCGCCTCGCTGCCTTCGACGACCCATGTCGTGCAGTGGGGCGGCGCCCATGTCTGGAAAGTCGGCGGCAAGGTGTTTGCAATCGGCGGCTGGAGTGAAGGCAAAGAGCCGTTCGTCACCTTCAAATGCTCCGATATCGCCTATGACGTGCTGAGGGAACAGCCGGGCCTTCGGCCGGCGCCCTATCTCGCCTCGCGCGGCATGAAATGGATCCAGCGCCAGACAGGCGAAAGCATGGATGACGAGGCGCTGAAGGATTATCTGCGCGAAAGCCACCGTCTCGTCGCGCTGAAGCTGACGAAGCAGGCGCGCAAGGAATTGGGACTCATTGCCGGTTGATCTGCCAGAAATCCGCCATCTTCATGCCCGGTTCATATTGGAACCTTATCGTACGCAAGTGATTTGCTGGCGAAGGGGTTCGCGACCACATCGGCCCGAAATCGAGTTTTGATTTTCGCAAAGCACGATGCGGAGATTTAAAGCGTTAGAGTGTCCTTAAGCCCAAAAGGACGCGCGGCGCTCTTGAGAGACAATGCCGGCGGCGGCAATTACGGACCGGAGAATTTTGGCCACCATGTTGCGCACCATCTTTACCCTTTCAGCGCTTGCTGCCGGGCTGCTGGCTTCGAATACGATGGCATCGCCGATAGTGGATACTGCGCCACGGGTGGGTCGTGCTGCCGATGACGGCGGCATTCTTGTCGCCCAGAACGGCAATCTCGACATCTATTACGACGCCAGGGGAAACCGCGTCATCGTCGATGCGGAGACCGGCAAGGTTATCGCCATCCAGCCGCCGCAGACCAGGCTCGATCGCCGTGCCTTGCGCCGCGAGCGCCTGCGCAATCTCGGACCGGTCGAAGACGACCGCTATTATCTTGACGATCCGGAGGACACGGCGCGGTTCCGTCGCAGGCGGTTGGAAGACGAAGGCAGGGTCATCGTGCCGCCGGCTGACGAGTACGACCCCTATGGCGACAATTCGGCAGAAGTCTTCCCCGAAGCGCCGCGGGATGACGGCGGCTATGGCAACAATTTTCCGGAGGAAGCGCAGCCGGTGAAGCCGCGCACCATTGAGCGCCAGCCGCTCAATGAGGCTTCGATCGAGCCGGTCGAACCGACAGTGCCGGGCGAGCAGGCGGCCTTGCCGCCAAGCACTGGCGGCAAAACGGCGGTCGACCCGTCGTTATCGCTCGGCGCCCGCCAGGACGTGGCGGCACTGCAGGTGCTGCTCGACCGTGCCGGTTCTTCGCCAGGCGTCATCGACGGACGCTTCGGCTCGAATGTCGACAAGGCGCTTGCCGCCTATAATGAGATCACCGGCAGCAATCTGAAATCGACCGATGCGATCGGCATCCAGGCCGCCCTGGCGCAATCCGGTGGCGATGCCTTCGCCTCCTATACGATCACGCCCGAGGATGCGGCCGGCCCCTATGTCGCCTCGATACCGGAGGACTACAGCCAAAAGGCCCAGCTCGACCGCATGGGCTACACGTCGGTGCCCGAGGCGCTGGCCGAGCGCTTCCACATGGACGAGGCCTATCTGAAATCGCTCAATCCGGACGCCAATTTCAGCCGCCCCGGCACCATCATCAAGGTCGCCAATTTCGGCAGGCTGGTGGCGACGCCGGTGGCGCGCATCATCGCCGACAAGGCCAACAAGCAGGTCCGCGCCTATGATGCGGCGGGCAAGCTGGTCGCGGCCTATCCGGCGACCATCGGCTCGTCGGACACGCCGTCGCCGTCCGGCACCCATGCGGTGTCGCGTGTCGCGTTGGATCCGAATTACACCTACAACCCGAACATCAATTTCAAGCAGGGCGAAAACGACAGGATCCTGACCATCCCGCCGGGGCCGAACGGTCCGGTCGGCTCGGTCTGGATTGCGCTGGACAAGCCGACCTATGGCATTCACGGCACCCCGGATCCGTCCAAGATCGGCAAGACCGAAAGCCATGGCTGCGTGCGGCTGACCAATTGGGACGCGCGCGAGCTGGCCAAAATCGTGTCGCCCGGCGTGACGGTGGAGTTCGTCGACTGAGTTGAGCGTTTTCGCTCCACTCACCCGATGATCTTGCGCAGCAATCGCGCGCGTGGCGCCGCCGCATAGATCAGCTGCACCACCAACATGAAGCCGACGCTGAGCAGCGGGCTGACGAGGCAGAGTGCAGCGCCGATCGCCCACAGGATCTGCGCCTTGACGATGCGCAGATAGACCGTTCGGGTGGTCTCCGCATCGACGCCTTCCGCCAGGAGGCCGTTTTTGTCCGCATAGCGCCAACTGGCGAGCAGCGTCAGCCCGAGCATCAAAAGATTGAGCCAGTAGACGAGCACGGCGGTTCTGAATTCGAGGAAGTCGGCCAAAAGATCGGTCGAGAACGGCAGCAAGGCGATGAAACCGAGAAAACAAAGGTTCAGCGTGGCAAGCCGCCTGTCGGACTTCGCGATCAGCCCGTGCTGCGCCTGCTGGCCGAACCAGAAGATGGTCAGCGTCAGGAAGCTGAGCGCATAGGTCAGAAAACGCGGCGCCAGTGCTGCGACCGCGGCGATCAACTCGTTTTCGGAATGCACCGTTTCATGCGCTGGCACCCTGATCTCGAGAACGATCAGGGTGAGCGCGATGGCGAACACGCCGTCGGTGATGCCGACGACGCGCCCACGTCCTTCCGCCGAGGGTTCGAGCGGTCGTTTCATGCGGGTATTTTCCCCCTTGCCAGTCGCGCTGCAAGAAGCTTAGCACGGCATCGGCCGTTTGCACCCGCACTGGCGTGGTCCTGCCTGCATGGCCAGGTTCGGGCTGGTTTCAACGAGAACAGCCTGCTGGCCGGTTGTCGCTGGCCCCCCCGGCGGTCTAGGTAAGGCAGCATGCACACGCCAACCAAAGTCGGTACCGGCGCCGTTCCCCTGACCGGCTCACTTCCGTCCGATACGTTTTGCCCGCAGGCGCAGCGGCGGTTCGTGCTGATCGCGGCGATCCTGGCTTCCGCACTCGGCTTTATCGACGGATCGGTCCTGGCTATTGCGACGCCGGCGATCCGCGTCGACCTCGGCGCCAGCCTCGCCGAGGCGCAATGGATTTCCAATGCCTATGCATTGACGCTTTCAGCCCTCATTCTCGTCGGCGGCGCCGCTGGCGATCGCTTCGGCCTGCGCCACTCCTTCGTCGCCGGCATCGTCCTGTTCATCGCCGCCTCGCTTGCCTGCGCGTTGGCGCCTAACCCGGCGGTGCTTATTGCGTTTCGGGCTATCCAGGGTGTTGGAGCGGCCGTCATGGTGCCGGGCAGCCTGGCCATTATCGCCAAAGCCTACCCGAAAAAGGAACGCGGCCGGGCGATCGGCATCTGGGCGGCGGCATCAGCGCTGACGATGGCGCTCGGTCCGGTGCTGGGCGGCTTCGTGCTGTCGGCCTTCGGCGACGGCATCTGGCGGGCGATCTTCGCCATCAACCTGCCGCTCGGTCTTATCTCGATCTATCTTCTGCTGGCCAAGGTTCCCGCCGACGCGCCGGCGGAAAAGCGCAGCCTCGATCTCGGCGGCGCAGCACTCGCCATATTGGCGTTCGGAGCGCTCGCTTACGGCCTGACCTCGATGAGCGGTGACGGGGAGGGGCTGATGTCCGGCCCGAGTATTGCCGCCGGCGCAGTTTTGCTCGTCGTGTTCATAGTCTTCGAACGCCGGCGGCGCGAGCCGATGATCGACCTATCGCTGTTTCGGATTGGGGCGTTTGCGGGCGCCAATGTGGCGACCTTCTTCCTTTATTTCGCGCTGTCGGCCAATCTGTTCTATCTGCCGATGCTCATGATCGCCGGATGGGGGCTGAGCACGGCCGAGGTCGGCTTCATCTTCCTGCCGCTGTCGGCATTGATCGCGCTGCTGTCCGGGCCGGTCGGCCAGTGGTCCGACCGCATCGGGCCTCGCTTTCCGATCGCCAGCGGCAGTCTGGTGGTGGCTGTTGCCTTTGCCGGGCTTGCCTTGCTGGCCTATTGGGGCATCCACAATTTCTGGTTGGGGGTGTTCCCGCTGATGGCGCTGATGGGGTTCGGCATGGCGCTGGTGGTGTCGCCGCTCTCGACCGCCATCATGACGGCGGTCGAGGACAAGGATACGGGTGCGGCCTCGGGCATCAACAACGCCGTCTCGCGCATCGGCGGCCTGATTGCCGTGGCGGCGATGGGATCGCTGGCGGCCTGGGTCTACGCTGCCGTGCTCGATACCGGTGCCGGCTCCGGCATTCCGGGTTTCGGCGAACCGGCGCCCGCCGGCCTGGCGCCCGATCTCGATGCGGCACGGCTTGCCGCCAGCGACGCGGCATTCGCGGCCGTTGCCGCAGTGACCGCGCTGCTTTGCCTGCTTTCGGCAATCACCGCCTGGACGACGGTTTCCGGCGAGCGGCTGCCATGGGCGCGCGACACGGCGAATCAGCAGGGCTGACGACGAAAAACGTCGGCTCAGCCTTCGATCTTGGCGCTCGCTACCTTCAACTGATTGCTGTCTTCCTGCTTGAGCAGGTCGTCGATGCGTTCGCGCTCGCGCTTGAAGGCGACGAGGTCGTCGCCCTTCAGCGTCTTGCCGACCGGCAGGCGGACGCGCATCGAATCGACCTTGGTGCCGTTGACGATCAGTTCGTAATGAAGATGCGGACCGGTGGAGAGGCCGGTTGAGCCGAGATAGCCGATAACCTGACCCTGGCGGACGCGAACACCCGGCTCGATGCCCTTGGCAAAGGCGCTCTGGTGATTGTAGGACGTCTCGTAACCATTGGCGTGCCGCAGGATGATCTGCTTGCCATAGCCGCCAGCCCAGCCGGCCTTTTCGACGACGCCGTTGCCCGCGGCAATAATCGGCGAGCCCACCGGAGCTGCCCAGTCGGTGCCGGTATGCATTTTCACATACCCCAAAATGGGGTGGCGCCTGGCACCGAACCCCGACGTAAACCTGCCATTGGGCAAGGGATTGCGAAGCAGAAACTGCTGGGCGCTGCTGCCGTTTTCGTCGAAATAGTCGGTGCTGCCGTCCTGCATCTGGAAACGGTAGAAATTTCGCGTCGTGCCGCCGAAAGTCGCGGAGACGTAAAGCAGCTCGGATTCGTCGGACGCCTGGTCGTCGCCATCGGGCTGCGAGAACAGCACCTCGATGCGATCCGTGGGACTGAGGCGCGACTGGAAATCGACACCGGATGCCAGCAACTTGATCAGCCGCTGCGTCATCGCCTTGGACATGCCGTAGGAATAGGCGGTGCGATAGATGCCGTCATAGACGTTCGGTAGATTGCCGCGCACCACGGGCGCAGGCGAATCGTCGAACGCCGTCAGCAATTCGGGATTTGGCTCCGGCTCC
>NZ_JAMYNH010000040.1:0-5000 GCF_040318975.1 Mesorhizobium sp. M0983 | reverse complement strand
CAAACCTAACCAAACTCCGAATACCTGGGAGTAATAGTCGGCAGACACACGGCGGGTGCTAACGTCCGTCGTGAAAAGGGAAACAACCCTGACCTACAGCTAAGGTCCCCAAGTTATGGCTAAGTGGGAAAGGATGTGAGGATCCCAAAACAACCAGGATGTTGGCTTAGAAGCAGCCATCATTTAAAGAAAGCGTAACAGCTCACTGGTCTAAATAAGGGTCTTTGCGCCGAAAATGTAACGGGGCTAAAGCCATACACCGAAGCTTAGGGTTTGCAGCAATGCAAGCGGTAGCGGAGCGTTCTGTAAGCTGATGAAGCCATACCCGTGAGGGATGGTGGAGGTATCAGAAGTGCGAATGCTGACATGAGTAACGTAAGGGGAGTGAGAGACTCCCCCGCCGAAAGTCCAAGGGTTCCTGCTTAAAGCTAATCTGAGCAGGGTTAGCCGGCCCCTAAGTCGAGGCAGAAATGCGTAGACGATGGGAACCACGTTAATATTCGTGGGCCTGGAGGAAGTGACGGATCATTGAGGTAGTCCAATCTTATCGGATTGAAAGGGCTGCTGCGTGGTTCCAGGAAATAGCTCCTCCTTATAGACCGTACCCGAAACCGACACTGGTGGACTGGTAGAGTATACCAAGGCGCTTGAGAGAACTATGCTGAAGGAACTCGGCAAATTGCACGCGTAACTTCGGAAGAAGCGTGACCCTTTCATGCGCAAGCATGGGAGGGTGGCACAGACCAGGGGGTAGCGACTGTTTATCAAAAACACAGGGCTCTGCGAAGTCGCAAGACGACGTATAGGGTCTGACGCCTGCCCGGTGCTGGAAGGTTAAGAGGAGGGGTGCAAGCTCTGAATCGAAGCCCCAGTAAACGGCGGCCGTAACTATAACGGTCCTAAGGTAGCGAAATTCCTTGTCGGGTAAGTTCCGACCTGCACGAATGGCGTAACGACTTCCCCGCTGTCTCCAGCATAGACTCAGTGAAATTGAATTCCCCGTGAAGATGCGGGGTTCCTGCGGTTAGACGGAAAGACCCCGTGCACCTTTACTATAGCTTTACATTGGCATTCGTAGTGGCATGTGTAGGATAGGTGGTAGGCTTTGAAACCTGGGCGCCAGCTCAGGTGGAGCCACCCTTGAAATACCACCCTTATCACTATGGATGTCTAACCGCGGCCCGTTATCCGGGTCCGGGACAATGTATGGTGGGTAGTTTGACTGGGGCGGTCGCCTCCTAAAGAGTAACGGAGGCGCGCGATGGTGGGCTCAGAACGGTCGGAAATCGTTCGCTGAGTGCAATGGCATAAGCCTGCCTGACTGCGAGACTGACAAGTCGAGCAGAGACGAAAGTCGGTCATAGTGATCCGGTGGTCCCGCGTGGAAGGGCCATCGCTCAACGGATAAAAGGTACGCCGGGGATAACAGGCTGATGACCCCCAAGAGTCCATATCGACGGGGTTGTTTGGCACCTCGATGTCGACTCATCGCATCCTGGGGCTGGAGCAGGTCCCAAGGGTATGGCTGTTCGCCATTTAAAGCGGTACGTGAGTTGGGTTCAGAACGTCGTGAGACAGTTCGGTCCCTATCTGCCGTGGGTGTAGGAATATTGAAAGGATCTGTCCCTAGTACGAGAGGACCGGGATGGACGGATCTCTGGTGGACCTGTTGTGGCGCCAGCCGCATAGCAGGGTAGCTATATCCGGACGGGATAACCGCTGAAGGCATCTAAGCGGGAAACCCACCTTAAAACGAGTATTCCCTGAGAACCGTGGAAGACGACCACGTTGATAGGCCGGGTGTGGAAGAGCGGCAACGCTTGAAGCTTACCGGTACTAATAGTTCGATCGGCTTGATCGTTCTCATTCCTAATGCCCATTTCTGGCGACAATCCTTGGATTGCGCCGAGATGGATGGCACAGAAAACAGCTTCTCGAGCAACGTGCGTTTTGCCGACCTGGTGGTTATGGCGGAGCGGCTGCACCCGATCCCATTCCGAACTCGGCCGTGAAACGCTCCAGCGCTGATGGTACTTCGTCTCAAGACGCGGGAGAGTAGGTCGCTGCCAGGTCTGCCAAGCGCACGTTGTTTAATCTTCTCCTTACGAACAGGCCCGCCAACGGGACTCCGGGCCGCGCAAGCGGCCCTTTCATTTGGCGGAAGCTTGAATTCAGTGAGCCAAGGCTTACTTCTAGGGTTGACGCGGGGTGGAGCAGCGCCCCGTCCGCCCACAAGGCGAAGGCCTTGAGGACGGACAAAACAAAAAAGCCCGGGCTGCCCGGCCGGCGTTCGCCGTGAAGTTGACGCGGGGTGGAGCAGCCCGGTAGCTCGTCAGGCTCATAACCTGAAGGTCACAGGTTCAAATCCTGTCCCCGCAACCAAAGTACGAAAACGGCCCGCCTTGTGCGGGCCGTTTTCGTATGCACTGAAGTGCCGCGACAGGACACTTAGCATTCCGCAGCCAATCTTTCGCGTATGTGTTCCGATCCACCTCTCATACGTCGGGCGAATGGCCGATCGGGATTTACGACGCGCCAAAAGGGCGCGCTGCCGTCTTGACTGATATGCACCAAGTGCCGCCGCACAGTCACTGGGCAGCAGGCGTCTGCTCCGTATTTTGCCGCGAGCTTACGTCGTAACTCTGCAAGGTCCGACAAGTGGCCAGGTCGCGCAGCCCGGAGCTCGTCTGCGACCATGTTCTCCGTTGGGATCAGCATGCTCTGCGTAAGGTTTTTGCCTTTGAGTCGCGTTCTGACCACCGGCAATTCGCTCATAATTCACCTCCAGGAACTCCCCTACTGAAGACGAATAAGAATGCCGCAATCCGACAAAATCTCGGATTGATTTGATTGCCGTGGCTCGAGGCCACAGCCGTGAACCCACAAAGACGCCTCCGGCCGGCACCAATTCCTTGCAATGCACACATCAAAACCCCCGCTTGCCTTATGGCGCCGGTTACGAAACGGAACTTTACGTCTTCGCCGACATGGCTCGAACTGCAGCTCTAGCCGGCATCCCGGTTGGTCAAAGCGATGTGGCAGCAGCCGGAACCGTGGCCCGGCGTCCAGGTGACGTTGTCGAAGCGCACTCCGGTGGCCTCGAACAGGCCGCGGTCGAAGGCGCCGGCGATGCGGCAGAGCGTGGCGAGCTTCTTGTCGCCAACGCCGGCTTCGACCCAAGCGTCCTTCAGCGGACAGCGCTTGACCTTGAAGGCGATGCGGCCTTGGCCGCGTTCGACGTCGGTCGGATACATGCGGCCGCCATCCGGGCTGACGGCGAGGAACGCCTCGCCGATTGCCGGTGCGTCGTTCGGGCCGAAATCGGCGAAGGCCGACGCCGCAACCTCCTTGCCGCGCCGTTCGATGGTGCGGATCATGATAGCCTCAGCCTTTTCCGCGCCAACTTCCGCGGTTAGCTCGTCGAGCAACAGACGATAGAGATCGGCGCGGTTACGGAAGGCGGAATCGAGTTCGCGCGACAGTTTTTCGGCTCGGGCTTCGACGTCGGTCATGATGCGTCCTGTTCGATCCTTGACAGTCTTGGCGCTGCCGCCACCAGCGCCTTGCCGATCGCGGATTGCGGCGCGTCGATGACGGTACGGGCATCGCCGCTCTCGGCAATGCGCCCGGCGTCCAAAATGGCGACGCGGTGGGCGATGGCACGGACGACACCGAGATCGTGCGAAATGAACAGATAGGCGATGCGCTCCTCGCGTTGAAGGTCGAGCAGCAGCCGCAGGATCTGCCCGCGCACCGAAACGTCGAGCGCCGACACGGCCTCGTCGAGCACGACCAGCGACGGTTTTGTGGCGATGGCGCGGGCGATTGCGACGCGTTGGCGTTGGCCGCCGGAAATTTCGTGAATGGCGCGGCCGGCGAGACCGGGACTGAGGCCGACGCGTTCCAGCAGAGCGGCGATACGGCGCGGGCGCTCGGCACGAGAGGCAATGTGGTGGATGCGCAAGGGGTCGTCGAGCACGCGGGCCACCGTGGCGCGCGGGTTCAAGGCGGCGAGCGGATCCTGAAACACCATCTGCAGACGAGCGCGCCGGTGGCGCAAGGCAGCGCCGTTCATTGACAGGAAGTCGCTGCCTTCAAATTCGATATGGCCGGCGTCGGGTTCGATGAGCCGCAGCATCAGCCGGGCTATCGTCGACTTGCCGCTGCCTGAAGGTCCGGCCAGCGCCAGCGTCTCGCCAGCTTCGATGTGGAAGGAAACGTTATCTGCCGCGGCAATGATCTTGCCGCCGCGAGGGTATCGTTTGGTCAGGCCGGAAACGGCGAGCAGAGGACTGGTCATGTTCGCTGCAACAGCGGCTCGGCGTCGAGGCCGAGATGAGCGTCAAGCAGCGCCCGAGTGTAAGTGTGCCGCGGCGCACTGACGACCTGCGCCGTCGCACCGAGTTCGATCAATTCGCCATTCCGGAACACGGCGATGCGCCCCGCCAGCTCAGCGGCCAGCGCGATGTCGTGGCTGACGAACAACAGCGTCATGCCGTCCTCGGCCACCAATTGCCGAATTAGCGCGACGATCTCGGCCTGCACGATGGTGTCCAGCGCGCTGGTCGCCTCATCGGCGATCAGCAGTTTCGGGCCGGACGCGATTGCCGCGGCGATGGCGACGCGCTGCTTCTGGCCGCCGGAAAGCTGGTGTGGAAAGGCATGCATAGCCGCATTGGGGTCGGGCAGACGGACCCGTTCAAGCAAGTTTTGGGCCTTCGCGTAGGCTTGCGGCCAATTGAGGCCGAGGTGGGTGTAGGCGACCTCGGCGATCTGCTTGCCAATTGGCATCACCGGGTCAAGGCTCGCCGATGGATCCTGGAAGATGAAGCCGATGTCACGGCCGCCGATTGAAGCATGGTCGCGAAGACTTGCAGGCTGACGTCCCGTCGCACCCCCCTCTGTCCCGGCCGGGAATGGGGGGGCGGGCCCGGGGGGGTGGTATTAAAAAACTGGGCGGGCCCGCCCCACTATGGGGTTGTTGAGGGGGGGGGGGCGGT
>NZ_JAMYNH010000039.1:0-30032 GCF_040318975.1 Mesorhizobium sp. M0983 | reverse complement strand
ACCGGCCTAGGCTACCAAACCGCAATCCTCGCGGACCTTGCCGGGCAAGTTTGGAGCGTCGAAATCATCGAGGAATTCGCAAGCCATGCCGAGGCTCTCCTGCAGGGTCTCGGCTTCTCCAATGTCGGCATTCGTGTCGGAGACGGGTCTCGCGGCTGGCCTGAGCACGCCCCATTCGACAAGGTCCTGGTCACGGTGGCGGCTGAGCGGACACCGCCGGCTTTACTGAAGCAACTCAAGCCGGGAGGACGCTTGGTTCTGCCTTTGGGATCTGAAAATGCACAGTTTCTGACGGTCATCGACAAGGATGCGGCAGGGCAACTGAAGACTCGCAAACTCATCCCGGTTCGGTTCAGCCGTCTCGAAACGGTCTAATGAGGGGTGCGGCTGCGCGGAGCCGTGCTGGAAGATCAGGATAACGCGCGCCGCATCGATCACACAGGCGCTGGATGGCATCGCCGATCTTTTGACATCCATGCCGCAACGCCACTCGTCGAGCACGCCTGCCGCCGCCGGTCGCAGCCGCTGGCGATCATGCCGGCGCGGTCGTATTGCGCGCTTCTCAAAGACCCCTTATCCAGCCTACTGTGTGCCTGCCAGACGGCAAATGGGTCGCTCATCTGGGAAATGACGGCTAAAGGCTCAAGGAATTCGCCCAGTGGCCAACACGTAGCGGGCAGGAGGTAACGATGGATCTCAAGGACAGGCGCCTCTGGTACGGCGTGGTAGCCGTGATCGTGGTATTGGTCGTGATTGCGTATGCGGCTGGTTGGTTTGGCGGCACACCGATACCAGCGCCGCAGCAGTGAGAGCGATCGTCATTCTCGCTTGGCGGCAGCTGACTGCTCAGTCTCTAAAGGTCGAAGGAAGGGACACCTGATTGGCTGTTTCGCTGGTTCGGCTACCATCCTGACGACGCACAGCCTGGACCGTTTTTGAGATGGCTTCCGCGCAACTTGTTGGTTGTTGGACGGACCGGTCCTTGGATCGCGCAATCCGCAACACTCCGCCATCGGGCCGGGTAACTTCGATAATGGTTTCGACACGGACAAACTGCGATCCTACGGAGTAGCCAGGCGCCAGGTCATGCCGGAAGTCGTACACTGGAGCCACAAGGGCCCAACGACCGGGCGGAGAACTCGCATCAGCCCGGCCTTCGGCGGTTTCGAAGCTAAACTGCCACTCGCTTGATCCCGCTGCCCGGCCAGCGATGGAGCCGGGCTACTCCAGCACAGACTCTGCCCGTCGATCACCTCGATCGGCACGGACTCCAGACCGACATCGTCGAACAGCCGCGCATTTGACCGCGTTCGCCAAATTAATGGCCGATCTTTGCGAAGCCTCCGCATTTTCGTGGGGGGAAGCCCTCCCAGCATCATCGTGATTGGACTTCACGATCGGTTGGAGTCACGCTGGCTGCAGGCATAAGAAGGATATGGGTGGACCAACTATCGTCCGAATAGGAGGCCAAAATGAAATACCAGACGATCGAGCAACTGCAGATCGTCGCCGAGATCGATCAGGCCTACCCGCGCCAGGCCATGTCGCGCAGCGAGCGTCTTGAACGCTGGGCGGAGCTCCTTGAACGGAACCCTGACCGGCGACTCTCGACGCTACACCAGACCGAGTATCAGCCGGTTAGATCACGCGGGGCCATGCGCGGCGACGGCTCGCCGATCTCAGTCGCTTTCGAGGATACTGTCCTCCGCGCCGCCGGGTTGGAAAACGACAACTACGGCGAAGCGAAGCGGTTCTTCGAACTGACCGACAGGCAATTGCATGAGATCATCTGCTATTGTCATTTCGGCGCGACGGTGAGCGCCGTAACGGCCGCCCGTCACATCCGTGCGGCGATTGCCGGGAGACAGCCAGGCATGTTCGCTCGGATGCGTGAGGCGTTCGTCGGATAAAGCCGGAGCCGTTTCGCAGCATCATTTTTGAAGCGGCTCGCATGGAAAGCCGCCGCCGTAGCGCAGGCAAGCGCTCCCCACGCGGGGAGGCTGCGTTTGCATGAGGGGGTGCGGCTTTCCGCAGGAGCACGCCGACGCCCCCTCCTGCATCTTTTCCATCCGAACCGGAAAGATCCCAATGCTGCCAGCACATCCGTGGTCAGCGCCGGTGTTCAAAGGCTCGAACAGAGCGACATGCGCGCCGGATAAGCGCTATACATTCGCTGTCGAAAATTCGATGCTTCATGGTGGGTCGAAGGTCGCGGACCTATGTCGATCGGGACCGGGAAAGCCAAATCGTGATCGCGAGCAGCTTGGCCTTGTGATCGAGGCCGTCCCGAGCCAGCGCCTCCCCGAACCCGAAATCGATCGAAAGCTGCGCGAGGTCGGGCGCGATGCCGGCGAAGCGGTCAAAATAGCCCTGCGCGTCGCCCGCTACGAGCCGCTCCAGCATCTCGCGTCCGGCCCATCCGCGTCCCGCTCCGTAACCCGTCGCGGGCTTGATGGGCTGAAATGCCAGCTCGCGTTCGGCGAATACCGACCGGACGATGCCGACGGCATTGACGGTTGCAGGGAAGCCCAGGACCGCGACCGAGACGAAGAGCAGTTCGACGATCGCTTCGGGGGTGCCGCCGGCATTGAGAAAGCCGGCGATATGAAACTTCAATTGCGGCTGGGCGCTTCCGTCGGCCAGCAGCATCGAGACGGTGCAGAGCTGCCTTAGCGGGAGATCCAGCCCCGGGCGGGACAACACATCGCCATAGGGATATTCGACGGTGAAGCGCGACAAATCGGCGGAGGTCTCCGCCAGAGCATTGATCGGTCCATCGAAATTCTCCCCGCCGATCCGGCGGAGCGTCTCCAGGCCGCGTGAAAATCGATCCTCATGAGTTTCCGAGGCCATGGCTTGCCCGCTCCGACTGATGGCGAAAGAACTTGCTGCGATGAAGGCAGCCTCAATAAAGCGTCGGCGAGAACTTACTCTTCCCGTTGCTGCGGTGGTGGGACCTGACACTCATGTTCTCTAACTCTGCCCGCCCCCGCTTTATTTCAGGTCAGACCTTGCATCGGCGATTGCGATAAATTCAATTCATTATTAGCATCGCCGTGATGAAGAAGATTCATATCGCTAACGTCGATCTCAATCTGCTGGTCGTCTTCGACGCCCTCGTTGCCGAAGGGCACGCCACGCGCGCGGCCGAGCGGATTGGGCTGACCCAGCCGGCGGTCAGCCATTCGCTCAATCGCCTTCGGGCTCTGTTCGGAGACCCGCTGTTTGTCCGATCCCCGCGCGGCATGACGCCGACGCCACTGGCGCAGGACATTGCGCCGAGTGTTCGGTCGATCCTCGAACAGGTTGAAGGCGTCCTGCTCGGCGGGCGCTCGTTCGATCCGACCGAAAGCACTCGGCAATTCGTGGTCGGTCTCTCCGATTATGCCGCTTTCGTGCTGCTACCGCGTCTGACTGCACGGCTCGGCCGCGAAGCACCAGGCGTTTCTCTGGTGGTCCGCAACACGAGCCGCAGCGTCGGTTTGCCGATGCTGGACGACGGCGCAGTCGAACTCATCGCCGGCAACTTCCCCCAGCCGCCGACCCATATGCGAGAAGAACTGCTATACGAAGAGGACTTCATCTGCGCTGGCCGCGGCGATCACACCGATCTGGCCGATAGTCTCGACCTCGACCGCTATCTCTCGCTGCGCCATCTTCAGGTTTCGATGAAGGGCAATCCGAGCGGCTATGTCGATGCTGTGCTCACCGAGAAAGGATTGAAGAGGAATGTCGTCGTGACGGTCGGCCACTTCTTGATGGCACCGATGCTGGTCGATGCCTCCGAGCTCGTGGCAACGGAACCCCGTCGTCTCTTCGCACCGTTGGCAGGGCGGCTACCGCTCCGACTTTTTCCGCCGCCATTGGATATTCCTTCATTTCGAGTGGTGCAGACTTGGCATGCGCGCCACGACGCCGACCCAGGGCATCAATGGCTGCGACGGGTGCTCAGTGAAGTCGGTCAAGGGGTTTGAGGGCGAAAGCCCCAATCCCCGCTGCCGCCCCAACTGCCAGGACACCGATCCGCCCTGCACGATGCCACTGACCTCGCGGCCGAGCTGGCGGTCGATGACTGGCCGCCACGGGACAAGCGTGAACTCGTGGGACTTCTCGACGATGGCGAACTTGCCACTGGATAGCTGCGCGGCCCCGGTGAAGGTGCCGGTCACGGTTTCGCCCTCGGCGGCAGCTCGGAACGGCAGTGCCTTTTTCGCCGCCAGTTCCCCACCGGCACGGTCAACCTCGCGTTCCTGAAGCGTGGCGATCAGGTTGCGCCGGTAAGCGCCCCTTCAAATTTGTAGATTCGCTGAAAGATCTGTCGATCGATCCAAGCCGCGATTGCCGACGAGGAGCTGAGGACCCTGTGAGAGTATGGCGCTGCAGATCAGTTCCTCGGCAACAAATTTCGTTCTTGCAGTACCGCATTTTTCGAGGGCAGCCACAGCCGGCCTACTGAAAGCCACCCTTTGACCTTGCAGCCTCGGCACTGACGTTGGCTGCTTATGGGACGCGCGTCCCATCCATCAATGTCGGAAATGGGGGGCGGTAGCAGTCATCCAGCTCTTAATCGTCGAATGCGAACTTTTCCGTGATCCACACCTAGGAGCTGCCAGTCCGCTCTCGGCTCCATGGCTGTCGTTCCAGACCAAACGTGCAAGGGACCGTATGTAGCGCTGGCACGACAACATTGATTACGGCTCAGGCCTCGTAAGACGTGCCATTCTACCAGGTGGCTAGGTCAGCCTCGTGCGATACGGACTGAGATACAAACTGTGATACAAATCGCTGTGGGCTCCTGGACTAGAAAAAACATCGTAAAATCAATGCCTGCCGAGGCGCGGCATTGCGTCTCGACAGACCCCACCTCAAATCGCCACCTGAAGCGACATCGGTGGCCGCCCGTCCCAGCAATCTACTCAATTCCAGAATCATGGAAATCCACAACTCGGTTGGATTGAGCAGCTGAAGCCGAAGTTCATGCGAAATTTGCCGTACTAATTGCCGTACTAATTTACCAAAAAGTACGGCGGCTTGTTGGCTAAGTGCTTGAAAAACTTGGTGATCCCGACAGGAATCGAACCTGTGACCTACAGATTAGGAAACTTCCTGAAATCCTTTAAGCGCAAGTTAAGCGGACGTCATGTCGCGTCTATGTCGCGTTCGGGTCGCTCAGAAATTCACGTTCCCAATTTTCGAAGTCGAACAGATACCGACCTGTGGCCAGGAATCGCCCGTCTTCCCGCCAAGCGATCTTGCCGCAGCATTCAATCCACCATGAATGTCGACTGACTTCGCGAGATCGCGATCGGCCATGTCGACGATGTCTTGCCGGACTAGGGTAAATGCCGTTTCGAAGGCGACGCCAGCGGAGAGTGCGTAGCTGCTGCGGTAGGGGATGCAATTCATGGGCCTAGCAATAGGCTTTCCGCGGCGGCTAATTCTGCGGCGTCATCGTCCCGCGGGAACAAGTGGCCATAGGTGTCCATCGTCAGCGTTATAGAGCTGTGACCAAGCCGCTCCTGCACCATTTTCGGTGGTAACCCCAGGCCGCCATCTTTCCTCCGATTGATGCACCATGAGGCGTAGAAATGCCGAAGCGAATGTAGGCCGGTGTATTTGGGCCGCACGACGCTCTTACCCGCACTGTCCTTCTCGCCAGTTTCGATCGCCACGCCAGCAGCGACTTCTGCCGGCAGGAAACCGCGCTGCATGATGTTTGACAGCGATTCGACCTTTCCTTGGCCGTTCGGAAAGGCGAGTTGCTCGGGCCGCATCTCCTCGATCAGCCAAGCGCCGGCGGCGTCCTTCTCGCCGGTACGCGGGCGAGGGCAGGCGAGGCGCCATTCGCGCAGCGTATTTGCCACCAGCGGCGGCATCGGGACGGTTCGCTCGCTGGCTTCCGACTTCGGCCTGCCGATATCGTTGAAGCGGTCGGCGCGCTGGCGGACGTAAATCTCCGCTCGATCGACATCGACGTCCGACCATCGCAACCCGCGTAACTCGGATGCTCGCAGGCCGGTGAAGATCGCTGTGAGCAGGATAGGCCGCCAGCGGCCCACCAAGGCTCCAACGATCGCTTTGATCTCATCTCGTGCAGGAATATCGACGCCTACTTTCAGCTTGCCTCTGTGCCGCCGCTCCTGCCGTCTGTCCTTGCCCTTCTGCCTAGCGCGACTCTTCTCCCGAACAGGGTTGCGAACCACCAGCCCGCGTTCTTGGGCGTCGGCGAGGAGCGAGCCCAAACTGGTAAGGATCTTCCGAACCATTGAGGAAGAGACGCCGCCGGCGCGCAGTTGATCCTCGAAAGATCGCACTGTCGGCACCGTGAGCTTGGATAGAAGTGTCTCGCCGATCGCTGGCGTAATATGTCTGGCGAGATGCTGACGGTACTGAACTATTGTGCCACGCTCTAGCCCGGCCGAGGTTGCTGTTGCGATCCAGAATTCACCTGCAGCTTTAACCGTGACGCTGGCGCTGTCGGCAACGTGAACGCCTTCACGGACCTCGACCTTGGCGGTCGCGGCAAACTGGTCAGCATCCTTTTTCTTCGCGAAGGTCTTCAGCCGGCGGGTGCCCTTGCCGTCGACATAGTCAACCACCCACGATGTTTTCTTCTCGCCCTTCGCTGTGGTCCATGTTCGCTTGCGGATCGACACTTATTCTTCCCCAGCGCTTTTCGCGCGTGACGGTCTCTCGATCTCGACCATCCTCCGCGCGTCTCCCTCACCAATCCAAACCTTCAGCCTCTCTTCACCACTGGCAATGCGATCGAGACTCATTTGGATTAGATCGCTGGTTAGGCTGTCGATTACTACGCTGGGCAGGTCGAATTCTGCCTGGAGCGCGGCCATTCCGTCCAGTACGTCACTTCGCAGTACCACCACTGGCGACTGCCGATTATCACGGACGGTCTTCCAAAGGTCAGAGTTAGTCGCCTCCATGCGGCCGAGGATCGTCATAAACTTGTTGCTGCGCGCCACATCCCCTGATGGCGAGTTGGCTTGAATGTCGCGGATCATTGCAATCGAGTAATCGAGTGCGTCCACGAGATCCTCTAAACTCGGCTCCTCGGGGAACGCATCTCGAAGAACGTCCAAAATCTCAGAGTTCATTGACCTGCCGCTGTCTTCAGCTGCCCGCTTGATTTGATCGCGCATACCCGGCGGTAATCGCAATGGGAACTGGTCTGAGCCACGGCCAGCCCGTCCACTCTCATTTGCCATAGAAACTCACCCCCAACTGTTCACATCACCGTAATTTATTGCATCTTGACGCGCAATGAAATCACGGTAATGTAAATCATTGTGATTTACAACATGCAAGCGAAATTGAGAGGATGTGGATGGATACGAAGTCGGACGGCCTCGACCTGATCTGGGGCATCGAGGATATCGGCAAACTGCTCGGTCGCAATTATCAGCAGACCTACCACATGGTCAGGGCAGGTAAGCTTCCGATGGTTAGGCAAATCGGTGAGCGATACGTAGCCAGCCGCTCCAAGCTCATTAAGTTTTTTATGGATGACGCGGTCTGATGGAACTGGCCGACCGGAATCTGAACCCCGCAAACTGCCGCGAGCCCTGTGAGATGCCTAATGAAGCGTAGGAACGACAGGAATCGTGCAACGAGCGATGGTCACTTCTTCCAGATGTACGAATGGATGATGAAGTCGGTCGCGTGGCAGCATTCCAACGTTTATGAGCGAACTCTATATCTCGAAATCAAGCGTCGCTACAACGGCCGCAACAATGGCGACATACCGATGTCACACCGCGAGGCCGAAGCGCTTATCAACAGCAGCAACACGGCCGTGGAGAAGGCATTCAAAGGCCTGCAAGTAAAGGGCATGATCAAGCCGCAGCTAAAGGGTTCGTTTAGCTGGAAGGTAACTGAGAACGGCCGAAGTGGTGCCCGATCCACTCGCTGGCTTTTGACGGAATTGCCGCAGGATTTGCCGAGTCGGGTTCTGATGGGCGGCTCAAAAGAGTTCATGAAGTGGCAGCCAGGCTGCGACTTCTCTGAAAAAACAGCGGCCCGTTCTCAGCGGACCAATGGTCCGCCCACAGCGGGCCAGTCTGAAAGACTCGCCCGTTCTGAGCGGGCCATTGAAACCGGAGTGTCCGCTCTTGCCGGACGATAACGCTCAATTTCAACAACTCTGTGCCCGCTCACAGCGGGCAGTATTATCTACCATGTATGGAGGCGACAGCGGAGACTCCGATGACGCATGACGACCTTCCCCTATTTAAGTGGCTACCCGTGGGGCGAGTGATCATATTCCCAATGCCACGTCGTTCGGGCCGTATCCGCGATGTAGCCCTCAAGATGCTGGACAAGCCGACTGACCGAGCGGCGCTATCCTACCGTAACCAGGTCACCGATGCCCTTTTAAAGCAACTTGGAAAGACCGGGCTCGGTGAAGAGGAGCAGGATGAGCACATAGGAAAATTTTGGTCGGCCGTTCAGGTGGAGATTAACCGACTAGTCTATCGCGCGCACCGCCCGGACGGCGGCCATGTCGCATGATGATCGACTGTGTAATCCGAGGTAGCGGGCCATGACCGGTCTTAACAACAGCGAGTCCAAGCCAACCACACTCAACATTGATCCCGATGCACCGAGCGGTCGTTTGAGACGCTTAGGTAGCTCAAAGTCTGACGTTTGGAATAACCTCATGGCCAACCAAACGCTTCAAACCCTGTGGCTGAAGAATTCGAGTTCTGAAGAACGCGACAACCAGCTCAATGCAACAATTGCGGCGCTGGTGGGTATCGCCCCAAACGACGAGCTTGAAGGGATGCTGGCGGCTCAGGCGATCGCCGCTCACAACGCAGCGATGGAATGCTACCGCCGCGCTATGATTGGAGAGCAAACGTTCGAAGGCCGCAAAGAGAACCTCAGTCAGGCAAACAAACTCTCGCGGACATACGCCACGATCCTGGAAGCACTCAACCGACACCGAGGCAAAGGGCAGCAGAAGGTCACGGTCGAGCACGTGCACGTCCATGCTGGCGGGCAAGCCGTCGTTGGGACGGTCAATGCCGCCTCACAGGAGAGGGGAGGGGGCACCACCCAAATTGAGGATCAACCCCATGCAAAGATTACAGATGCATTCCAGCCCTCGATGCGGTGCGAGGACGAGGTCGGCGATTCCGTGCAAATCACCGGCAATGCCCAACGGTAGGTGCAGATTGCACGGCGGCAAGTCTCCCGGAGCGCCCAAAGGCAATAGCAACGCTTTCAAGCACGGGAGGTACTCGGCCGAGTCAGTTGCCGAACGTCGGTACTTTCGCGAGCTTCTAGCCGAGATCAAAGAAGTTATCGAAGTGGTGGGGTGACATGCCAAGGTCACGGCAGCGAGCCACGCTGGAAGCCGGTCTCAAGCTCGACATAAACCGCTTGATCCGAAATGACTTCATCACCCCCGGTTCGTACCGGAGCTGCTCAGTCACCTGGACAGACAGCTTCTACGATGAACCGCGGGCGGCTGCCACGATCTCCGCCGACATGGGTGATTCCGAGGGTGGCTGGTTCCACATCCGTTTCAACAAGGACATGCAGCGAATCCCTCTATGGACGATGCGCCGACACTTTGGGGGGCGGCAGTGGTACTTTGCGTGTCCCCGTCTGCACATTCCCGTGTCAGTGCTCTGGATGCCGCCGGGGGCCGCTAAGTTCGCGTCAAAGAAACATTGGGGTCGACAGGTCGCGTATCATTCTCAGTTTCTCGACCACACCGGTAGGGCTCATCACGGACAAGCCAAGATCAAAAGGCGGCTCTGTTCGATCGGTTCGTTCGATCCCGACGATTGGGACTTTCCGCCAAAGCCGAAATGGATGAGGCATCGGACTTACGGCAGAGCAGAGGCAAAGTTCGACCGTTACGAAGATATTTTGGATATTGGCACGTGCCAGCTGATGGCCAGGCTCACTGGGCTGATTTAGCAGGTCGGCTCGATCCGTTCGAAACAGCGAGCGCAATCAATGAGGCGCCGCGTTTAGGCTACATATTTCGATTTGCGGGCGGGCGTAGCGTTGGCAGGCCGGCTGGAATTTCTTGCCTACCAAGGGCCGCGCTAGACGGGAGCTTGGATCAGCGGAGTTCCGAGGACAACTCCATGCAAAGCAATTCGCAAACCATCTCTGCCCGCGATGCTAGGCTCGGACGCGGCGAGGGGGAATTCCGTGCCAATCGCCCGCAATGACAAACGGCCGCTGCCATGAGCACGGGCATGTCGCCGGGAGCGCTAAGGAGAAACCAGAACTCTGACAGCCGATTGCTGACTCAGTTTCTGCGCGAATCTCCTGAAGGGCCGGAGGCTGCGGCGACCGAAATTCACCGTTTCTCAGCATGCGGCCACTTCTTTGCGAGCGTCGACTTTGAGATGTTCACCACATGGACGATGCCTTTTCTGAATTGACGGCCGCCTGTGTCGATTTCGCGACGAACGTGATTGGGCTCAGTTCCACACGCCGAAGGATCTCGCCATATCTGTGTGCGTATTCCGACGAAGCCGGCCATCGATTCCGATTTGAAGCCGGCCAGTCATTCCCGATTTCATTCCGGCCGGTGTTCCGATTTGAAGCCGGCCATTTTTCGGACTGATCCTGGGTCTGGTTGATGTTTGGATTGGGTTTCGTTTCCGGTCAAGCTTGCGCTGTTTCAGAGGCTTTTGGCGAGCGCTGTTTTCGCATGCTTTCTCCGGTGAGATCGATGCGATAGGCGTTGTGAACGAGGCGGTCCAGGATGACATCGGCCAGAGTTGGGTTTGCAATGATCTCGTACCAGCGATCCAGGGGCAGCTGACTGGTGACGATTGTCGATCGGCGTTCGTAGCGGTCTTCAATGTTCTCAAGCACATCACGCCGCTGGTTATCATTGAGTTTTTCCGGCCCCCAGTCATCGAGAATGAGAAGGTCGGTTTTGGCGAGTTGTTTGAGGATCCGGCCATAACGTCCGTCGCCTCTCGCGAGGGCAAGTGCTGCAAACAGCCGAGGAACGCGGTGATAGGCGACGGAGAAATCCTCTCGGCAAGCTTTGTGGCCAAGCGCACAGGCCAGCCAGCTCTTGCCGACGCCCGCCGGCCCGGTGATGAGAAGACTGTGATGCTTGCGAATCCAGTCGCAGCCGGCGAGCGCCATGAACAGGTTGCGGTCAAGACCGCGTGCGGCACGAAAGTCGGCATTCTCGATCTGTGCGTCATGGCGAAGCGTTGCAGCCCTGGCGCGGGCTTCGAAACGCTTCTGGCGGCGCATGGTCGCCTCGCGATCGAGCAGCATAGCAAGCCATTCGCCGTGCTCGAGGCCGCGCGCTTCGGACTGTGCGTCGAGTTCTAGGAAAGCGGTTGCCATGCCGTAAAGGCCGAGTTCGCGCAGCATGTCGATGGTGGGATTGATCAGCATGGGTGTATCTCCTCAATGAAAAGTAATCAGGGCCACGCAGATTGGCGTGATCGACGATGGCGGTTGGTTCGGTGGACTGCCTTGCGGCCTTGTGATTGGCGATGAGCGAGGCGATGCTCTTGCAGTTCAGCCCACCGATCTCGACAGCGCGGGCTGACACGGCTTCGGCGCGATCGCGTGTGACATCGCGAAACAGGCGCAGAACACCCAGGCATGTTCGAAAGCCTTGTTCAGGATGTGGGCGGCTGGCGAGGATTGCGACAACCAAGCCTTCCGTCTCTCGGGCCCGACGGATGCGGCCCAGCGACGGAACCGATCCGGCGTCCACTCGGCATATCGCCGGTGGGAGCTGGGCATATGATCCGGATCAGTCCCATGACGAGGGCCGCCATAACGGCGCTGATGGACGGCAATGCGCTTGCCGCGGTGAAAGATCTCGATGGTGCGTGCCGTTGCTCTCAGATCGACTTGCTGGCGAATGAGGTTGTGCGGTACGGAATAAAAGAAGGTCTTGAACTCGACATGGTAGTCCGTCGAGACGCAGGCCAAACGCCACTCGGCGAATTCGTAGTCTTCGCTCGGAAGGCTTGCGAGCGCAGCACGCTCGACGCTCTCAAACAGTTGCCGGCGACTGACGCCCAGCCGACGCATGACATGATCATTGATGCGATCGAGTGCCTGGCGAATGGCGGCATTGGCCTCGGCCAGCGAGAAGAAGGTCTGGTTGCGCAGACGCCCCAGAATGCAGGATTGGGCAAAACGCACTCCATTTTCCACTTTCGATTTATCCCGAGGCTTTCTTGGCCGTGCCGGAAGAACGCCGACGCCACAGCCCACATAGAGCCGAGGCGTGCTTTCGGGGTGAACGCAAACAAGCTGGTCGGGCCCCGCAGTGGCGTGAACAAGGCGACGAAGGCCGCACAGTCTTCGACCGCCTTCGCGTCGTTCAAAGACACGAACTCCGCATGAGCGTGTTGGGTCGCGTCGCGCGAACCGGATAGGATTTACTACCGCGATTCGAGTTGCTTCGATATATCTGAAAATTTGCCGTCTAGTTGGCTTCCCAGATCCTGCATCGCTGCCACTATTGCAAACGCAATGAAAACCAGCGTTATCACGAAGCCGATTAGAGACTTCATTACCCAACCGGGTCTGAGCCCATTGCGCGATTTAAGCCCCAAGTTTTCTGCCCGCAAACGTACCAACTCGTCGACATTATTTGGTTCATCTTGCTGTAGCACAGCCGCTCCCTTTCTATGATCGATTCACATCGCCAAATACAGACAAGCGTCTAAGCTTTGCACATATATCGTTGACGGTTGTTGCGGCATTTATACAATCCGCATTCTCCAGGGATAGCTGGTATTGCAACTCAAACTCAGCTTTCTGCGTCTCCATCTCAAGTCTAAGGCACTCCTCGGTAAGTTCAGCTATCCCGTTTGTACCGAAAAGAGGCGTTTCAAGATGACTCGCAGCCGAGCTGCCCACCGTGACGACAAAGCTTAGCAAAGCGGTGATTATCGTTACTTCCTTGGTGCTGAATATAGCGGATGTAACGACGCCGGCGCTCATCAGCGCCGCCACAATTGACCCAATCAATCTGATACGTTTGGCGTATCGAGCGCGGAGCGGCAGGTCTCGAAGAATGTCAGCTATCTCTTTGTGCGCCACCTGCAAACCGGAACGTGCCAATGCACAGTACACCGCAGACCCAGGAGCCATGGCCTTGTCGCCCATGACAAGTCCTTCAGACAAGAGATCAAGAGAACCAGGATGCGATCGACGAAGTTCGGCCAATACATCTGGCATCCGAGCCTGAATTAGCTCTACGATGGAGGTGACTCTGGCGACGGGCATTCTCACTCCAGAATAACGAACATCCATCCAATGAACCCCGCGCTCACAACCACCGGCAGGGTCTTTAATGACAGATACGCAGCTGAAACAAAGCGGTGGTTGTGTCGCTTGGTGATCCACAGCGCGCCGGCGAGTTGTGCGCGGTCGAGCTCAACTAGGATAGCCGGCCTGTACATATATACCAAAAAAGCTACGCATAAAGATACACCCAGAGAAAGCAGCGCTCCCTCAGAGATAAAGTATATCGCAGTGAAGGACAGAGCCACAGGCGCAAACAGCACTAAATAGTCAGATAGGAATATTGCCAACCCTAGTGCCACCAAGTGAGGCACAATCAGAAGACTCCAAGCGCTCTCCATCACATCGTCTCTTTTGCTCCAGGCGGAGACGCTGAAGTTGAATGCCGACAGTACAACAACAAATACGAGGTATATACTCGTTAGCGGTGCAAAAGACATATATACAAGTTCTCTCACAGTGCTTTGCAATCGATGACGCCTAGGCGCCACTAAGCGATTTGATATAGAAGGATATACGCGGCCAAATGATTGGCGCAGTGAGCTATCATCAAAGTAGTTGATTGTTCTAGCAACAACGACGCCTGCTCCGAATAGCCACAGAAACACAACCCAGATTCCTGGGTCTGCAGGGCTAGGCAGATATCCGCTTAGCCGCAGCCCAATTGCTCCTGTTCGGGCAGTACGAGCTCCATCTGGTAATGAATAGAGACGCATTTGCAGCCTATCAGCTGCAACTGACAAAGAGTCATTGGATATTACAAAGGGGTGGGTCCTGGTACCAAACTGCTCGATCAAATCCGCGTTCGATTGGGCCCCCATGATTTTCGTCAGAGCCTCCGCAATTTCGGTATCACGCACCTCGCGGGTGGTCCCGCTAATTCCGCTGCAGGCGTATGTATTACAGCCGACGAATAATACCGACAATTGCTGTTTGGCTGCGGCATCTTCGATCACATCGAAACCGATTTTTTCTGCTAAAGTACCGTCTGGCAACCGGATCGCGAACCCGTCACCCTCGACGTGCCCAATAAATATTGTTAGGGAACCCTCGGTTCCTGGCAGGACAAGGTTCCCGGTATGACGCAAATCTTCCAGAGGAATTAGTTTGTCGCCCGCGTTCGTCGCGAGCCTGCGCAAAGAATCGGCGTCGTTCTTGGTCATGGTTGTGATGAAGTGCAGTTTGGATGTGTCGACACTGGCATCCAAGTAGCTAAGTATTTGGAGCGACGGCGGAGGATCGGAAATCGGAACAACCAGACTTGGTTTCAACTCCAGTACAAAGCCGACCTCTGGGATATTCCGTAGGGGATAGAATCGGCCTAGTTCATCCACGACGTACAAATCATGCAACAATTGCGCGGCACGGGCCTCGGACCTCAAGGACCGGGCTGTGGGGTAGTCAAAAACGATCGCTGGCGCGGGCAAATCTTTTGTCTGGACTGCCAAAGATTGCAATTTCGACTGCCAGTTGGGCTCTGCCAGATTGATGCTTGGTCCTTGTTGCTTCCCTATGATCCATGTGATTAACCGGTCACCTTCGCGCTCTACATAGAGCGCGCCAGTCGGCAAGGCGATCGAAGCCGCCACCGCGGCAGCACGTTCAGTAAACGTACCGGCGTGAACTCCGGTACGCAGCGCCCGTCTCCCAGCAGATGTTGCGGCTTTCTCAGTCGCCTCTTCCCCCGCCTTCATCAGCCCCTTTTCGAATAGAGACAATAACCCCGCTTCGGGCGACGGCATGTATGCAGAATTGACAATGAGTACCGCAACAAGAGCGATTAAGAATTTCGTTCGCCGGATGCTCATGAGACAACCGCAGTCGGCTTTCTTCCGCGCGGGCCGACCCTCTCAGCATCAAGCATAGCTTTTTTTTTGCGAGTTGGCTACGTTTCTACGGGGTCACTACTAGTCTAGGCCGTAAACTCATAAATGCGGAATGGAAAGCGGGCTTGGGATTTGTGGAAAGCGCTCATGGGGTATGTCATGCTAGAACAGCAATCATAGAGGATGGTTCACGCATGAATTGGGAACAGATAGCATCGGATTTCGCTTGGGACGGCTCATGGCGAGACATCTCCGTTCTGAATACGTCTGAGGCAGATTGGCAGGTCGTCTGGGACATCCTCTTCGAATGCCGCCGATGGGATGTTCTGACACCGTTCGGTAGGTTGCCCGGTATGCAAGGTGCTCTTCGGTCCGAATTGAGTTGAACAGTAGCTTAGAATTGATCTCCCTCGGTGCGATTACTGAGGCCGTGACTTAACCACCGTCGAACTTTCGATCTCTTCTATGTTAGAGGATCCATCTGCCGAACTGCTGTTTCTATATTGTCTGCTGTGCGAATACTTCGGCCTGGCAAGAAATGCTAAGTACCCCCAAATGGCAGATGTGGCTAAGATTACAGCGCCAAGGCCTGTCGCCGAAATCTCGAAACCAGCTATCTTGATCGTCGTAGTATCCTCCCCGGTCGCGCCAATCACGAACACGACGGCCCCTATGAGGATGGCAAGAATGCCGCCACCAGCAAGGAGCATAGCGAGCCTAGTCTTCGCATTGATGTAGGCGATATCGACTTGAAGTCGCCAACTGGTATGGTCCTGCGGCGTATCAATCACGTAATCGGCCTTCTGCTCGGGATTGAACGTCCTGGTGTATCGATCCACTTCGTCGAGGATCGAGCCGTCTCTCGTTGACACCCGGGGCGTCCTCCCTCGTACATAGATTAGCACATCACTCGCAAGATTTAAACGCCGAAGAACAGCTAGGACGCAGACCCCCTCGATCACGACATGAGACTTCATCATCCCGCTCTCCAAACATTCATACCGGAGACTTGGAAGAAAACTACCTTCGTGAGGTCGGAGAAAATCGTCGATGTGGAGGCAGGAATAGTTTAGGCGCGCCGCGATCTCAACAGACACTGTTGTCTTGCCCGCCCCAAGGTAACCGTCGACCGCGATGATGTGAGGTCTACGTTTCGCAAGCTCGACACAAATGCGCTCCAACACGACTGACATCTACCTTCTGTGGGATCGCTCATTTCTGCCTGGATTGCGACGCAGTTTTTTGGCATCTGAATGTTAATGGATTTAGCTCGACCACAATCGTCTATGCTCATGTCGAGCAGCACCCACGAGCATAGACCAGGCCATTTGCCGTAGGCTACGGCTCCTACGCCTCGTTCCATGACAGCTGATCGACCCGATTTGCACGCAGGGCGTTCGACATCGTTGGCGGAACTGTGGTGGGCCAACGCGCGCAAACAAGCCTTTCCTTGCTCACCCATGCTAAGGAAACACTGTCGGATTGATTGCCCCCCAAAATGCGGTAGGCAGTTTCGTCTTCCCCAGCGTAAAAGCCGACATGGCCCAGTCCACTTTGGATCGATCTGCGCCAGAATACCATCACCGCACCGGCTGTTGGCGAAGTGCTGATTCCGAATCTCGCCCAAGCCCTGGCGCTCAGCACGTTCGTCGGAAGCGGCTCCCTCTCAAGAGTCGATGCGATACAGTGCCCAACAAATAAGCCGCACCAAGGTATATCATCGTTTTTATACATGACATTGACGTCTGTGGCCCAGTCGATGATATCAGGGTTGGATCCTGTTGCCGGGTTCTCTCGCGTGCCAAGAAGCCGCAGAGCTTCTTTGAACCAAACAATGCTTGGTTGATCAAGGCCGGACTCGGTTGCCTGATTTGGAAATAGCGCCGCCAACGTTAGCGGACCGACTACTGCGTCAGGCTCCAAGTCCATTTTAGCCTGAAAGGCTCTCACGGCTGCCATTGTCTGCCGGCCCCAAGCTCCGTCGAGTGGTCCGGGCCTATAGCCTAACTCGGCGAGCCGCTGCTGTATTTGAATGATTTTCATTTGGACCCCCCGCGCTTGGATATTAAACCCTCTCTGTTCAGCTGATAATATCTGGCTGCAGGCCACGCGATGCACAACAGACTGGTGGCTTCCAGCCACTTGTCGCCATTCTTCAGCACGGTGCGTTTTAATTGGCTTGGTACCATACAGCGGGCCACAAAGATACGCGTTTGTTTGCAAAGGCTATTGACAGCTTCCGGCTTCGTACTTGAGTACCCTGGTGAGAACGTTGCGAATTGCTTCCCACCCCGTCTTGCAAGCTAAAAGCTTCTCGCGGTCTCGGCGGCCCTGCAAGGCCGGTGCTTTCCTGCGGCCCGCGTGAATTGGCTTTGTTGACCCCTTCGACTCGTCGGTAGACGCTGCGGAGAGATCTACAAGGTAGTCCGGCGTCAGCACGTGAAAAAGCTTCCCTGCTACCCTGCAACATGATTCCCGCGAAACGGACGCGGAGGTCCGTCCCCGCCAACCGGATGACGAGCACGGAGCCACTCCTCATGCCGTCCGGATCGATGGACAGAGGCCTTGTCGCCCCCACCGTGATCAAAACATCGTCGTTGCTATTGCAGGGATGGTGTCCGGTTCTCGGATCGCCCAGACCGACTCGGCGCCGTTGGTCTCATTGTTGAATGAGATGGGGTATTCAGCTTGAGCCTCGTCTTCGTGCGAAAATACCTGGTGGATAGGTTGAAGGTGCTGCGCTTCGAGCTGATGATAACGTTGGTCTGCAGCGTGCATAATCGACGAAATAGGTCAGGTTTGCCGCGAGACAAAACCGCCCGAGGGCGAGCACTGGATTCACGAGATCAAGCTCGACGGCTACCGCGCTCAGGTCGTCATCAACAGCCCGCCTTCCACTGGTCTTTCGTTGCGGCCATCGGGTTTGCCCCTCGCTACCTTTCGGCTGAAAGTGCCGCGGCTCCGCCGGGCGCGCAAGCTTTCGCCCTCAAGGGGACGCTCAAGGCTTAGCCGCTAAGGAACGGGCTTCTCTCTAGTCAGATCAAACTCACGGGGCGATTGCTCGGCAGCAGTTAGCCTCTTTCCGGGGTCTGGTAAAATGGCCGCTCCGGCAAGCGGCGCGTCGGAGGCTGTTGCCACGCGGCCATTTATGACAACATCTTCACCCCATCGCCCACCGGGGGGAAAGCGTTGGTCTTCGATGTCACGACCATCTCCGTGGGCGGCATTCAAGAAATTCGCGAAGGTTTTTTAGACAGCGCGTTGTCCATGGCTCTCGCGTGCGGATGGGAAGTAGGCGTAAAATGTCGTTCGTGACACTCCCATCCTTTTGGCGACCTCGGCTACAGGAATTGTACCTGCCTTCAGCAAAGCAGCGGCAGCTTCAATATCTCCGTTAGAAAGCTTCTTCCTCCGACCGCCCTTCCGCCCGCGAGCCAAGGCTGCCTTGAGTCCCTCCATGGTCCGTTCGCGGTTCAAATCAAGGAAGTACTCAGCCATTGCGCCGTGCATCTGCAATGCGAAACGTCCATGTGCCGTTTCGCTATCGAAGTGCTCAGTAAGACTGAGAAACTTAATTTCCTGCCGTCGAAGCGTATCAATTGTCCTCATCATCTCGACAAGCGAACGCCCAAGACGATCCAGTTTCCAAACCACTAGAACATCATCCGGTCGCAGGTAGGCGAGGGCGGCGTCGAACTCCGGACGCTTCGTGCCGGCGCGCCCGGACTTCTTCTCTTCAAATATCCTGGTGCAGCCTGCCTTGCTCAGCGCATCGCGTTGCAAATCAAGATTCTGATCGGTCGTAGAGACCCGTGCGTATCCTATCAACATGTTCAGGATTCTAAGCCAAGACCGTTATCCGCACAATAGATTTCCTGACACGATTTCCTGACACAAAAACCGATTCGATGAAGAGTCTAGGGATGCTTCGATCACTGTACGGAAAACGGTCGTTTACCGGACATTCTATTGAGTCGCTTGGCGCCATGGCAATAGGGCGCAAAACGTTGCCCTTCGCGGAGGGGCTGCTCCCGGCCCAAAATCGGACGCTTCAAAAAGAGGCTCTGGCTGATCAGGTTAGCGTCAAAAACGGCGACCTCTGCCTGCGAAGGGCGAACGTGAGTGGCTAATTTTATATGATTTTCCGATTCTTAGAGGTATCGCCTGGGCATAGGGTAACACCTGGGCAACACAACGAGCAGCGTCTAATTGGAAAGAGCAAGGTGGGGCGCTTCCGCCGCCAACTTCCCTGTTAACTGTGCACCGCCATGTCCATCGCTGAGGGCCTCGGCCAGACCTGAGTCGTCAAAATTAAAAACTTCAAAATCATCGCTGCTTCTGGCATCAGGTAAGCCAGTGAGGTCCAATGATGACTGCAAGATCCGGAATACGAGACAACCGAGAGCGAGGAACAGCACACCAGTTCATTGCCGAGCGCGGTATCCCCGGCAGCCGCCTATCCGTCGTGTCTGCGTACTTTACGACCTTCGCTTATGAATATCTCCGCGGAACTCTCGACAAAGTCGAGGAGATGCGCTTCCTGTTCGGCGAGCCACGGTTCCTGCGCGATGCCAACAATGGCGGCCTTGTTCCTCCGGCGTTCTCCCTGGATGAGGGCGGGCTGCGGCTGGTCGAGCAGATTAGGCAGCGAGGGGTGGCCC
Organism: Mesorhizobium sp. M0983; assembly: GCF_040318975.1. Taxonomy (NCBI): domain Bacteria; kingdom Pseudomonadati; phylum Pseudomonadota; class Alphaproteobacteria; order Hyphomicrobiales; family Phyllobacteriaceae; genus Mesorhizobium; species Mesorhizobium sp. M0983. The sequence goes on along the minus strand of NZ_JAMYNH010000039.1, from coordinate 10,267 downwards.
AGCGTTGCGCCGACTGGATTCGGCGACAGGTAAAAATACGTTCGGTTAAGCGTCCCGGTCTTCTGCATGGAAAGCTAGTCCATGTCGACGATGGTCGCCGGAGCCACGCGCTGCTTGGCAGTTCGAATTTTACTGTGAGCGGGCTTGGCCTCGGAACCTCTCCAAACATCGAATTGAACCTTGTGGTCGATGGCGATCGCGACCGCGAAGACCTGCTCGCCTGGTTCAATGAGCTTTGGACTGATGAGAGCCTTACGAACGACGTGACTGAGGAAGTCCTTAGTGCTCTCGAAGCAATATACGTCCATGCGAGCCCCGAGTTCGTCTATTTCAAGACGCTGCTGCACATTTTCGGCGAGTACCTGGCAGAGCAGGCCGATGAAGCTGTAAGATTTGAGCAGACCGCGTTTGAGCAGACGGCAATTTGGCAGGCGCTGTTCGATTTCCAGCGCGATGGGCTTCGCGCCATCCTCACCAAGCTGGAGCGCCACGGCGGCTGTATTCTCGCCGACAGCGTTGGCCTTGGCAAAACTTATACAGCGCTCGGCGTAATCAAGTGGTACGAGAAGCGCAACAAGAACGTCCTGGTGCTGTGCCCCAAGAAGCTGCGGGAGAACTGGACGGACTTTCTCGCAGGCAACAACAGCGAACTTAATCCGCTGCGCGCCGACCGGCTCGGATACACAGTGCTCTCCCACACCGACCTTTCGCGTGAGCAAGGAAAGGTCGGCGACATCGATCTCTCAAAGATCGAGTGGGGCAACTACGATCTCGTCGTCATCGACGAGTCCCACAACTTCCGGAATGCGTCGCGCAATCGAAGCGGCTCTGGTCGCAAGACTCGTTACGAGCGGCTGATGGATGACATTGTCAAGACCGGGCTGAAAACAAAGGTCTTGTTGCTCTCCGCCACTCCCGTAAACAATAATCTGAGCGACCTCAAGGCGCAGCTCGATCTCATCTCAGCTGACAAAAACGACGGCTTCGCCGAGGTTGGCGTTCCCAACCTTTCGGGGCTAATCGGCACCGCCCAACGCCGGTTCATCGAATGGGCAAAGCGAGGCGATCGGGATGCCGCCGTCCTGCTGACTTCTCTTCCGCCCGCGCTGTTCGGTCTCTTGGACGGCATCACCATCGCGCGTTCGCGCCAGCATGTGGAGCGCCATTACGCCGCGTCGATGGAGCGAATCGGCAGCTTCCCGAAACGCGTCGCCCCCGTTTCTGTGTTCTCCATTATAGACACCAAGGGTAGTTTCCCTTCGTTCGAGGCGGTTGACGATAGGATAAACGGACTGGAGCTGGCGCTCTATAGTCCCCTCGTTTTCGTGCTGCCCGAGTATCACCATCTCTATGACAAGGGGGGCAACTTCGATCAGGGCAACCGCGAGCGCTACCTGATCGCCATGATGAAGTCCGGCTTCCTCAAGCGACTGGAAAGCTCGGTCAATTCGTTCTGCCTCACGATGGAACGAATGATCGACCGGATCGATCAGCGTATTCGCGAACTGGACGCATATGACGAAGCAGCTTCTGTCGATTCCGAGTTAAGCGACGAGGACGAGCTCGACGAGGAGTTGGAGGAAGCCTTTGAGGTTGGCGGTGCACTGAAATACAAATTGGCTCACATCGACCGCCAGCGGTGGAAGGGGACTTTGGAACGCGACAGGGAGCGCATCGTCGGGCTCGCCGACGCGGCGCGGCTGGTGACTCCCAAGCGGGATGCCAAACTAGAGAAGCTCGCCGAGATCCTCCGCGACAAGGCCGCCAACCCTTCGACGAACCGGAACGGCGAGGCCAACCGCAAGATCATACTTTTTACGGCCTACACTGACACGGCCAGGTATCTTTACGAGCAGCTTGTGCCGCTGGCGCGAGAACTGGGGCTAGAGGCCGCGCTGGTTACAGGCACGGATTGCAAGGCGACCTTCGGGCGGGCGCATTTCCAGGACATTCTTGTCAATTTCGCTCCGAGAGCGAAGCGTCGAGCGGACATGAAGAATGTGGACCAGGCCAGCGAGATCGACCTGCTAATCGCGACGGACTGCATCTCCGAAGGTCAGAACCTTCAAGATGCGGACCTGTTGGTGAATGTGGACATCCATTGGAACCCCGTGCGTCTGATCCAGCGTTTTGGTCGGATCGATCGCATCGGCAGCCTCAACGATACGATCCAAATGGTCAATTTCTGGCCGACCGAAGAACTTAACAAGTATCTTGGGCTTAGGGGCCGGGTCGAGGCGCGGATGCGGCTAGTCGATCTTTCTGCGACCGGTGACGACGATCTGCTCAACAAGAAGACGGAAGCCGAAGGCGACTTGCGCTGGCGGGACGAGCAAATGCTCCGGCTGAAAGACGAAGTGTTCGACCTGGAGGAAAGCGGCGGCGGGGTGACCTTAGCCGATTTCGCACTCGACGATTTCCGCGCCGATCTGCTTGGCTTTGCGCGCGCCAACGAGCAGGCGTTGCGCGATGCCCCGCTCGGCCTTCATGCCATCGTGCCGAACGACGTCGAGGGCGGTGCGCTTGATCCCGGCGCGATCTTCTGCCTTCGTCGCCGCCCGCCCAATCCCAACTCGGAGCAGATGAAGGTCAACCCACTCGACCCTTATTACTTGGTCTATATGAAGGACAACGTCGCGGTGCGCTTCGCTTTCGGCCAGCCGAAGCCAATATTGGAAGCATGGCGCGCGCTCAGCCTTGGCCGTACCGGGCCGTTCGAAGCTCTGTGCAACGCCTTCGACAGAGAGACCGAACAGGGCGAGAAGCTGGAGCGTTACGACACTCTGATCGCGGCCGCCGTGGATTCCATCGGCGAAATGTCAGCTAAGCGGGCGCTCGCCTCGCTGGGCATCGGGCGTGGAGCCCGGGTTGCGGATGAGACGGCTCAGGCTCGCGCTGGTTCCGAATACGATCTGATCACATGGCTGATCATCCGGCCGGCGGGAGTCCTGTGTGACGGAAATCCGTAGCATCGATAGCGCGATTCGCGCCCTCGCGGATCAGCCGCTTGAGCAGGCGGGGCGTGGGCTATTCGAAGCGCTCGGCTATCGGAGCGGCAAGACCATCCCGCTCGACGGCAATCCAGCGACTTTCGCCGAAGCACTCGACCACGAAGGCAGGCTGGGGCGCGCTGCGGCGTATTTCCGCAAGTGGCGGGAAGTGCGCTTTCTTTTCCAGCTGACCAACGATGAGATCCCGATGCTCGGCCGCGACCAGGGCACGATCGACTTGGGCGAGCGCTATGGCCGCTCGATTATTGATAGCTATGTCTTTCTCGCCGTCGCTCTCGAAGGTGACGAGTGGAAGCGTTCGGCACTCGCCGGGATTACGCGGGCGATCAATACGTTGTTCCCGATGCCTGTCGTCGTGCTGTTCCGGTGCGGCAGCCATATCTCGCTGGCAGTAAGCGAGCGGCGGCAGCACAAACGCGATGCCAGCCGCGAGGTTCAAACGGGCCGCATCTCGGTCATCCTCAATGTCTCAACCGAGCGGCCCCATCGCGGCCATCTGAGCATTCTTGCGAAGCTGGACTGGCAGGCCATGCGCCCCCGTCCGTCCAACTTCGGTGAACTGCACGACGGCTGGCAAGCCGCGCTTTCGACTAAAACACTCAACGAGGCTTTCTATAAGGAACTGAGCAACTGGTTCTTTTGGTCGCGGGGCCTCGTCACCTTTCCCGAAGGTGCTGGCTCGAAGACGGAAGTGCCGCTTATTCGCCTCCTGACGCGGGTCATCTTCTGCTGGTTCATCAAGGAACGCGGCCTTCTCCCGGCAGAACTATTCCGCCTGGAGGACGTGCGCGGGCTGCTGAACTCCGATCCTGGCAAGGCGACTGACGATGGCAATTACTACCGCGCTGTTCTGCAAAATCTATTCTTCGCCACGCTCAATACCGAAATGGGCGAGGGACGCAAATGGCGCTCGAAAAACACTGACGGCGGGCAGGATGCACATTACCTGGTGCACAACGTCTATCGCTATCAGGACTTGTTCGCAGATCCGGACTCGGCGCTCGCCCTGTTCCGCAAAGTGCCGTTTCTCAACGGCGGCCTATTCGAATGCCTCGACCGGGAGCTAACCGAGCGCGATCTCGTTCGCGATCCGAGCCTCAAGGGAATAAGCGACAGCAAGCGGCTACGGGTGGACGGCTTTTCAGACCACCCGAAAAACCCGCTGCGTATACCCAACCGCATCTTCTTTGGCGGGCCGGAGAACGTGGATCTCAACGCCGACTATGAAACCAGAGGCAAGAGCTATAGCGCGCGCGGCCTGTTCACGCTGTTCGACGATTATGTCTTCACCGTCGAGGAGAACACTTCGGTCGAGGAGGAAGTGGCACTCGATCCAGAGCTACTAGGCAAGGTATTCGAAAACTTGCTCGCGTCATACAATCCTGAAACGAGCTCTTCGGCGCGGAAAATGTCGGGCTCGTTCTATACGCCGCGTTACGTTGTCGATTTCATGGTGCGGGAGACGCTCGCACATCAGTTTACCCGTGCGCTCGGGGCGTCCAAGCCAGAGGCAGGTGGCATTCGGCCAAAGAGCGAAGCTTTCGATTTCGGGCCCGCTCCTGGCGAATTAGCAATGGAGCGTAGCCAGCCCCAGCCGAATATCTCGCCTGAGGGGGCGAGGCTTGTAAGTGCCCGTGTTCATGCCCTGCTCGATCCCGCAGCGCCCGTGCCGGATTTCTCGGATAGAGAACGAGACGCCCTCATCGCCGCTATCGAAGATCTGAAGATACTCGATCCTGCCTGCGGTTCGGGTGCGTTCCCAATGGGGATGTTGCAGGCGCTGATGGAAATCCTGCGTCGGCTGGACCCGGACAATGTACGGTGGAAGGCGGCGCTGCGCGCCCCGTTGCAACGCCGGATCGCAGATGCCCGCAACTATGACATCACGCGGCGTGAGACCGAGTTGGAGGAGGCCGAGGCGGCGCTGAAGGCGTTCGACGAGGAATTCGCCGACAACGAACTTGCCGATTACGTCCGCAAGCTGCATCTGATCGAGAAGTGCCTTTTCGGGTCGGACATTCAGCCGATCGCCATCCTCATCGCCAAGCTGCGCTTCTTCATCAGTCTTGCCGTCGAGCAGAAGCTGCACCCGGACCGTCCGAACCTGGGCATCAAGCCTCTACCGAACCTCGAAACCAAGCTCGTCGCCGCGAACAGCCTGATACCGCTCGACCGACCGAAGCAGAATGACTTGTTCGCGAACAGGCGCATCGGCGAACTGGAGAGGTTGATCGAGGACGCCACCCAACGCCACTTCGGCGCGCGAACTATGCGCACCAAGCGCAAGTACCGAGATCTGATCCAGCAATACCGCGACGAACTCTCCGAAATCCTTGAGGCGGAACACTCGCTCCCACATGAAGATGCGCAGAGGGCGGCCGCCTGGAACCCGTTCGACCAGAACGCCAGCGCGCCTTTCTTCGATCCGCTATGGGTATTCCAGCTTCATGACGGGTTCGACATAGTGATCGGCAACCCGCCCTACGTAAGGCAGGAGAAGATCACCGATCAAAAGCCCGTCCTGCAGAAGATCTACGGTGAGAAGGACCGCAAGGGCCAGCCGCTCGGCAGCTATGCCGGCACGGCCGACTTGTTCGTCTATTTCATCGAACGCGGAATGCGCCTTCTGAAGCCCGGCGGCGCATTCAGCTACATCACGTCCAACAAGTGGTACCGCGCCAAATATGGCGAGAACCTGCGCCATTGGATGAACGTCAATGCGCGGATCCATCTGTTGATCGACTTCGGCGATGCCGATGTGTTCGATGCCATCGCGTACCCCACCATCATTGTTGCCGAGCGCCGTGCCCATCCCGGGCCGAAGCCGGAAGACCGCTTCCGTGCGCTCAACTGGCAAGGTCTGGGCGAAAGCGCCGAGATCTGGCACTTCCCCGCGCTGGTGGAAAGCGCAGGTTTCGACATGCCCCAGTCGGCGCTGGAGAAAGGCGGCTGGCAGATCGAGCCGACGGTGAAACGCGACCTGCTCGCCCGCATCCGCGCTGTGGGCGTGCCACTAGGCGACTATGTCGAGGGGCGATTCTATCGCGGCATTCTGACGGGATACAACGAGGCCTTTGTGATCGACGGCGCCACGCGCGCACAACTGATCGCCGCCGATCCGAAGAGCGCGGAGATCATCCAGCCCTTCCTGCGTGGGCGGGACATCAAGCGCTGGCGGGTGGAGCCGCAGGATTTGTGGCTGATCTTCACGCGAAGGGGCATCGATATAGATCGCTATCCCGAGGTGAAGCGGCACCTGGAGCAATTTCGCAAGGCGCTGGAACCGAAGCCTCGCGACTGGAAAGGTGGCGAGTGGCCGGGGCGGAAAGCCGGTCCTTACAAGTGGTTCGAAATTCAAGATAACATCGCTTACTGGCGAGAGTTCGAAACTACCAAGATTGTCTACCCGGACATCTACGAACATCAGAGCTTCGCATGGGATGAGTCATGCGCCTACGGCGCGAACACTTGCTACTTTATTCCTACCACCGAACGCTGGATGACCGCTGTTCTAAATAGCAATCTGATCGAATGGTATTACAGGCAGGTCTCTAACGCGATCCGTGGTGGCTATCTACGCGCTTTTTCCGAAGTAATGCAAAGCGTGCCGATCGCACGTGTCACCGAAGCACAGCGAACGGTTATAGATGCGCTTGTGGCTGTTCTTTCAGCAGAGCAGCACCCCGCTGTCGAACAACTCCTCAACGGCCTCGTCTACGAGCTTTACTTCTCCGACGATCTCCACGCGCGCCGTCTCAAGCTGTTCGACGCGGCGGTTGACGCGGGCCTCGGCGCGCTCGCCGGCCTCAAGGGCGAAGCGCTCATCCGGGCGGCCGAAGCCTTCGCTCGCCAACACCTCGCCCCCGCCCAGCCGCTTCGCGTGATGCTTTCCGACCTCCAGACTCTCGACGTAGTGCGGACTATCGAGGGGAAGGGGTAATGACAAACGGGTGGGAAACAATCGCAGGCGAACTGGCGGATTCTGTGCAGGAGGCAGGCGCCGCACCTCCGCCTCCTCCTCCTCCTCGCATTAAGGAATTGCGGCTTTCCAATTTCCGCGCGTTCCCTGGACCCTCCACAGTCTCCATCCCTTTCGGGGGCAAAAACGCTGTGATCTTTGGCGAAAACGGCTCCGGCAAGTCTACTATTTTCCATGCGCTCGACGGCTTCTTCTCCGTAACTGAGCGAAACCCCGCCCAACGGCGCAAGCGGCTTGAAGACAGCGTAAATCTCTTCAGTCCAAATTTCGCCGACGAGACCTGGGTGGAGATCGAGTTTTCAGACGACGTGGTCGAGCGATGGAATTCGAACCGTCATCCGTGCGACCCCGGTGCAGCGCGAAGCGAACGTGTGTTCGGCGCGGGGTACCGAAAGGCGTTCCTCGATTATCGCGCGCTTCTGGAAACCAATTTCCGTCACAGCACTGGCGCGATCAATCTTTTCGACGTGTGTGTGCATGGCGCGTTGAGGGACTATCAGGCCACGCACGAGGGCTCGCAAGAGGCATTAAGAGAGCTTTGGCGTGTGCTTGAACGCCACATCTCGCCACCCCGCTACAACTTGTCCGTCGGCCGCGACGCGGACGAGCGAAACAGTTTTCGGACCAGCTTCAATTCAGGTCTCGGCGAGGCGCTCGATGCGATGGTGCCGCTGGTAAACGATATGCTCGCCGCTCTGCATTGGCAGGACATCAAGCTGGAAAGTCTCAGCTTTCCAAGACTTACCTACAATACGGAATGGCCGGTGAGGCACAGGGACTTCGATGGTAAAAAAGTCACGCCTTTGATCAAGTTCAATGGTGAGGACCTCGATACACCGCATTTGTCACTGAATGAGGCGCGTCAGTCGGCGCTAGCGCTGGCCATATACTTTGCAGGACGAAAGCTGTGCGGTGAAACGACGCTCACGGACGTGCCGAAGCTCATGGTGCTCGATGATGTGATCGTCGGTCTCGACCAGTCGAACCGCTTGCCTGTTCTCGATCTTCTAGCCGACAAGTTCAAGGACTGGCAAATCATCATTCTCACACATGACCGCCTGTGGTTCGATATGACCCGCAGCTATCACCGCAGGCATCAGGCAGACCGCTTTTGGACCTACTCAGTGCTTCATCCGGGAGGAAATCTCACGACGCCGCCGACGCCACTTCCAGTGAGTTCGAGCGCCGCGAAAGAAGCCATGCATTTGGCCAAGCAGTTCCTTGCCGATGGACATATCAATGCCGCTGGGAATGCCACTCGGATTGCAGCAGAGCGTGCAATTCGCGAGTTCTGCGAAGAAAAGAGAATCGGGGTGAAATACCAGGTCGATAGCGAAAAGATCGCTTTTTCAGATTTCTACAGGGCAGCGAGGGATTGGAGCAACAAGAGCAGCCAATCTGCATATCGCGATGTGCTCGATAATCTTCAAATGTATGTTGAAATTCTCCTAAATCGGCTTTCGCACGGCGGCACTCCTCAATTGGAGCGGTATGATGTTCAGGGGGCAATCACGGCGACGGACGCGCTATTGCTCGCGCTCAAAGTGGTCTCAAAATACGAGCAGGCATAGATCACGTACTGCTATATAGGGCAACTTAGACATCTGCAGAATTAACAGCGCGGTCGTAACGCATCTTGAAGTTTGGGGGCAAATCGTGAAAGCTAAATCGGAGACCATGACGGTTGGGGACCTTGTCGAGTTACACAAGGAACAGATGCTGAAAGCGAATCCAGAATATCAGCGGGGTATCGTCTGGAATTCAACGCAGAAGAAGAAACTGATCGATTCCGTGCTGCGCGGTTATCCCTTGCCTCGCATCTACCTGCATCATGTTTCGAAGAGTGTCGCGGGTATGAAAACCGAGGGGCTCGAAGTGATCGACGGTCAGCAACGGATAAACGCGCTGAGCGAGTTCGCGCAAGGTGCATTCAAGTTGTTCGATCCTGTAGTGGACGCGGCGGCTGCCAAGTTCCCTGGCTTCATCCAAAATCAGCCATGCCATTGGGCGCATAAGAACTTTGAGCGTTTGGGTGAGGAACTGCAGGCGCGCTTCCTCGATGCCTCGATTCCCGTGGCGAAGATCGAGACGAAAGACGCCAACGAGGTAAGGGACCTTTTTGTCCGGTTGCAGGGCGGCGTACCGCTAAGCGCGCAGGAGAGGCGGGACGCGTTCCCCGGCAACTTCACGGATTTCATATTGCAGATCGGTGGTAAGCCCGAACTGGTACGCTATCCCGGCCACGATTTCTTCGTGCGCTCGTTGGGCATGAAGCCTGGGCAGGATCGTGGCAAGACCCGGCAGCTCGCGGCGCAGATTGCTGTGCTATTCTTCCATCGGCGGGAAAGTGGCGCAGATAGCTATTGTGACATCAACGCGCAGGCGTTGGATGATTTCTATTACCAGAATCTCGATTTCGATTCTGCTTCCGATGGTGCATCTCGCCTGGTCGCCATTCTCGACAAGCTTGCCCAACTGATCCAGCCTGGAAAGCACGCAAAGTTGCGCGGGCATGACGCGATCCACCTCGTGTTGCTCACTGACACGCTATGGGACGACTATGTGCGCAGCTGGGAAGGCCGCTTACCGGAAGCGCTAGACAAGTTTTTGGCAGCGGTCGCCGAAGGAAATCTGACGAGGAAGGCCCCCACGCCGAGCGAGTACTGGTCGCAGTATGCGCAATGGACACGCGTCAATTCGGATCGAGGAGACACGATCGGCCAGCGGCATCGTTTCTATCAGGAGAAGATGTTGGGGAGCCTTCAGCCACTGCAGCCTAAGGACCCGGTGCGGCTTTACGGTGAACTGGAACGCAGCGTTCTATTCTACCGCCAGAAAAAACAATGCGCGGTGTGCGACGTGGCGATGAACTGGCGCGAGGTCGAAATTCACCATATCGAAGAACACGGCAAGGGCGGACCGACGTCGATCGAAAACGGCGCGGCCGTGCACAAAAAATGCCATCCAAAAAGCGCGACAGAGACGCAGGCGTTGGCGGAAAAATTGAACGGCAGCGGGCGCGTGGCCTAGACTCGCGACCTAAAACACAGTCTTGTTCACCAACTCTGCTAGTGTGGCAGCAATCGACGAAACAGCTGAGGGTTGTTACCATGTTACCCCAGCCAGTAATCCGCACATCGTAGAGCGAGTCAAACCTATTTGGTTAGGGAAATCAAAGTTGTGTGCGTCAAGTTCTGCAAAAATGGCGTGGCAGTAGCTGTGACGTCGGCGTGTCCGCCGCGCAGCCCCCGTGTTTAGCGGAGCGGCGGACACACGG